>CAIUVD010000155.1 GCA_903902515.1 uncultured Planctomycetota bacterium | reverse complement strand
TGCACAACCACCGCGGGTGCTGCGGTGGCCACCCGCTGGGATACCAATGTGGACTACTTGAACCGATTGGAGGATTCCAGCAGAGCCAACGTGACGGGCAGCAACATCATGAGAGGGTTGATGTGCCCGGTCACCGTTGCCGCCAGTATAAACATCGGACTGATGTACTGTTACTCTGGCAATTTTACGGCGGTTGGCGGATCTAATGCCTACACGGCGTCAACGACGTACACGATCAGTACTGCCAAGGCCAAAGCCGCAGTCTTTATGTTCGCTGACGGTGCCCACTGGAAGGTCTACAATACCCACAGCACCTATGATGCCTTCGCTTGGGAGGATTCGATGGAAGGCACGGGTCAGGGCAATATGATTGCTCTCCGCCATCGTCGGCGGTCCAACGCGGCTTTGTACGACGGTTCCGTGGCGAGTCGCCACGGTAACGACTACCTCGTCTCCAGTCCGATTTGGAAGTGATTTTGCCCGTATCCATGAACCTGCGAGGTTCATGAATGCCGTCGCAGGCTGAGCCATCCCGCCACGTAGGCGACGAATCCGAGGCCCCACCACCCGCAAGCGATCACAAACGCGAGACGCCAGGCCCAAACGGGCATCGGCGTGCAGGCGGCCAGCCCGGTGGCCAGCCCAAGCCATTGGCCTTGTTCGGGTCGGCAGCGTAGTTGGCGTAGGGGTTCCTGGGGCGGTTCCTCGGGATCCAACGGACCCATGAGGGGCGTCAGCAGGAACAATACCAAGAGCAGGATCAGGCATTGCCCGGCCCAGCCGATGTGGTCGTGGGCGAGCAGGGTTACCAGCGCGCCGCCCAGGGCCGCACAGAGTGCCGGAATGAGGGGGGCGAAGGGTGTTAAAAGAGCCGGCAGGGGGGCTAGCTCCGTCGAGGGCGGCAGTGGCGTCGGAGCCTTGGCCTGACCCAGGGCCACGCCGAAATCCGTGGCCTGCTGCCAGCGCCGACCCGGATCCCGTTCCAACGCCCGGAGGATGACGCTATCCAGTCGGACATCGACCCCGGGCTGGCGGGAAGGCGGCTCGAAGCGGCCCAGGGGCAGGTGGCCGGTCAGGAGTTCATAGGCCAGGACCCCGAGGGCGTAGAGGTCGGCCCGGTGGTCGATGTCGGGGGACCCGATCACCTGTTCGGGGGCCATGTAGGCGGCGGTTCCGAGGACCTGGCCGGTGCCGGTGAGGGCCTGACTGCCAGGTTCCCCGGCCATCAGTTTGGCCAGACCGAAGTCGGCGATGCGCAGACGACCGGCGGCATCGACGAGAATGTTTTCCGGTTTGAGGTCCCGGTGGACCACCCCCTGGCCATGGGCATAGGCCAGGGCCGCGCACAGGTCCGGCAGCAGGCCCAGGGCCTCGGCGGCGGAGAAGCGTCCGGTGTCCAGGACTTGGCGCAGGCTGGCGCCCTCGACCAGTTCCATGATCAGCCACAGGCGCCCGGTGTCATCGCTGCCCGCATCATGGAGGCGGACGATGTGGGGATGATCCAAGCGGGCGAGGACCCGGGCTTCGCGCTGGAAGCGGGCGGTGAAGGCGGGATCGGCCGCCAGGGCGGGGGCCATCAGTTTGAGGGCCACGGGCCGGTCCAGGTGCTCCTGGCGGGCCCGGTACACGGCTCCCATACCGCCGACGCCCAACAGGGATTCCACCACCAGATGGGGCGTCAATCCGGTCAGTGTGGCGGGATCCGGTGGCACCCAGCCATCGGGAGTGGTGCCCGTCACGGTCGGCGCTTTGGCGTCCACCGCCGACGAGAGCAGTCCCGACAGGGCATCAGGAGCAAGGGCATCAAATACCGGATCAGGTTGCATACATTACCTTGTCAGGGCCGCGCAGAGATCCGCCAATTCGGCGTCGATGGCCGAAGTTGAGGGATCCGCCAGGGTGTCCGCGATTTCGGCCCGCACGGCTTGGCGGAAGGCCAGGCGCAGGCGGTGGACGGCGACTTTGACCGCTCCCTCGCCCAGGCCGAGGGCCGCTCCAGCCGTTCGGTACGCGATAGCGTCACCGTTGGCCAGCAAGAACGGCGACAGGGTGCGAAACCGCAGGTCATCGATCTCTCCGCCCAGGCGTTCCCGGGCGCGGGTCAACAGCCTGGACGCCCAGGCCCGGTCGAAGCTCTGGGCTGGATCCGTGGCGTCGGGATCGGCGAACAGGTCTTCCGCGGGGAGTCCGGCCGTCGCCCGGCCGCCGCCCCGTTTACCCGCCGCGGCGGCCGCCGCGCGGTCAGCCAGGAAATGGTCTAGGCATGTCAGCAGCCAGGAACGGAACCGACCCCGGGCGGCATCGGCGGTGCCCATGGCCCGTCGTTCCAGGAGGGTGACCCAGAAGTCTTGCAGGACCTCTTCGTCGTCGCGCCACCCGGCCCGGCGGACATGCATCCGGAGGGGCTCGCCATACATGCGGAACAGCCATTCCAAAGCACTGCGGCCGGCGGCATCATCGCCGCCGGCCAGCACCACTTGGCTCCAACGTGTCACCGGTAGCGGGGAACCTTCCATGGCGTGAGGATGCGCTGGCCGGGCCGCAGGCATCTCAGAAGTTGGGATTCGGGGCCTTGGGAGCGGCGACCTGATGCACCTGAATGAGTGGGAGAGTTCCACTGATAACCAAGGTTGCGCTGGTGTCCGGGAGGGTTTCCTTTTGCCACTGTTGCCATTTTTTGGCCAGTATTTCCGCAGGTTCCGAGCCACGAACATCGAGGGCAAGACGGAACGAGGTGCCATCCAGCCGTTGCCAGGTGCAGGAGAGCGGTCCCGTCGGTCCTGGGATGGTCAATGCCCGTCCCAGATCGGCCGGATTCTCCGGTAACGGCTGACGGCGTGCCTGCAGAACGATCGCCCCCGCCAGGCGGGTCAGGTGGTGGCGGATCCTGCCGACCTCCAGCTGCGTCCGGATCATCTCCGTGGACGGAATCAGAGCCTGGATGAAGCGGGAGCGCCCAACGGTGAGGTCCAGGTCGAGGACCGGTACCGCCGGGTTTTCCAGACGATCGAGCCAGTCCACGAGGTCGGTGGCGATGGCGGCCCGGTCCCAGGTGGGCACCAGGGGATGCCGACCCAGCCAACGGGTGGACGTGGGCCATGAAACAGCGGTTTCTTGAGGCGTTCCCAACCAGGCCTGGGCAACCCAGCCGCTCATGACCCGTTCACCGGACCAGGCGGTGCGGCTTTCGTCCTCGACTCGGTACGGCTCGGCGAGCCACCGCGTCGGATCGCTGAGTCCCTGGACGGTGGCCGTCAGCCAGGCATGGTCTCGCAGGTTGTGGGCGCTGTTGAGCACCAGCGCTTCAATTAAGGTCGAGGGTCGCCCCAGGGACGCCCAGCCATCATCCACCAGGGCCAAGCCCTGGGCATCTCCGTGCTGCACCAACAGCAGTCCGGATTTTACGGCTTGGCGCTGAAGACTGATGAACGGTAGCAGGATTCCGGGGGGCGACACCGAAGGTGGGGCACCCTGCCACGGAATGCTCGAGATCTGTTCGGCTGGCAGGGCCAAAAGCGGGGCGATTTCCCGGCCGAAGGCCCGGGCGGCCTCGAGTTGGGCAGGCGTGGCGACCGTCAGGGGGAGGCGGGTCGAGGCTAGCGCCTCCTTCAGGATGGTGGGTTCGGGAGCGTCCACGGTATGATCCCAGGCCTTGGCTCGGTCGAGCCACGCTTTGGCGTCCGGCACGGCCGGCTGGGAGGCCTGCAATTCGTCCCGCGTCATGGGAATACCCGCGGCCTTCAGCCGAGTCAGGACGCCGCGCAGCTTGGCCATCCCGTGCTGGTCGGCCACTTCGTCGGCAAACCAGCGCAGGGCAAGGGTCGGCAGGAGCCAGGCCACCGCAGGATCCTGAGTTTGCACGACGGCGGTATCACCTCCATCCACCTGGATTTGCACATCAAGGTCGGTGCTGAACCAATTTCCCAGGTTGGGGATCGGCCAGGGCAGCTTCGCAACGGACGTGTCGTTGATGGCTGAGGTCGCACGGACCTGGAGCTGACCGAGGGGCGCTGGCGTGGTGGCCGAGGCCGGTGTTCCCCGGGGTGCAGCATCGAGATCTTCACGCACGAAGGCCAGTCGCCACCCGTGGTCCTCGCGTTGCAGCCAAGGGCCCTGGTCGCCGAGGGCTACGACGTCAAGATTCTTCTCGGGGACTTGGGTGGTCCAGCCCAGGAGCCAGGGGCGTACCTGAGGACCATCCGGCATGACGATGACGAGGTGTTGATCGCCGTTCCACGAGCAGGCCCAGGTACCTTCGGGCAGTACCAGCGGGTTGGCGGTGGAGGCGATCCCCAGGGCGATGGTGACCCGCGCTGGGGGCAGTCGTCCAACGGCCTCCGGATCCACCGGAGCCAGAACCTGGCGCGGAATGCCGGTGTCGATGCGGCAGGTTCCGTCGGGGCTGATGGTGGTCTCGAGTTGCCAGTTGGCGACCGCTGTCACCACTGGTTCCCAGGCGGTTTTGTCCCCAACCATGGGTTTAAGACAGGCTGCTAGGGCTGGGCCGTGGATCCGTAAGCGCATGCCGTCGACGGTGGTTTCCCCGACGACCGGGGTCCGTGGATGGGTGAGCTGCAGCCGGTCGTCGCTGACCACGGCCGACTGCCCCGGCCAGGTGCCCATCAGGGATAAGGCGGCGGTGGCCTGGGTCGGATCTGCCGCCCACCATCCCGTGGCGGCCGGTTCCGGCGGCAGTCCAGGGGCCCGGGGGAGGGCCCAGCCGACGATGTGGAAGGCCGTGGTGGAGCGGGCCGCGAGGGTCGGATCCCAGGCACTGAGGCCCGCCAGCTCGGCCCAGGAGCGAGCGGCGCGTAGGGCCGCCTCCCCCAATGGCAGGCATTGGGCGGGCAACGGGGGGAGACGCCGTCCTTCCCAGTCCAACAGGGGGAGCCCGTCAGGGTCCGCCGCACTGGCGGCGGGTATCAGGAGGACGCCCTGGGTGAGGAGGAGGATGCTGGAGAGCAGGAAGGGAAGGCGCATACCTGGAGATACGGGAATGCGCCGAACCGGTTACAAGGATTCAGCCGAGTGGTGCCAAAGGGGCGGGGCCAGCGTAGGTATTACCGCATTTGGGGATGGTGGGCCGTTCTATTCTGGGATCCCCGACGACGACGGAGGCTGAGGATGCCTCCGAGGGCGAGCAGCCCGAGGCCTGAACCAAGACCACAGCCGTTTGGAGATCCCCCATCGTTTATTGATTTGGGTTCGGGTTTGACGGTGTCCGAGTCCGAGTCGGTTTTCGTCACGGTCATGGTTACGGGCACCGATATCCACGGATGATCCAGGACATTGCTGAGGATCACCAAACGATCCCGATGGGTGCCGACGGATTTTTGGTGGGCCGACAACGTCAGGGGGATTTCCAGGCTCGTGCGGGCAGGAATGGTCACCAAAACCCCGCCATCAGACT
>CAIUVD010000154.1 GCA_903902515.1 uncultured Planctomycetota bacterium | reverse complement strand
GCACGACGAGGTCCGTCAAGATCAGTCACCCTGACCTGAAGGGAAAGAGAAAGTGGATAATGTAAATAATTGCATCACAATGACTAAAGGATAAAAACATCAAATTATGTTCCGATACAACGCGTATAGGAGTGTTTCTCGCTGCAGCAGGGACTCACCAAAATCCCTGGGGTTTTATCGATGTTGCACCATCTGTTCCGTTTCGGTGGCCTGAGTCTGTTATTGTCCTCCTGGTCGATGGCGGCCGAGGCGGGTGATCGACTCCAGCAGTTGGAGGCCCGCTTGGCGGCCGTCGAAGCCCAGGCTTCGGCGGCCAAGGCGTCGGTTGATCAAGCCGCCTTCAATAGTGGTGACAATGTTTGGGTGCTGCTGGGGGCCCTCCTGGTGCTGCTCATGACGATTCCTGGACTGTCGCTGTTCTATGGCGGTCTTGTGCGTCGGCAGCATGTGCTGGGCACCATGATGCAGTCCCTGGCCTCGGCGGCGATCATCTCCGTCCTCTGGGCGGCGGTCGGTTTCAGTTTGGTTTTCAGTGCCGGTGGACCGATCATCGGCGGCTTCGATTACCTATTCCTGAATGGCGTGGTGTGGGGGCCTGGTGGGGTTCCCGGTCCCAATCCCGAGTATGCGGCCAGCATTCCCTTCGGCACCTTTTTTCTCTTCCAGATGATGTTTGCCGTCATCACCCCAGCGGTCATTTGCGGGGCCTATGCGGAACGCATGCGTTTTTCGGCGATGATCCTGTTCAGCAGTCTCTGGTTGTTCGTGGTGTACATTCCCCTGGCTCACATGGTGTGGGGCAAGGGTGGCCTGCTTAATTGGGCCTTTGGTGCCCATCAACTCGCCGTTTTCGATTTTGCCGGTGGCACGGTGGTGGAAATTGCCTCGGGGGTTTCTGGTTTGGTGTGTGCCCTGGTGTTGGGTCATCGTCGGAAGTATCTGCAGGAGCCGATGCCACCCCACAATCTGACGATGGCGTTTACGGGCGCTGCCTTGCTATGGGTCGGTTGGTTTGGGTTTAACGCCGGCTCAGCACTTTCCGCCGGGACTCTCGCTACCCTGGCGGCGGTTAATACGCACTTGGCGGCATGTGCGGCAACCCTGACCTGGCCCTTGGCGGAGTGGATCTTGCGGGGAAAGCCGACGGTTCTTGGGGCTATTTCCGGGGCGGTGGCGGGTTTGGTGGCAATCACCCCGGCGTGTGGATTCGTCACGCCAGGTGGGGCGCTGCTGATCGGTGGGGTGTCGGGCATCCTGTGCTTCATGGCGTGTGCCTGGTTGAAGATGCGCCTCCGATATGATGACAGCTTAGATGTGTTTGGCGTCCACGGTGTGGCGGGACTGTGGGGAACTTTGGCAACCGGGTTGTTCTTCCAGGTTGATGCCCATCCGGGTTTGAAGGCGGCAAACCCCGATCTCTATGCGGCCATCGCCACGGGGGTCCACCATCCCGTCGTTGGGCAGTTGGCGGGCATCGGCATCGCCGTCACCGTATCGGTCGTAGGTTCTTTACTCTGTCTGGGACTCGTTCGCCTGTGCACGGGATTGCGCCTGTCCAGCGATGAGGAAACGGAAGGTCTGGATCTCAGTCAGCATGGGGAAGAGGGTTATCACGGATTGACCTGATCGGTGTCCTAGCCGTGAAAAAACCAAGACCCCCCGTGGAATCCACGGGGGGTCTTGGTTGAGCTGCTGATTCG
>CAIUVD010000153.1 GCA_903902515.1 uncultured Planctomycetota bacterium | reverse complement strand
CTACGGGGATGGCCTCACCCGCTTCCTCGACCATCCCGACGTCCCGCCCGACAACAATGCCGCCGAGAATGCCCTGCGCATCAACGCCCTGATCCGCAAGAATAGCCTCTTCATCGGCTCCCTAGTCGCGGGCCATCGTGACGCCGTGGCCATGACCATCCTCCACTCCTGCCGCCTCGCCGGCCTCAACCCGACCGACTACCTGACTCGGGTCACCCCGACCCTGCTTCTGCATCGCCGGGGACGGCAGCAGGACTTGGTGAGGCTGACGCCGGTAACGTTCGCAGGAACCAGGAAGGAAAGTCGGTCTCGGTGAATGGAGGAAGATGGGGCTGCCGGACGGATACTTCAATATCATCCACCAGGTCAGCGGCTTCAAAGCTGACTGCTACCCCGCCGGAGACGATGACCTGATGCGCTGGGGCCTGGCCCATGTCCAGCGCCTGCCGGTTGCTGACATGGTCGTGCCGGTGGCCCCCCCGGAATACATTGCCGCCATGAAACTGCGATTTTTTGCCATGAGCGGCCAGGAAAAGCACCTCCGGGACATCCGCTCCATGGTCAGGCTCCTGCCGTCCCTGGATCATCGCCTGGTACAGGAATGGTCCGTCCGCTATGGCGTTAGCGATGCCTGGCGACTCGCCGGCGGCCTGACTCAGTAAGCACCCTTGCCAAACAGCACGACCTTCACGGTCCGGATGAGGATGTGGAGGTCGAGCCACACGGACCAGTTGCGGACGTAGTAATCGTCGAAGCCGACTCGCTCCTCGTAGGTGGTATCGTTGCGACCACTGACCTGCCACAGGCCACTGATGCCGGGCCGGACCTGGTGGTACATCTCGATCACCTCGCCGTATTTGGCGATTTCATCGGCAACGATGGGTCGTGGTCCAATGAAACTCATTTCGCCCCAGAGCACGTTCCAGGCCTGGGGAAGTTCGTCGAGGCTGGTCAAACGCAGGAACTTCCCGACCCGGGTAACCCGGGGATCATTGCGGAGTTTGTGGTCCGCAGCCCACTCGGCGCGGGCCTCGGGGGATTCTGCCAGGAGTCGCTCCAGGACCTCCTTGCTGTTGGAGACCATCGAGCGGAACTTCCAGGCCTTGAAGGTCCGTCCACCTCGGCCGATGCGGGCATGGCCGAAAAACACCGGGCCCGGCGAGTCGAGTTTGATCGCCAGGGCCAGCAACAGCACCAGGGCACCCATGGGAATCGCTAGGACCAGGGACAAGAGGAGGTCGGAAAAACGCTTGATGGCTCGCGGAGTCCTCAGCAACAGATTGCGGCGCACCTGCAGACCCAGGACGCCCCCTAGGTCGCGGCCGCTGACCCCGGAAGCGACGAAACCACAAATGTTGGGCACCACGAACAGGTGGGGATAGACCTCGCGGTTGGCGGATTCCAGGCGACGTAGCAGGTCTGACGAAGCCCCGGGCATGGCGACAATGGCATGGCGAAGACCCCGCTCCTGAGCGACAGCCTTCGCCCGTTCAAGGCTGCCGGCAACGGGCACTCCCTCGCAGATGCCACTGGCCAGGCCGTCATCAAGCACCACCACCGGACGTAGGCCAAGGGAGACGTCCCGACGCAGGGCACGGATGATCATCCGCCCCGTCAGGCCACCGCCCAGGATTGCGACGGGGTGACCATACCAGCCGATCCTGGCCAGCAGCGTCCGCACCCGGGGCCGCAGTAGGGGCAGGACGACCACCGCCAATGCCCAAGCCACGATGAACACGGCGCGGCTGTATTCCGCCCCGACCTTGGCCAGGAACGATAAACCGGCCACCAACAGGAAGCCTAGGCTCAGCCCCTGGACGCTGCGCTTAAGCTCCTCGACCCGCCCAAGGGCGCTCTGGCGGTAAAGACCGAGGGACGCAAACGTGGCGGTGAACACCGGCAGCAAAGGCCAGAGATCGAGATGCGCCGCCACATCCAGACCCTGGGGATCTAGAACGTGAAGTTTGACCGCCAGGGCGGCAGCCATCGCCCCCACCACCACGGCGGCATCCACCAGGGCCAAAAGCACAAAACCCACGACACGAGGACTCATCGACGACCTTCGGAAAAAGCGGCGGCAACCACCGCCGCCATGCGTTCACGGAATAGTTCAGGGGCAAAGGGCATGGCCGTGGCCCGCACTGCGGTCGGGTCCCAGGCCATGGCCTCGAACCGGCCCACAGCATCACGAATGGAGGCGGCATCCTGAGTCGGGAAAAAGAGTCCACCGACGCCCTCCTGAATGCTGTCGAGGGCCCCGCCGCGACCGTAGGCGATGACTGGCGTTCCGCAGGCCAGGGCCTCGACAGGCAGAATCCCGAAGTCTTCTTCGGCGGGAAAAACCAGTGCCCGGGCCCGTTGGAGGAGATCCCGGAGGTCCGCCGTCGGCAGCCAGCCCCGGACCTCGATCCATGGGCACCCCTCGGCCAGGGTACGGATCCTCGCTAGCTCCGGCCCATCCCCCACCACCACCAGTCGGCGGCCCGGAAGCTCGCGGAAGGCCTCCACCACCAGCGGCATCCGCTTGTAGGGAACCAGACGCGAGGCGGCGAGGTAGAAGTCGTCCTTGGCGGTCCGCAGGGGAAAGTCCGCCACCGCCACCGGGGGGTGGACGACTTCGGATGTCCGTCCCCAAGCCCGGGCAATACGACGGGCAATGTAGCGCGAATTCGCCACCACCCGGTCGGGGCCGAGGGCACTGCGGGCATCCCAACCCCGCAGGTAGTGCAGGGATATCCGCGCAAGAAGTCCCCGAGGTCCCCAGCCCAATTGCGACTCCGCCAAGTAACGGTGCTGGAGGTCCCAGGCGTACCGCATCGGCGAATGGCAGTAGCAGACATGGACCTGATCCGGCCCCGTCAGAACACCCTTGGCCACGGCGTGGCTGCTGGACAGGACCAGTTCATAACCGGAGAGATCAAACTGCTCGACCATTAACGGCATCAACGGCAGGAAGCCCCGGAACCTTCGGCGAAGAAAATCAGGAAGGCGCTGCAGCGGCGAGGTCCGCACCGGCCGATTGCCGATGAACCCCCGGGCGTGAGCCGGCAGGAGGTCCACCAGGGCAAAGAGGTCGGCCTCGGGATAGAGGTGCAGCAACTGCTCGACCACCCGCTCCGATCCGGCGTAGGTGTCAAACCACTCATGGACGATGGCAACGCGGAGAGCACTCACGACGGCGTATGCGGATGGAGCAGTTCATGGAGCCGTCCACGGAAGAGGTGCCAGCGGAACCCCCGGGTCATGCCGCTGGACCAAAGCAATGACAGCAAGGGATGAAGGGTATTCAAAACCGTGAACCACGTCGGGAATCCCCGGCGCCGCAGCATGGCGATACGGCCTCGTCCGTAGCCGAAACCCTTGAGGGCGTAGCCGGGGCGGGTCGCATCGACGGCGGGATGGAAAACCCGCAAGCTCGGACACCGCATCACCCGACCGCCGGTTTCACGGACGCGCAGGAGGAAGTCGGTATCCTCGCCGCACAGCCAAGGACTGCCGCCACCGGGTCCCAGATGACGATCAAATCCGCTAACCTGTTCGACCACCGCCCTACGGAAAAACTGCACATAGGTGACGCTGCCCGGGATCAGCCAATAGCGCGAGTTGCAGACTTTCCAGCCCGGAGGCGCAGACGATGGCTGGTTGGCCTTCTCCGGGACCTCGGAACGACCAACCACCCCCACCACGTCAGGAGCTGCGGCAAAAAGCTCCGCTACCCGCGCCAAGGTGTCCGGGGCGTAGAAACAATCATCATCGGGAAACGCCACGAAATCAGCCCCAGCACAGGCCGGGAACCCGATATTACGGGCCACAGAAACGCCCCGTGAGGGCACCCGTTCATGGCGAATATCCATGCCAGGGCGATGCTGTTCCACCATGGCCATCAATCGTTCGTCCGGGTTCTGATCCACCAGCACAACGATGAAGTCCCGATGCGTCTGGGCCGCCAGGGACTCGAACAGGCGCTCGACGTCCTCTACCCGACCGAGGGTCGCCACGATCAGGCAAAATCGCATGGCTTACCTCGTACGGTACCCGCCCGTGAAAGCCAGCGGGACAAGGGGTTAGAACCGAAGGCCACAGCGTTCCTTGGCCCGGTAGAGCCACCGGCCATAGCGCCCCTTGATCATGGTCTTGACCCAGGCGAGGAATTGTAATCCAAGTTCAATGAAGAGCGGATTTCTCCTGCTATGCTTAACTCGTGCCATGGCATCTTCTTGAAAATTGCGGCGAGGATCACCACTCGCACCCCCACGATGAAATCGGCACACCAAATGCGCACTACATTGCGGAGCAATTCCCAAACTTATCCAACGGATCCATAGTTCATAATCCATGGCAAGTCGAAAAGACACATCAAAAAACCCATGATCCATGAAAAGACTACGCTCAGCCAGGACTGACTGATGTAAAATTTGACAATTATAGCGCACTAACGAAAACGCGTCAATAACGGTCGGTGACCTAAATCGACGTGTAAATAAGGTTCGACCGCTTGTATCTACCACCGCCCCGGCTCCAATGACCCAGCGCCATCGCGAACGATCCCACGATCGCACCAGCCCACCCAGGGCATCAGGACCAGCAAACTCATCTCCGGCATTGAGGAATATAACCGCCTCACCCGTACACCGGGCAAGCCCTTTATTGAAAGCGTCAGCGATACCCTGGTCCGGCTCGCTGACGAAGATGTCCCCCGGACGGAGATGGTCACGCAAGACGCCAACCGAACGGTCCGTCGAACCACCATCAATGACCACCCATTCAAAAGGGTGCTCTTGGGCGCGGATGCTGGCGCAAGTCCGGTCGATCTCATGACCGGTATTGCGGTTGATGGTAATAACAGAAATCGAGGTCATGCCCGCTTACCTAAATGAGGAAAAAACGCATTGAGATATAAGCTTATTCCGCATATCATGCGGAAAGCTCCATTACAATGCGCGGAATACTCCATTGAGAAAATTGGCACACGGCAACCGACCATCAAAGCCACTTGGCCAAAAGGGGAGATCGG
>CAIUVD010000152.1 GCA_903902515.1 uncultured Planctomycetota bacterium | reverse complement strand
TGATCTCCGAGGATGCGGGCGTCCTCCACCAGGGTTTCCAGCGCAACCTGATGCCCGGCGACCCGGGCCGCTAGGTGCGGGCTGCAGGCCTCGGGGAACTCCCGGGGGCAGATGGTCGCCGGGTCTTGCCCATCCCCGGCCAGGGCTCGCAGGGAGCGACCATCGGCGGTGCTCACGCCATCCCAGTCGCCGCAGGCCACGGGCTTGTGAACCCAGGTGGGCCGCCCCCGCCGTCGCAGGGCCGTCACGAGACCGGTGGTGATCCAGGTTTTGCCGACGTCCGTATCGGTGCCGAGGATGATCAGGCGCATGGTCGGCACCTTGGCGGGGGAGGTCCTGGCTCAACGGTGAACCGGGTTCCCCGTGGTGGCATCCTGACTAGCATCCCCGCCCCATGAAGATCCTGCCCGTCCCCATCGCCCCCGGCGTCGCCATCGGCGGTGACCGCCCCGTCATCATCGCCGGTCCCTGCGTCATCGAATCCGAGGCCCACGCCTTGAAGATGGCCAAGATCGTCAAGGCCGTCGGTGCCAAGCTCAAGCTGCCGGTGATCTTCAAGGCCAGCTACGACAAGGCCAATCGGACCAGCCACAGCAGTTTCCGCGGCATGGGCATGGAGGAGGGCCTGCGAATCCTGGCCAAGGTCAAGGCCGTCACCGGTCTGCCCGTGACCACCGATGTCCATGAAAGCACCCAGGTCGAGGCGGTGGCGGCGGTCGTGGATCTGCTCCAGGTCCCGGCCCTGCTGTGCCGTCAAACCGACCTCATCGAAGCCTGCGCCGCCACCGGCAAGGCCGTGTCGGTGAAGAAGGGCCAATTCCTGGCCCCCCACGATTGCGGCAACATCGTCGCCAAGTTCTATGCCGCCCCCACCACCAAGGCCGGTGCCAAGAAGCGCCGCCTGGTGCTGATCGAACGGGGCACCAGTTTTGGCTACAACACCCTGGTCACGGATTTCCGGGGCCTGCCGATCATGCGCAACTTTGGCGTGCCGGTGATCTTCGACGCCACCCACAGCGTCCAGATGCCCGGTGGCGCCGGCACGAAGTCCTCCGGCCAGGGCCACTACGCGCCGATGCTCATGCGGGCCGCCATGGCAGTGGGCGTCGAAGGTATTTTCCTGGAAACCCATGATGACCCGGCCAACGCCCTGTCGGACGGCCCGAACGTCGTGCCCGCCGGGGAATTGCTCAAGGTCCTCAAGGATGTGGCGGACATTCATAAGCTCCTCGGCCGCCGCGACCCGCCCCAGCCGAGGGCCTGATGCCGGACGGGGCCGACGATCTGTCCCTGGGCCGCCACCCGCGCTCGGGGCAACCCTCCTGGGCGGCCCGCCGGGCCCTGGCCTATGACCTGCCGGACGACCTGTCCGTCACCATGCGCCCCATCGGGGTGGTCCGCTCGCCGTGGAAATGGCGGGAGGAGGCCCCACGCCAAGCGACGGTCGGCGAGCCCATGCGGGGGACGATTCTCCTCCGGCGGCAGGTCGATGGGGTGGGGATGCAGAACACCCTTCAGGACCTCAAGGGTTTCTCGCACCTGATCGTCCTGGCGTGGTTCCACCACAGCCACGGCTGGGCGCCCCAGGTCCTGCCACCCCGGGACCGGGTGAAGCATGGTCTGTTTGCGACCCGGGCCCCGGACCGCCCGAACCCCATTGGCCTGTCCATCGTGCGGATCGTCGACATCTATGGCTGCCGCATCGACATCGAGGGCCACGACCTCCTCGACGGCACCCCGATCCTCGATCTCAAGCCCTACATTCCCGCCTATGACAGTTTCCCTGACGCCCGGGCCGGGTGGGTCGATACATTGACCAACCCCGGTGGCGACCACCGCCTACGCTACGATCCGCCGTCGGGCCATCGAGACTTGCCGCCCGAGCCGTCGTTAGACGATTCCGCCCCTTCCTGAGGATTCTATGCCCATCCGCCGCGCCCTTCTCTCGGTCTTCGACAAGACCGGCATCGTCGACTTCGCCAAAACCCTCCATGGCAAGGGCGTGGAACTGCTGTCCACGGGCGGCACCTACAAGGCCCTCAAGGATGCCGGTCTGCCGGTCATCGAGGTGGCGGAATACACCGGCTTCCCCGAGATGATGGACGGCCGGGTGAAGACGCTGCATCCCAAGATCCACGGCGGTTTGCTGTGCGTGCGCGATGATCAGCACCACGCCGCCGCCGCCGCCGCCAACGGCATCGGCATGATCGACCTGGTGGTCGTCAACCTCTACCCCTTCGAGGCCACCGCCGACAAGGCCGAGAGCACCACCGCCGACAAGATCGAGAAGATCGACATCGGCGGCCCGTCGATGCTGCGCTCAGCGGCCAAGAACCACGCTTATGTCACGGTGATCGTCGATCCCGCGGACTACGCCCGCTGCCTCGAAGAAATGTCAGCCCATGGCGGCGCCACCACCCTGGCCTTCCGCCAGCGGTGCGCCCGCACGGTCTTCCGCACCACCGCTCGCTACGATGCGCTGATTGCTGACGAACTGACCCGGATCGCGGGCGATCCCGCTGACGAAGCCCTGCCCGCCGAGTTCGCCATCCCGGCCAAGAAGGTCCAGGATCTGCGCTACGGCGAGAACCCCCACCAGAAGGCTGCCCTCTACGATGTCCGCCTGCCGGGCGTCGCCGGGGTCACCAAGCTCAAGCAGCTCAACGGCAAGGAACTGTCCTACAACAACCTGATGGACGCCGACGGCGCCTGGCGCCTGGTCACGGAATTCCCAGCCCCGGCCTGCGCCATCATCAAGCACGCCAATCCCTGCGGCTGCGCCACCCGCGAAACCCTGGCGGCGGCCTTTGAGCGGGCCTACGACGGCGACCCCCAGGCGGCCTTCGGTGGCATCATCGCCCTCAACCGCGAGGTCGATGCGGCGACCGCCGAGAGCATGTGCGGCCGGCAGTTTGTGGAGGTGGTGATCGCTCCGTCCTTCAGTGCAGAAGCCCTGACCATCCTCACCACCAAGCCCAAGTGGAAGGCCAATGTCCGCCTGCTGGCGGTCGGCACCCCGTCCGCCATCCCGGGCGGCGCCAAGTACCTCAAGAACGTCCTCGGTGGCGTGCTGGTGCAGGACTACGACACCCTGGGCTGGGATCCGGCCAAGATTACCGTGGTCACCAAGCGGGCTCCGACGGCCGCCGAATTGGCCGACCTCGCCTTCGCCTGGCCGGTGGTGAAGCATCTGTCCTCCAACGGCATTTGCATCGTCCGCGACCGCGAATTGGTGGGTGCCGGGGCCGGTCAGATGAGCCGGGTCAACAGCACCGAGATTGCCGCCCGTCTGGCCGGTGAGCGGGCCAAGGGTGGGGTGGCGGCGAGCGATGCGTTCTTCCCGTTCCCTGATGGGTTGCAGAACCTGATCAATGCTGGGGTGACGGCCGTGGTGCAGCCGGGTGGGAGCAAGGGTGATGCGGCGGTGATTGCGGCCGCCGACGCCGCTGGCATCGCCATGGTCCTCACGGGGATCCGGCACTTTCGCCATTGAC
>CAIUVD010000151.1 GCA_903902515.1 uncultured Planctomycetota bacterium | reverse complement strand
TAACCCAAACAAAAAAGCCGATGTCGTTGTTTTAGTCGATGGCTTTGAGCAGTTAAGAGGCTTTATAAGATTGATTCAAATAAACGTTCTTGACCACGACTTTATTGAATATGAATGTAGTTTACACGGTCAAACTGCTGACTTGTTTACAACACTTGGAAATGCTAAATTAAGCGAATTAAACTTTGATGAATACAACCACACACTAACTTCAACCAACGTCACAAATAGTTGGGATACGTCAATAATCAAAAATAGTAGCTCACAAGCATTTGCATATGGTGAGGGTTACGTTTATGCTCAAATGCTCAACAAGTATGGCAGCCAAAATACCAATACCGAACCAAGTTGCCGCCGAACAAATCCAGGGCACTTCCCACCGTCAAATCGAGGCGGCCGCCCGAGAGGGCCTCCACCCGGGCGAAGTCATCGATGGAACGGCATCCACCGGCGTAGGTCACGGGGATAGGCGACCAGCGGCCGAGGGCGGCGACCAAGTCCTCGTCAATGCCGTTGCACAGACCTTCGACATCGGCGGCGTGAATTAGGAACTCGCTGCACGAGGCGGCGAGGTCGTGGAGGCGGGCCTCGGACAGCACGTCATCGGTGATGGTCTGCCAACGGTTAGTGGCGACGTTCCAGCCAGCGCCGACCCGGCGGCAGGACAGGTCGATAACCAAGCGGTCTTTGCCGATGGCCTGGACCAGGGCAGCGACTCGCTCCGGGGCGAAACGATCCTGGGGGTAGAGCCATGAGGTGACGATCACCTTCTGAGCACCGGCTTCGATCCACGCTTTAGCGTTGTTGGCGTTGACACCGCCGCCGAGGTGGAGGCCATCGGGCCAGGCGGCCAGGGCCTCGCGGCTGGCCGCATCATTGCCGGGCCCCAACTGGATGACGTGGCCGCCCGTCAGGCCGTCATCCCGGTAGCGGGCGGCGAACCACCCGGCGGGTTTCTCGGCCACAAAGTTGGTCTTCAGGCCCGCGCCATCATCGCGCAGGCTCCCGCCAACGATCTGCTTCACGACCCCGCCATGGAGGTCGATGCACGGGCGAAAGACCGTCATGCCGGGGCCTTCGCCTCATCGGGATCGGAATAGTCCGGGCCGCCGAGCATGCCGCTGCGGCGCATCTGGGCCTGGAGTTGGGTGCGAACCAGTTTCACGCCCTGGACGATGCTGTCGCCCTGGGTCGCCGCGCCCGTGCGGTGCAGGAACTTGCCGAGGGCCTGGTAGCCGTTGAGGGCGTAGGGGTGGAGGGCCATCTGCACGTGCTGGGGCTGCAGGGCCTGGGGCAGGACCTGGATCAGCAGGGCGGCGAATTCCTGGCCGGAGAGATCCGTCAGGGGGGCGCGGATGGCCTGCTGGGCCAACTGTTCGAGCATCGGGCCGAGTTGCTGAGCCAGGCCCTGGGCCTGGGGCGTGAGGGCCTTGAACTCCTCGGACTCGGTGAAGGCCTTCCAATCCACCGGGGCGCCACCGGCGGGCACTTCGCCCTCGGGCGGGAGGTCGGCTTCGCCGGGGAGGGGGCCGGCGGGGTCGAGGTCGGCTGCGGGGGCTTCAGCGGCTTCGGGGGCCGGGGGGTGTTCGGCGGCGGGGACGGCCGCGATCCCGGGGGTGGGGGCGAGATGATCGGCGAAGACCGTGGTCCAGGGGGCCGTTAGGTCCGTGATGGCGTGGCGGTCGCGGCCGTCATTGGCCACCGCCTGGCCCAGGCGATCCAGTTCGTAACGGTCGCAGAAGCGGTCGTTATCGATGATCTTGGCCGCCAGGTCGGCGAACTGCGGGTGGCCAAGGACGGCCAGGGCCTTGATGGCCTGTTCGGCCAGGCCGGAACCGGTGGTCCGGGTGCGTTCGATTTCCGCGTCGATGCGTTCGACCAGGAAGGCCGCCAGGGTCGCCGAGGCCTTGCCGCGGGCGGCGATGGTCGCCAAGCCGTGGTAGGCGTTCTGGCGGGCATCGATGCGCCCGCCGGGGATGGCAGCCCGCAGGGCGTCTTCGGCGCCCAGGGTTCCCAAGGCCCAGGCGGCGGCCTGGCCAGCGAGGTCGTCCTCCCCCAGGAGGGTGACGAGGGTCGGCAGCGCCGCCAACTCAGCGGTCTGGCCGGCGACAATCGCCCAGGCGGCGGCTTCGGCCCCGGTGGCGGCGGCCAGTTGTTCGGCGACGTTGACCTCGGGCGCGTGGGTAGCGGCAATCTCTTCGGCGATGAGGCGGTCGTTATGGGTCAGCACGGGTGGGTATCCTCGTAGGCGGAAATCTTGTCGAGGCGGCGCTGGTGGCGCGTCTCGAAGGGAGTGGACAGCCAGGCGTCGACCATCTGCACGGCGGTCGCGGCATCGACGATCCGCGCCCCGAGGGCGATCACCTGGGGGTTGTTGTGGGCGGCGGTGGTGCGGGCCGTATCCACCGAGTGGACGAGGGCACAACGGATGCCCTTCACCTTGTTGGCGGCGATGGACATGCCGATGCCGGTGCCGCACACCAGGATGCCGCGGTCGGCCCGACCCTCGGCCACGGCGACCGTCGCCGGCAGCCCATGATCGGGGTAGTCGCAGGACGCCCCGGAGTTGGTCCCGAAGTCTTGAACGGTGTGGCCCTGGGCGACCAGCCAGGCGGTGATGGCCGCCTTGTGATCAACGGCGGCGTGGTCGGAGGCGATGGCGATGCGCATGGGGGCGGGATGGTAGGTTATGGCGGGGAGGGGGAAGGGTGGGACGCCCCTCCCGGTCCGGGGCTTCGCTTCGCTGCGCGTCCGGGGTCCGGGGCTTCGCTTCGCTGCGCGTCCGGGGTCCGGGGTCCGGGGTCCGGGGTCAAAGACAGGATCAGTGATGT
>CAIUVD010000150.1 GCA_903902515.1 uncultured Planctomycetota bacterium | reverse complement strand
GGTGAAAACCGCGAGGAGGTGCTGGAGCGTATGCGCCAGGCGGCGCAGTGGTTCATCGACCACGAGCCGCAGAGCCCGGTCGGCTTCCTCGCGCTACGGGCCGCCGAACTGGCCACCCGTCCCTTCCACCTCGTCTACCGCGATCTGCTCGCGAACCACCAATCGGCCCAGAGCGAACTCTGGCATGTCCTCGGACTGCCGAACGACAGCGAACCCACCCCAGGAGGCTAAGCCATGGCATTCGAATTCTATCTCACCGTCGAAGGCACCAAATCCGGCTCTTCGACGTTTTGAGTGGGTCTAGCCTACCATTGACCTAGCAAATGACGGCGGGGGGATGGTTGGGGGAACGGGAGTTTTCCAGCGATGACATAGACCATCGCGATGAGGTTTTTGACGGTCCGAAAGCCACGTGCTCGGGCTTTGGCGGATTGGATGAGGCTGTTGATGCCTTCGAGAACGGCGTTGGTGAGCCGTGAGGTGAAGTAGCGTATGACGCCATCCCAGTGCGATCGGATGGTGCGTGCAACGCGTAGAAAATCTGGGAGCTGGCTGCGCCGGGCCCATGAGCACCAGTTGCGCAAGGCGGTGACGCCCTGGTCTCCGCAGTGACGATAGGCATCCTGAAAGGCGAGCTTAAGCCGGTAGGCTCGTCCGGATTTGAGATGCAGCTGCGGGAGGGCGATGACGCGAGCGAGTGCGGCCTGGTCTTCGGACTGGGTTTCCACATTGCGCAGGAGTGCGTATCGGCTGCCCTTCAAGATGGCAGCAAAGCCCTCGGTGGCGACTTCGGCGCGACGGACCTCGTCAAGAGCCTCGGTGACGAGCTTGGTAACATGGAATTTATCGAAGGTGATCTGAGCCTTCGGCAGATGCGCATTGACGCCAGAAATGAAGGCCGCGGACATATCGGACGAGACGTCAGTGATGTTCGTCGGATCACCACCATGTTCGGTGAAATCCTTCGAAAACGCCTCAATCGTCGCCCCATCCTTACCTGGAGTGGCAAATACCACGCGAGCGGAGTCCATGTCGACGACCACCGTGATGTAGGGCGTCTTCGCATTGGCCGAAGTCTCATCGATACCGATCTTGGTGACCCTGGTCAACAGCTGCTCCGACCGCGACACGTCGACATGGTGATGGATCAGCCTCCACAATCTCTGATCCGTCACACCGAGCAGGCGTGCCGCTGCCAGCACCGGCATCTCCTTGATCAGCTGCAGAGCGAAAGCCTCGAACAGCAAGGTGAAGCCCATCTCGGGACGAGCCCAAGGCACACTGACCAATCGCACGCCATGCTCAGAGCACGACACCCGAGGCACCCGCGCTCGCAAATGCGTCGCGTGTTGCCAAAAACCCAGGTGCTGCCACTCGCGTTCGGTCGCATCGTACCGCGGACAGGGCTTCCCGCATTGCGGACAACACAGGCTCGCAGTCTCATCGCACGAAAGTACCAGACGGAGGCCGTCTTTCACATTGAAGTCCGAAGAGGAAACACGCCACGGGGCCTGGAGTCCCAGGCCTTGGGTAAAAAGCTCAATTGGGGTCATGGACACATCATACCAAGCCCATCCCCCCGCCGTCATTTGCTAGGCCAATGGTAGGCTAGACCCACTCAAAACGTCGAAGAGCCGCAATTCGGCGTATACCTGGGATCATCGATCGGATATTCATCGGCAATCCCCGCCTGCACGATGGTCGGTAGACTGCCAGGGAAGCCCTGGCGAATG
>CAIUVD010000149.1 GCA_903902515.1 uncultured Planctomycetota bacterium | reverse complement strand
CCTGAGCTTGGCATGCTCCGTAAACACCACGGCCCGGTGCGGTTTTCCGCACCGGGCCGTGGTGTTTCAGGGGCCGGTCACAAGTTCCGGACCCAACCGCCAATCCCGCCGCTGCTCACACCAAAAGGCACGAAGGGGGGGGTCCCGTCGCTGACCATGAAATCAAAGTTGAAGGCGTAGCGGCGGATCGGTTCGCTGTAGACAGCCGGTGAACGACCAACCCAATCCGCTGTCGTAACCCCGAAGAATGGCAGCCACGTCGAATTGGCCGGGGTGGCGGGGTCACTGCAGGCAACGATGCCGAAGGGCGAGGTGCCGTAGGTTTTGAGGGACCCAAGCAGGAAAGACTCGCTGTAACGACGGGAATCCAGAACCACCAGGCTTCCCAAATAATGCATCTCCACCCCATTCCAGTTTTCCAGGAACAAGGTGGTATCGACAAACGGTGCGGCTTGGCCTTCCATGACCCGTGCCCGGGTAGTTGGCAGGTTATTGGTGACGATGCCGGCATGGTACGAAGTCTGGGTCGCTGCCGCGCCGAGATTGGCGCAGACCAGGGAGCCGCTGCCGGTGATTCCAGGACTGGTGTTGGTGACCGTCACGTCATCCACTTGGTAAGCCGTGTCCGTCCACGCATTGGAGAGCAGGGTGACCTGATCGCCCATGATCGCCATCGGGGTGTACTTGTATTGCGGCGTGGTGACCCCACTGGCTTTGACGAGGTACCGATCGACGTTCAAGGAGCCTTGGACGTATAACTGATTGGGCGTGACCACTGACAGGCGACTGGTACCGAAACGCGGAGGATCGCCAAAACTCCAATCGGTCCCCCCTTCAACGTTGGTCCCGGTGGAAGTGGCTCCGGCGGGATACTTGATGCTGATGTTCCGGGCGTTGACGATGCGTACCCCATGGTGGAATTGTTGTGGCTTGAAGGCAGGGGCCTGGGCCAACCCGTAGGGTTCCAGTTTGTGGACCCCATCCACTGTCGATAGTTCCGCGTCATCCCAGGTGGAGAGTCGGCCACCATTGACCACTTGGGGGTTGGTTCCCGCAAGGATGGTTGGGATGGTATTGGGGTACTGCAGACCCGAATTTGGTGAGTAGGGATTGATCCCGCTGATGGCCGGGGTGGCTCCTAGCAAGTGGGGCGCCGCATGGGGATTCCAGGGGTAACGATTGGTGCGAGCCGCATAGATGACGCCATTAAAGGAGCTGACCAGTTTCGCGGTCGGATTGGAATTGCTGAGGGCGGATGGGCCGATGCCGACGATGCGGTCGGCGGTGGCTTCGGCAAACGTCCGATTGGTCAAGTACTGCTGGATCATCTGCATATCCAGGCTCAAGACCGTGGTTTTCGCCAGAAGGCGGCGATTGGTGGTCGAGGTAAAGGTGGTCGAGGGAGCGGTAAACGGATCCTTCTCCAGGGCGGCTCCAGCGGCGTTGGTATGATCCCAGGTCCGCCGTTGACTCCAGAATTCCCGGGGCTGGAAGAACCAGTCCTCATTCACCAGACGGCGGCCATTGGAGTCGCGCCAGGTCAGGAAATCCTCGGTGATTTCCCGGGTACCGTAAAACACCTGGTACTGGCTGATGAGGTACTTGGAAAGATCATCTGCCGTGCCGGTGCCGCTGCTCGAATCCCAATCGGTCTGGTCGATCACATCATAGGGAGCGGCGAGAGTAGTCTCGACCTTGAGGTTTGAGAAGGAGGCGGTGATCGGGGTCGTGAGGGATCCCGACTGAACACAGGGCCCCAGAAGCAGCGAGGTACCCCAGGAACTGATGTCGAGGGTGCCCGGCAGGGTGTACCAACGGGAATCCGTGGGCCCCGTGGGTGGGGTCGTGCCGTTGAGGCAACGGAAGGTCAAGGTCGAGCCGGATTTCTCGATTCTCAACCAAACCTCGGTGGTGGTCGAGGCATTAAAGCCCGAGGGTCGATAATCGTCGGTCATTTCATAGCCATTGGCGCTCGTGACCGCACCGGTCGCATTGGTCCCTGTGACCCCGCGAAGGGCACCAGAGGTAAGCGTCGGGTTGGTCCCATAGGCGAGATTGCTCGTAGATTTCCACAGATCCGGACGGTGAGCCATGGTCAGGGGCCAAGTAGCCACCCCGGAGGTCCAAGCCGAGGGCCAGTTGGCAGCTCGGGGCAGGTACGTGGGATCGGCGACGGTCCGCCAGGCCATGTCCGTCGTGATCCAGGGATGCAAGTCGAACCAAATAGACGTATTGGAGCGCAGGATGCTAAAACTCCGTCCCGCAGTGCCATTGGTGAAATCGGGAAGCGCTGGATCGGCAGGTTGCGTCGTGGGGGTGGTCGGCAGGGGGGTGGCGCCATCCGCCGGATAATTGCCGGCTGGAATCGTGGGGTTGGGAAAACTCGGGGTCATGGAGGTCTGAATAGCAGTGATTGACATCCCTGTCACGGTAGTCAGGTCCCCGGGGGTGGCGTTGCTGATGACGCCGATTTTGCTGATCTGGATGTTCCCGGCGGCCCAGGCAGTGGTAGCGCCACCGATAGACAACGGTTGAGTAACAACAGTTCCATTCACCGCCGCCGAATTCCATTGGTTGGACCACGTGCGGCTGAGGTTGCGACGCGCGGTGGAATCATAAACCCCAGCGGGGGTGCTGAACCACCAGGTCCTGGCATTCGTACCCACAGTTCCACCGTTCCCGAACCCCCCTGTGCCGGTGGTGTTTGTGAAAAAGGTGATGGTGCGGTTGTCATCTGCCGTCACCAGGGGTGCCGTTCCGCCCACATCATTATAAAGTTGCAGGGTTTGTGTGAGGCTCTTGGTGATCCGGCGATTTTTCGTTGGAGTGACGGTCCGGGATGCCGTGTAGGTCCCGATTGAAAAGGGCGTCAAGATCTGCCAGATTTTTCCTCCTCCGACGTCCTTTGCCATGGGTCCGGTATAGGCAACAGGTTGTGTAGTGACGGTGGCTGCCCCCAATGTCGAACCGGTGGGATATGCGGTAACGCTGGCGACCACAGGACTGCGCCAAACTTCCCGAAAGTAGGCGCTGCGCGTGATGCCCGTGACAGCGCTGGGATTTTCAGGGATTTCGCCAAGGGCATTCACGTCACCGCTCGGTCCCGTGCCATTTCCGATGTAGTACAATCCAATGGTCCGCTGGCTCTGTTTGGTCGGTTCGCCTCGCCGTTGGGTGTAAAACCCCCGGCTGGGAGACCAGCCAACCATGGCATAGGCGGATCCTCCCTGCTGGAGGGGGCTGATGGTCTGTTCCGGGCGGATCATCAGGCCGATTTTGGCCGCGGCGGGGGTTGTCAGGGCCTGGGGATTGTCGATGCGGCATTGCAGGGCGGTGAACGATGCCGTGGGGATCATGCCTGGAGTACCGGTGGATGCCGGCGGATGGAAACTGGTGGCCGGGATCACGGCGGCGGCGGTGCCCAGAAGGTTGGCCCGGATCGTCGGGGCCGTGGACGGAGCGCCCGTGGCAGAGCTCGCCAATTCACAGACGAATGAGTAAAAACGACCGGCCGTCAGATTGAGGGCGTTGGGGGTGGTGGCATTGGCGGCCATGTTGACCTCCCACACCCGTTGGCCGTCCACCCACAGACGGATCGATTGATTGGAATTCCCAGCCGTGCCACTGAAAACGTGGAACCCACTGGAGGTGGGCTTGTAGAATCCCACCCAGCGGGCGGACCAGTGGGTCGTGCTGGGGGTAGCGGGATTGCTGGCCCAGGACAGGACCCCATTGGTGGTGCTCACCACCCGGTCGGCCGGGGTGACCAGGGCGATCTCTGAGGTGGCCATGCCGCTGGCGAAGGGCAGAGGATCGTGCCGACCACGATTTTCGTCGTAGTAGGTATTTTCGGTGGTGGAGACGGCGGCTTGGTCGCGGTAGTAGGACAATTGCAGACCATTCCGGGTGGTATCAGGCACGTATTTCCCGAGGTGGACAAACCGCCAAGCATCGCGGTAGAAATACAGTTTTCGCTGGATGCCGTTCAAGGCGGATCCGGCATAGGAACTCCAGGAACCGTTATTGCTGTGGCTGGGGCCTGGATTGGCGGCGGCGGTGATGGTCATGGCCCCGCCCCCGTTGTAACTCGCGACCCGATGCGCACCTACCATACTGATATTCTGGGAAACCATCGGATTGCCATTGTCCCACTTCCAAGTCCGGTGCAGGTTGTCGCTGACATCAGTGGGCGTGAACGGGGCAATCGTCGGGTACCAGTGTTTTCCATAGGCATAGGGCAGATACCGGGGATTGGCGGGATCCACCACGCTGACGGCCGAGGATCCGGGCCAGTAATCCGTATCGGGAATTGGTCGTTCGCGGATCAGGAGGCCAGACTGTAGGCCCTCTACGGGGGTTCCCGTCGGATCGCCCTTCGGACGGATACTCCAGCCATGACCTTCGGGGATGCGGGTCATGGCCACCGAGCCGGAGCCGAGGGCGAGGCCGACGTAATAGCCAGGGGCTTCCGTCAGAGGGGTGGTCCCGGGGGAGTCCACGAAGGGATTGAGGGTGATATTGCCGGTGCTGGTGGCGAGGAATTGTGGCCGGGCATATTCGTGGTGATCGGTCGTGGAATTGCCGTCGACATCGACATAGGTCAGGGCCTGGGCTTCCAGACCACGATTCATGTTGCCTTGGACTGCCTTAAAACTGGCGCCGTTGATTTTGCTCCGGGCCAGATTGTCGAAGTCGGCGCTGGCTTTCTTGGTCCACGTCCGGTCGGCAATGGTACCGGCACTGGAACGTTGGTGATCGCGGCTGTCATTGCCCGCCGTGCCGCCCAGCAGGGTAACGCCATTGATGACCCGGGCCGAGGAATCAGTGGGCCTCACATCTGCAATACCTTGGGTCACGGCCCCGCTGCCGTCTTTGATGCGGTAGGGATTGATCCAGGTTCCGTTTGACGTCATGGTCAGCGGAGTGCCACCGGCCGGTGGGGTATCTTCGAGGGGGAAAACCGTTGAACTGGTATCGTAACTGGAACCCGCATCCCACGAACCACTGGGGGCACCCGCTGCCACGACCGTGGTCGTTGAGAGGGGGAAGCCGTTAATAATGCTGAACATCAAGGGTTTCGAGAGCCGGAAGATGCCGTCGAGGCCGTTGACGCTGATCGGGCGGTTTTCGATATCAGGACCAAGAATCGTTTTGCTGGGGGCCATCAGACCGTCGATGGAACCGCGCTGAGCGATGGCATCATTGACCTTAAGACCGCCGCCGACGTAGAGGCTGCCATTGGTGTGGACGCTACCCTGGATGTTGACGCTGTCGGCGTGGGAGAGCTCGAGGTCGCCTTTGGCTCCTCTCTGGGCGTAGAAGAGCACGTACCGGAACAGCGGCTCACGATTGAGGCTGACGTAACGGACACCCTGGGCCAGCCGGGTCTCATCATTGCCGGAGGAACGCCGGGCTTCGGCAGCTACCCGGTACAGGTACAGGGCGTCATTGGGAACCTGGGTGCTGGTGCTGGGTATGACGAACGAGGGATCTGGGCTGGGATTGGCAAGAAAGGGGATGGCGGTTTCGCCCAGGGGATCGCTGACGGGCGCCGTGCGCGCCGGTTCGATTTTCCAGCGGACGTCAAACCCATTGATGGTATCCAAGCCGTAATTGGTCATGCCCAAACTATTTGCCGTATCAGCCCCGGAGGTCTCGATGGACCACTTCGAGAAATTGGCCGCGTCCCCGAGGGTGGCTAAGCGGGCCACGTCATGTTCCCGTCGCAGAAGTACGGCTTCCACGGCTGCCGCCGCGCTGCCGCCATCATTGAGGCGGCTGATATCGCGATCGACGGATACCGCCTGATCGACGGCCAGCAGCACGATTCCGGCCAGGACGCCAATCAGGAGCATGGCGAGAAAGATGGCACTTCCGGCGCGGGGTGATGAAGACGTGGAAGCGGTGTTCATGGCATTTTCCAGTTACTGAATTAGTAGGAGAAGGGGATCGCACCACTGCCGGGCGTGGTGCTGGTTTTGATGATGGTTCGAAAGCGCTCCTGGTCGGAGGGCGTGTTCTGGGCCCGCATGCCAAAAACCATGGTCACCGCCCGGCGGATGATCAGGGCATTGGTGCGTTGCCGCTCGCTGACTCGGGCAAAAAACACCGTGGCTCGGATGCCATTGATTCCCAGGGAGTCGCTGTGACGCGCCGTTTCGAACAGGATCCGGACGACGTGTTCGGAGAGCACCGCATCCACGACCAAGTAGTCGCTGCCATTCCGGGCGATGTACTGCCCTGGGTCGGATCCTGGGGCTGGAACCGTGGCCGGATTACGGACGGCGTAGGTTCTCACCAGGCGACCCATGCCCAGGGGCGAGGGCACGACCTGATACCCCAAGAGCCTGACCTCTGCATTGGTGAAACTTGAAAAATCCGTCTGGCGATTGAGTTCAAGTTGGGGCTGAAGGCTGAAATCACTATCGAGCCATACGGATTCCATGACCCTGCCGTAGGGCTGCGTCACCCCCGGTCGCTGGGTCCAGGTCACCGAACCCGAGGGGCCGGAACTGCTGGTGAAGGCTGAGGGAAACAGCACCTGGAGTTGGTCGTGACGATCTGGCTGGGCCCAATCGGCGGAGGTGCCTGGGAAAAGTTCCAGGGGCAGTTGGATGTCCCTTGGCGTACCACTGGGGAGGAGGCGGGGTGCATTGGTCTGCTGGTTCCAGGCCGAGGTCGAGGCCCGGACGAAAATCAGGTCCTGACTGCGAGCAAAATAACTCGTGAGGTAGGTGCCATCGGTGAATCCCCCCGACGGGGGCAGCGCCCGGTCCGCAGCAACCCCCGGGAGCACCTGATCCAGGACTTCGGCAGTTATGCCATCGACCCGGAGTTCATCGAGCCGGAGATCCCCAGCTCCGCCCCGATTGAAGACCGCCAGCAGGGGATCGGCGGCGAAACCAGGGCTGGCGGGAGTCGTTTGGTGAGCGGTCTGGACGACAAAGGGGCAATAGAAGAGTGTGCGGTCAGCGGTGAGAGAGGCCGTGCTAAACGCACCCGTGGAGGTCGGAATGTACCAGGTGCTCTGGGAGAGGTCCTGGTTGAATCGGTTCCAGACGTTGGCGATGTCACTCGACAGGGCATCCTTGGCCGTGGCCGTGCTCTGAAGATTGGCCGACGAGATCATGATCTGATTGGTGGCGGCGACGACGGTACCCAGGATGAGGATACTGATCATCACTTCCATCAGGCTCAGGCCGCAGCGAAGGGATGTCTTCATGGCAGGGGGGTCGCAAGAATACTGGTGAATTGGTTGCGGACACGGGTGACGGTGGAGCCATCGACTTCCACCACCTGGACCATCATGGTCACGGGATGCCCCTCGGTGATCTGATCGGAGTCATCGAGGTCGGTGATGACGACTTGGGCCCGTTGCTCCGGAGTTCCCAAGGAGGTGATGGTGGTCTTGGTGGTCTCAGGGGCCTGGGGGGCCCAGAGCCCGGGTTTGGCGGGATCGGCCACTCCCGAGGGGTCGGTATTGGCAATGGTCCGGTAGAATCCCACGCTGAATCGGAGTCGGTTGAGGGAATCTGCGTCTTGGTCTTGGAGATGGCCGACTTCAGGTGAGAGCACTTGGCGCTGGACAAGATCTTGGATGGTCGAGAGGGCGGCGTCATCCGTGCTCGCCAGGCGGAGGGACCCCGATGCATTCCAGGCAACGATTTCGCTGAGACTGGCACTGGCATAAAGATTCGTCAGGTTGCTGGTGGTGATGGTCGCTACCTCTCGGGAAAGGGTCGATTCCTGGAGTTTCGTTACCTGGGTTAACACACCGATCGTGGTGGTGAGGGCCACGCCCAGTAGGGAGATGGCAATCATCACTTCGATCAGGCTGATACCCTGGCGAAGGGACGGCGGTTGGCCCATGGGTGTCAAGATGATGGTCATGGGAGCACGATTCCGGGCTTAAGGTGCATAGCCTTGGGAAGTTTTCCCAGGCTACGGATGCGAGGAGTATACCCCAATTACCCCAGGACGCCATCCTGCCGCTGAGGGATTCTCCAACAGACGGGGGTATAAGAGATTGTAAGGCACATGGGGGTATGGCGTAATGACTTTGATTGGATTCCGGTTCACGCCCTTGCGACCCGGAGTCCTCGCGGACCATCGTCGCCCATGTCCGGCTTCACCGAACCCACCCCTGACCTCGTCCAAATCCAGCCCGGGGGGCCCCAGGATCCCCTGGGGGAATCGGTCCTTGATCCCACCCAGCCGTGGTACCGGATTTTTGAGCCCCGGGATGTCCGGTTGGTGATCGGCCGTCATCAGCAGGCGGCCCGGGAATGCCGGGTGGCCGAGGCCCAGGCCGATGGGATCCCCGTGCATCGTCGGGTGGCTGGTGGCGGGGCGGTGGTCTTGGCTCCGGGGATGGTGGTGGTGGCGATCCGCTTGGCGGCGACCCGGGTTGGCACCTCGTGTTACTTTGACCTCGTCAATCAGGCCCTGGTTCCGGCGGTGGCGGCCTGCGGCGTCACGGCCGCCTGCCGGGGCTACGGCGACCTGACGGTGGTCGGCGGCGACGGGGTGACGCGGAAGGTGCTGGGGGCCAGCCTGCGCCAGACCTCCCGGATGGTCGTTTACCTGGGGGTGTTCCTCGTAGAAGACGCGGTGCCCTTGATGGAACGCTACCTGCATGCCCCTTCCCGAGAGCCCGACTACCGGGCCGGGCGGGGCCATCGGGCCTTTTGCACCCATCTTGGTGCTTTGGGTGTTTCGACCCCGGCTTTGATTCGGGCGATTGAGGATTCCTGTGAGCGGGTCCTCGGTCGCGAGGCCCTGCAATGACCACCCGGCAGATGCTGATCCTGGGGGTGGCCCTGACCGCGCTGCTGGTGGTCGAGGAGGTGTGGCGCCGGGACCCGGAGCGCCAGGTGCGAGCGTCGGTGGCCCGCTTGGCCCAGGCCTTCCATGAACGCGACGCCAGCGGGGTGATGGCGGAGGTTCATGCCGACTACCCGGTCACCAGCCTGTGGCCTGATCTGTTCAACGCCCCTGAGCCGGCCGTAGCTCGGGCCGAAGCCAAACGCCTTTTGGCGGCGGTGTTTTTCCAATCCAGGGACCAGGAGGTGGCCTGCGTGGCGACGATCGTCAGCCTGGAGGTCACCGAGCCTGTCATCGTGGCCCGACTCGATTTGGCGGTGACCGGGGGCATGTTCGGTCAGGCGGTGCCGATGCTCACTGGCCACCGTTTCACCTTGAGCCGAGCCTCAGGCCTGACGGGTCGGTGGGCTATCATTGGCCACGATCCCATCACCCTCCGCCATTGAGGGCGGATCCAATTCCGTCCGGCGCTTGAGTTGACCACAGGCGGCGTCGATGTCGGCCCCGCGCTGGCCGCGCACCGTGACGTGGCCTCCCAGTTGGTCGACCCATTTGGCGAAGGTTTCCACCTGATCCCAATTGGGTCGTCGGTGGGGGGTCTCAAACACCGGGTTGAAGGGAATGAGATTGATGTGGGCGTGGAAGCGACGGGCGACGTCGGCCAGGCTCTTGGCGTGGGCCTCACTCATATTGTCGTCGCCCAGCAGCACGTACTCGAAGGTCATGCGACGGTTCACCAGGTCGCTGTACTCGCGCATCGCTTCCAGCACTTCTTGCAGCGGCCACCGCCGGTTGAGGGGGACGATCCTCGACCGGGTCTCATCATCGGCGGCATGGATGCTGAAGGCCAGGGTTACCTGGGGCTCATCGACGCCCAGCTGACGAATGCGCTTAGGCACGCCCGAGGTCGAGACGGTGAACCGCCGCCGACCCATGCCCAGGCCCTTGGGCTCGGCCAGCAGGCGGATTGCGGCCAGGACGTTGTCATAGTTGAACAGGGGTTCACCGCTGCCCATGAACACGACATTGGTGACCGGGCGGCGGCGGTGATGGAAGAGCACCTGGAAGGCGATCTCCCCCGGGGTCAGGTCCCGTTCGACGCCATTTTTTCCCGAGGCGCAGAAGGTGCAGCCGACGGCGCAGCCGACCTGGGATGACACGCAAATGGTGTGGCGGTCGCTGGTCGGGATGCTGACGCATTCCACCAACTTGCCGTCGGCCATTTCCAAAAGGCTCTTCACCGTCCCGTCACGGCTTTCCTGGCGACGAACTTCCTTTCCAGGCACCAGACGGGCGGCAGTGTCTAGACGAGCAGCGAGATCCTTCGGCAGGCCTTTGACCTCGGTGAAGGTGTTGGCCCCACCGCTCCACAGGGCAGAAAAACACTGATCTCCCCGGAATTCAGGGAGTCCCAGGCCCTTGGCCCAGGCGCGCCATTGGACGGGAGTCTGGCCGGTGAGATCGTTGGTGCTGGTCATGGGTGGGGCGGGAGCATCGCGGAAGACCGCGGAAGGCCAGGGCGGAGGTGTGTGCTTCACGGGCTGGCGAAACGGACTAGGTTGTTCGCCCTCATGCCAACGCTGACCCACGCCGGACACGTCCACGAACTCACGGGGGACGATGTCATCGGTGCCCATCGATCCTGTCTGGTCGTGCTGACGGACCTCCAGGTCGAACGTCGTCATGCGCGGATCTTCCGGGACACGGGCCTCTGGCTGGTGGAGGACTGCGGCACGGCCGCAGGAACTTTACTGAATGGGGAGCGGTTGACCGAAGCCCAGCCCCTGGTCAGCGGGGCGGTTCTGCGCATCGGTGGTCAGGACCTGGTGTTCGCCGTGGATCACGCGACCACCAAGGTCAAGGCCGTCGTGGTCCCTTCGCTTCCCTGGCTTGAGCTTGCGGGCCGGATGGTCGGTGAGCATCAGGTGGAATCCGCCATTGGTCGTGGCTCGATTGGCATGGTGTACCGCGCGGTCCAGCCGTCCTTGCAGCGGCGGGTGGCGTTCAAGGTTTTTGATCCGGCGGTGACCGCCGGGGCCGAGGCCCGGTTCCGTATGGAAGTCGCCAAGATCGCTTCCCTGAAACATCCAGGCCTAGCGACCCTCCACGAGGCCGGCAGCGAAGGTGGATTGTTGTGGTGCAGCCTGGAGTTGGTTGAGGGCGAGACGGCGGCCGCCTTGCTTCAACGGGATGGGGTGATCGCCCCGGCCATGGCATTGCTGATGGCGGAAAGGGTGGCAGAGGCCACGGCCGCCGCCCATGCCGCCGGAGTCATTCACGGTGACCTTCGTCCAACCACTGTTTTCATCGCCCCCGATGGCCGGGTCCGCCTGACGGACGTTGGCCAGCTCAGCATTTTCGAACGGGCAGAGTTCGATCCTGCCGGCCCAGCCCGCCTGGCCTGGTACACCAGCCCCGAGGCCTTCCGGGAGGGGGCCAAGGCGCCGTCGGCGGATGTGTACAGCCTGGGGTGTGTCCTGTGGCACCTGCTGGTCGGCCGGGTGCCCTTCGATGGGCCCACCGCCGGGGCCGTGGCCGAGGGCCATGCCCGCAAGCCGGTCCCGGCCCTGCCGACGACGGTCCGGCTTTCTCGGCCCTTGTTGGCCAAGGCCAACGACCTCCTGCAAGGATTGATGGGAAAGACCGCATCCTGGCGTCCTCAAACCATGTTGGAGGTGGTGGAGGCGCTGCGGGCCTTGCGGACGGCCGTCGAGACAGGCCCAGCCCCGGTGGAGCGGCAACGGGGCTTTGGATCCGGCGATCGACCCCGTCCCCGGGTCCGCACGTCGGGCGGCGGGTGGGTGGTGCCGCTGGTGATTGCCCTGGTCGTGATCGGCGGCGTCGCCTGGATGGTGCATACCCTCTGGCCGAAGATCTCCGCCCAGCACCTCGCGCCCCCCCAACCGGAGTCAGCGACCACCGGAAGCGCTCCCAAGGCGACCCTGTCGGGTTTGGCCGTCAAACCGACCCTTGATCTCCGTTTCGATGATCCCGCCGATCTCCTGGCGATCGAAGTCCTCCAGGGTCAGCCACGCCTGGATGGTGGGGGCCTGACGGGCGCCCCCGGCGAGGCCGTGGGCATCGCCTGCCCGATATCGTTTACGGGGAAGGTTTGGCAAATTGAGGTCCATGTGACCCTCAGCAATCGTGATCCGGACGGGCAGGCGGTCATGACCCTGCAATCGGCGGGCACCACCCAGGCGGTGATCCGCATCGGCGATGGCAAGATCCAGGCAAGTCGTGGAGCTGCAGAAGGCTCCCTCCCACGGCCTTCGGGGCCCCTGATTCTGATCCTGCGGGAGCACGCTGAGGGTCTCCGGGCGTCGGTCGATGGTCGGGAAATCGCTCGACTTCCGGCGATCCCGAGCCTGACCAATGGCCAACTCCGGATTGAGGTCGCGGGCCTCAGTTGGACCCTGGATCAGCTGACCTTCACGGACGGCACCCCGTGAAACGGCCCTTGGCCATCACTATGGGCGACCCCTCGGGCATTGGGCCGGAGGTTGCCCTGCGGGCTGTGGCCGATCCGGCTCTGGCGGCCCTTCCGGTGGTCCTGATTGCCCATCGCCCGACCATACGTGCCGTTGCCCAGCGTTTGGGCCTGCCGGTGCCCGAGGTCATGGATCCCACGGGCGAGCCCAACTTACCCGTGACCCCGGGCCAGCCCGACGCCGCCAGTGGCCGTCTGGCCGCCGCCTGCATCGACGAAGCTGCGACGGGCTGCCTGGCCGGCCGCTACGCCGGGATGGTCACTGGTCCGATCAGTAAAACCGCCATCCACGCGGCTGGTCTGCCGTTTCCTGGGCATACCGAATGGATTGCCGCCCGCTGTGGCGTGACCGGCGAAACCATGTTGATGTACCACGACACCCTGGCCGTGGCCCTGGCCACCTGCCATCAATCCCTGGCGTCGGTGCCTCGGGATCTGACGGCGGAGCGTCTGGTGGCCGTGGGCAGCCAACTGGCCGGGGTCTTGCGTCGCCTGCGGGGTCGAGAGCCCCGCCTGGCGATGTGTGGTTTCAATCCCCACGCGGGCGAGGACGGCCTGTTTGGCGATGAGGACCGCCGCTGCATCCCGGCCCTCGCCGAACTGCGGCGCCAGGGCATCACCTGTGACGGGCCCCTGCCCCCGGATACCGCCTTCACCCCGGCCAACCGGGCCCGCTACGACGGGTATATCACCTGGTACCACGACCAGGGCCTGATCCCGTTCAAGGCCCTGTGTTTTGACGAGGGGGTGAATGTCACGATGGGCCTGCCGATTATCCGCACCTCGGTTGATCACGGCACGGCCAATGACATCGCCTGGCAGGGGATTGCCCAGCACCGGTCGATGATCGAGGCGGTGCGCCTGGCGGCCCGGATCGCGGGATCCTGACCGCACGGGCGGTGTTGCAGGAGTTTCAGGGAGCCGGGGTGGTGCTGGAGCACCAGACGGCCAGGGGGCAATCATCGCAACGAGGTGCCCGGGCCGTGCAGGTGTAGCGCCCGTGGAGGATCAGGTAGTGGTGGGCGTGCAGACGGTGGCGGTCCGGCGTGCGCTCCTCCAACACCATTTCGGTCGCCTCCACGGTCTCGGTGGCGCTTAGGCCCAAGCGGTTGCTGACTCGGTGAACGTGGGTGTCCACGGCAATGGTCGGCTGGCCGAAGGCGATGTTGAGGACCACGTTGGCGGTCTTCCGGCCGACCCCGGGCAGGGCCTCCAGTTCCTCACGGGTGCTGGGCACCTGGCCACCGTGGCGCTCAATGAGCAGGGCGCATAGGCGGATGACATTGGCCGCCTTGGTGCGGTACAGGCCGATGGAGCGGATGTGGGGAATCAGGCTATCTTCCCCCAGGGCCAGGAGGGCCTGGGGCGTGTTGGCCACGGGAAACAGGGTTGCTGTGGCCTTGTTCACCGAGGCGTCCGTCGCCTGGGCCGAGAGCACCACGGCCACCAACAATTCAAATGGAGAGCCGTAGTGGAGGTCCGACGTTGGGTCGATGACCTCTGCCAGACGGTCGAAGACGGCCTCCACGTCCGCGTCCGCCATGGCCCCCCAGCCCGGCGGGCGGTGGGGGCGACGGACGCGGCCCACGGGGCGCTCCGCCTTCATCCCAGCCGTACCTCGATGGAGCGGGCGTGGGCCTCGAGGCCCTCCCCGCGGGCCAGGGCCAGGCCCGCCGGGGCCAGGCGACGGAAGTCCTGCTCGCTGAGGTTGATGAGGCTGGTGCGCTTCATGAAGGTGTCGACGCCGATGCCGGACCACCGGCGGGCGGTGCCGCCCGTGGGCAGGGTGTGGCTGGGGCCGGCCACGTAGTCGCCGATGGGCTCTGGCGACCAGGGGCCGACAAAAATCGCACCAGCGTTGGTCAGGCGCGGGACCACGGTCTTGGGATCCTCCACCAGGACCTCCAGATGTTCCGGGGCGATGCGGTTGCTGATGGCGATGGCTTCGTCGAGGTTGCCGCAGCGCACCAGCACGCCGTGGTGGGCGATGCTGGCCTCGGCGGTGGTCCGGCGGGCGGCGGGCAGGGCCGCCAACTGGCGCTGGACTTCGGCAGCGATGGCGTCGGCCTGCGCGCCCACGCCCAGGCAGATGGCCACGGCGAGGGTGTCGTGTTCGGCCTGGGACAGGAGGTCGGCGGCGATGAAGCGGGGATCAGCGGCGCCATCGGCAATCACCAGAACTTCGCTGGGGCCCGCCAGCATGTCGATGTTCACCCGGCCGAAGACGCGCTTCTTGGCCAGGGTCACGAAGATGTTGCCGGGGCCGCAGATCAGATCGACGGCCTTAATGGTGGCGGTGCCCACGGCCAGGGCGGCGATGGCCTGGATGCCGCCGACCTTGTAGATCTCGCGGATGCCGACGGCCTTAGCGGCGGCTAGCAGTTCCGGGGCCAGGGTGCCGTCCGGACGCGGGGGCGTGACCAAGACCGGTTCGGGCACGCCGGCCACCACGGCCGGAACCAGGTTCATGATGACCGACGAGAACAGGGGCAGGCTACCCTGGGCGCCGCCGGGCACGTAGGCGCCGACGCGGGTCAGGGGGCTCCAGCGCACGCCGAGGGATTCCGTCAGGTCCTCGCCAAAACCCTTGGGCAGGAGGCGGGTTTGGTAGGCCCGCACCTGCTCAATGGCCGTGACCATCGCCGCCCGCAGGGTCGGATCCGTAGCGTTCCAGCCGGCTTCAATTTCGGCCTCCGTCACCCGCAGCTTGGCAGGGTCCAGGGCCGCGCCGTCGAAAATCTGACCATAGCGGGCCACGGCGGCGTCGCCCTCGGCCTCCACGGCGGCCAGGATCTCGTCGATGACCTGCTCGATGCTGGCCTCATGCCCCAGGACCTTCTTGTAGAAGGGACGGGCCTTGGTCTCCGCTTCCGCGACCAAACGGGCAAACCGCTGGTGGGAACTGGCGACCAGGGCGTTGAAGGCAGGGTCGGTGGGGCTGAGGACGCGCATGGGAGGGAGGACGGTAATCGGTGGAGGAGGGGGACAATGTGCAGGGTTCGAAGTCCGGGGTCCGGGGTCCGGGGTCCGGGGTCCGGGGTCCCGCGGGGATTCGACTCGCTGGGGGATCAGATCGCGTCACCGGTCCTGTCTTTGACCCCGGACCCCGGACCCCGGACGTTTACCGCGTCAAATTCCGCGACCGCAGTTCGACGGTCATCCCAGCGGCCATCAGGGTGGCTTGGGCTTCGTCCTTGAGGAGGGTCTTGGACACGAAGCGGATGATCGTCCCGCCGTGGTAGGCCAGGAGGGTCGTTTCCCGGACCCGGTCGTAATTCACCTGGTCCGGGAGGGGGGTTTGGGCCCACTCGTCCTGCCAGGCTATGACCGCCTTGGTCAAGGTCCGTTCCCGGCAGATTTGGATGAATGACGCAACATCTTGTGGTTCTAGGTAGCGGTCATCCATGGCCTTGTGTTTTTCCTTGCCGGACTTGGGTGGTCTTCGTAGGCTTCTAGGATGCAGATGGAACCCGTTCGTCCATGGTGATGCTGGCCCCCGAGCCCATGGAGAGCCTCAAGCTGCTGGTCCACGCGGCGGCCGACCGTCTCTTGCCGGTCCGGCGGTTGCTGGTCTTGGCCGGTGCGGGCTGCAGCGCCGATGCGGGTATCCCGACCTTCCGCGACGATGGCGGCTGGTGGCGTGAATACCGCCCCGAGGACCTCGCCACCCCGGAAGCCTTCGCCCAGGACCCGGAGTTGGTGTGGACGTGGTACCGCGAGCGGCGGTCCCAAATCCGCGCCGCCCAGCCCCATGGCGGTCAGCGGTCCCTGGCCCTCCTGCAAAAGCATTTTTATGACGGCCAGGTGCTGGTGGCGACCACCAACGAGGACGACCTCCTGGAGCGGGCTGGCATCGAGCCCGTCCTGCACCTCCACGGTTCGATTTTCGACACCACCTGTTCTGCCAGCTGCGGCTGGCCCGGTGGCAAGGACACGGGGGACTCCATGGCCTCCCATCGCTGTCCCTGCTGTGGCGCTCCGACCCGGCCGGGATCCGTGTGGTATGGCGAGTCCCTTCCTGTGGGACTTTTGGATGCCATTCAGGCTTTCGATCCCGATGGCTGTTTGGTCATTGGGTCCTCCAACATCGTGCAGCCGGTGGCTGGCATTCCCATTGAGATGGCCCTGGCCCGTCAGCCGGTGGTCGAGGTCAATCCCCAGGCCACGCCCCTTTCGGATCTGGCGCTGCACCTTCCGGGCCCGGCGGCCCAGGTGCTCCCGGCCCTCGTGGACCTGCTGACGAGCGCAACGATGCGCGACCAGCGCCGTCGCCTTTCGTAACATGCTCGACCTCCGGCTGCTGCCCCCGGCCGGTTCACCCCTGGTGGTGGCGGTCTCGGGGGGCCGGGATTCCATGGTCCTGTGGGATCTTCTGGCCCTGGCGGGGACCTGGCCCCTGACGGTTTGGCACCTCGATCACGGTCTGCGGCCCGACACCATCGCTGACGCCGATGCCATTCGCGCCCTCGCCCGGCGACATGTCGAGGAGGGGCTGGCCACCGTGCGGGTCATGATGGAATCGGTTGTCCTCGGCGAGGTCGGGGCTGAGGCCGCGGGTCGCCGCCATCGTTACCGTCGCCTGACGGCCATTGCCGGCCAGGTGCACGCCCCGGCGGTGGTCACCGCCCATCACCAGGACGACCAGGCCGAAACTGTGCTGCTCAATCTGCTGCGCGGTGCGGATCTGACCGGTCGTGCGGGTATCGCACCCCGGCGGCCCCTGGCCAATGGCATCGACCTCGTGCGGCCCCTGTTGGACCAATCGCGGGCCTGCTTGGCTGCCCATGCCCACCGCCGTGGTCTGCCATGGCACGAAGATTCCACCAATGGCGATCCGTCTTGGGAACGCAACCGCATCCGTTTGCAGGTTTTGCCGACCCTGGAACAGGGCGTTCCGGGAACTACCCAGACCTTGCTGGCGCTAGCCAAGGCGGCCCAGCAGCAGCTCGCGGTTTTGGATCGGGCCTTGGACGACGTTTGGCATCCTACCTCGAAGGGTTTGCCCCTGGGGCCCATCCTTGGGGCGGAGGCGGAACTCCGCAGCCATGCCTGGCGACGGCTCATCCGTCGTCTGGACCTTACGGCGGACCAGCGGACCATCGCCGCCTTGGAAACCCTGGCCACAGGTCCCCTCGGGCGGGCTTGGGCTGGGGGCGGCTGGCGGATCCAGCGGGACCGGACGGGCCTCAGCTGGGCCCCTGAGCGGCGACGGCCACTCGGCGGATATCAGTCCTGATCGCGACCCAGGATCAGGACCACGACCCGATCCCCGGAGGACAGTGCCCGGCCAATAGTCGGTACCAGGAGGCGTTCGGCTTCCTTGGCGGCGTGGGTATCCAGGGCCACGGCCCGGTGGGTCATGGCCCGCAGGTGACGCCAGTCGCGGGAGCCCGGAAGAAAACTGGCAGCCCGGTCCCCGACCCACCAGGCAGGGGTTCGTTCAGCGGGTGCCCAGCCCTCGCCTGAACGCAGGAATTGCACGGGAACCTCCGTGATTTCCGCCAACAGATCGATGATCGGGTCCGGCATGCGGCGGTGGCCGATGATCATCTGGGCGAGGTAGCTTTGGGAGATGGTCGACCCCTGGTCTGCTAGCCGATCGGTCAGCAGGCCGGCCGCTTCGGCCTGGGTCAATTCCGCGTGGTCGATGGCCAGGGCAATGCGCGCGCCAAGTCGTTGCCGACGCAGACGTTCATGGGCTGAAACCGTTCGCATAGGCCGCAACCTAGAAACTTACGCCTTGCTGCTGCTGGTTAAATACGCTAATTAAATAGCAGAAAACGATAATTCCTTAGGGGCGTGCATGGACGACGTTTCGCTGCCGGGTTTGGCCAATGTGCTGCCGTCATGGCGACTTGGGCCTGGGTCTGGCGATGGCCCGCCACCCGGTGCCGACCACGGCGGGGTGTTTGCGGTTCTTCGTCAGCTAGACCTCGGCACCTCCGTCGACATCGCCCTTCCCCTGTGGGGTATTGCAGAGGAATTCGCTGACCCAGCCTGTCACCCATGTTCACCGCCCTGACCCTTGGTGTTGGCTTGGCCATGGATGCCGTGGCCGTCTCGATTGCCGCCGGGATCGCCGGCGCGCCCCTGCGCCGTCGAGATGCCCCAGCCATGGCCCTGACCTTCGGGCTATTCCAGGCCGTCATGCCCGTTCTGGGTTGGTTGGGTGGGGTGGCCCTGGCCCAATGGATCACGGCCGTGGACCATTGGGTCGCCTTCGGGCTCCTGGGTCTGATCGGGGGCAAAATGGTCTACGAATCCTTTGACGGCGAAGAAGCCCGTGCCGAGCGTGGCAGTCCCTTTGCCTGGGGAGCCTTGCTGGTCGCCGGTTTGGCCACCAGCATCGATGCCCTGGCGGTCGGCGTGACCCTGGCCACCCTCCAGGTCTCGATTTGGAGCACCGCTGCGATCATCGGTCTGACCACCGTCGTGCTGTGTTGGCCTGCGGTACTTTTTGGTGGCCGCTTGGGGACGGTGGTGGCCAAACGCGCTGAATTGGTGGGGGGCCTGCTGCTGATTGGGCTGGGCGTCAAAATCCTGGTTGAACACACGGTATTGGCCTAAGGCACCTTCGTACGGTGGTACGGGGGCCCACCTGTGGGTTTCCTCATGGGCGAGCCGCCCATGCCACCAAAGAAAAGCCCCTGGTGGATACATCCATCAGGGGCTTTTTTGCAGACATACCAAGGGCCGTGGTCCCCGAGGGGACCACGGCCACCTCATCAGTAGACGGCGCCGGCGATCGGCTTCTCGTCATCCTTGAGGTCGGTGATCATGGCTTCGACCGTCAGCATCAGACCAGCGATGCTGGCAGCGTTCTGCAGGGCGACGCGGGTCACCTTGGCGGGGTCCACGACGCCGGCCTTGACCAGGTCTTCGTAGACGGCCGTGCGGGCGTTGTAGCCGTAGTTGCCCTTGTTGGCCAGGATTTCAGCGACGATGACGGCGCCGTTCTGGCCAGCGTTGGCGGCGATCTGCTTGGCCGGGGCCTCGACGGCGCGGAGGATGATCTCGGCGCCCAGGCGCTGGTCGTGGTCGAGGGTCTTGGCGACTTCTTCGATGGCCTTCTTGGCGCGCAGCAGAGCAACACCGCCGCCGGGGACGATGCCTTCTTCGACGGCCGCACGGGTGGCGTGCAGGGCGTCTTCGATGCGAGCCTTCTTTTCCTTCATCTCGGGCTCGGTGGCGGCACCGACGTTGATGACGGCTACGCCGCCGGACAGCTTGGCGAGGCGCTCCTGGAGCTTCTCGCGGTCGTAGTCGGAGGTGGTGGTCTCGATCTGGCCCTTGATCTGGGCGATGCGGGCCTGGATGTCGGCCTTCTTGCCGGCGCCTTCGATGATGGTGGTGGCCTCCTTCTCGATGGTCACGGTCTTGGCCGAGCCGAGCTTGGCGATCTCGACGTTCTCCAGCTTCTCGCCGAGGTCTTCAGCGATGAACTCGGCACCCGTGAGGATGGCGATGTCCTTGAGCATTTCCTTGCGGCGATCGCCAAAGCCGGGGGCCTTGACGGCGCACACGTTCAGAACGCCGCGCAGCTTGTTGACCACCAGGGCGGCCAGGGCCTCGCCCTCGACCTCTTCAGCGATGACCAGCAGGGGACGGCTGACCTGGGCGACCTTCTCCAGCAGGGGCAGGAACTCGCGGAGGTTGCTGATCTTCTTCTCGTAGACGAGGATCAGGGGCTTCTCGAGGACCAGTTCCTGGGCACCGGCAGCGAAGTAGGGGCTGATGAAGCCCTTATCGAACTGCATGCCTTCGACGAGGTCGAGCTTGGTCTCGGTGGACTTGGCTTCTTCGACGGTGATG
>CAIUVD010000148.1 GCA_903902515.1 uncultured Planctomycetota bacterium | reverse complement strand
CGAGCCTGCCAAGTCCGGCTTCTGAGTCCGATTAGGCTTTTTCTGCTTTCTTCTCAGGTTTCTTGGCTTCATCCCCGCCCCAGATCAGGCGGAAGAGGCCGTCGATGGACAGGATTCCGGGTCCCCGGGCCAGGAGCCACAGCAGGCAGATGCCGAAGACCACCGCCGCGAGATCCAAAAGGCCGCTGTCGGGCCGCAGGAAGCCTTGGAAGGACCAATCCCCCAGGAGGGTGACGCCCTCGGGGCCTTCCTTCTTGGCAAAGCCCACGGCACCGAGAAATCCGATGCGATCGGCGGTGATCAAGGCCACGACCATGGTGCCCAAGAGCATGGCCGCCACCGGTCGAGTCAGCAGGCCGACGACCAGCAGGGCCCCGCCGATCAGTTCCAAGTAACTGACGAACCAGGCATGGAAGACCGGCGCGGGAATGCCCATGCTGGAAAACCATTCGGCGATTTTGTCGAGGCGCTGGGTCTTTCCATAACCGGCGTTGAAGAACCCGATGCCGACCGCAATCCGGGTCACCAGGGCGGCGAGGGGGGTGAGCAGGGTGCCCACGGCGTCGTACAGTTTGATCAGCATGGGAGACTCTACGGAGGTCGGGGCTCAGCGTTGGAAGATCGGCAGGTAATGGTTCGGGATCTGGAGGATGATCAGGGCCATGGCCGTGGCATAGGCCGGGCCGCCGGGGCTTTCGGCGGCGGTCCACAGGCCTTGGGCACCCTGGTGGCTGGCGATGATGGGCGCCGCGGCGGCCCAGTAGGCATCCCAGGCGGCGGGGTCGGGATGATGGAACAGGGCCTGGGCCGTGTAGTACTGGCCATACCAGAAATAATGTTGGCCCGGGGCCTGCCGCAGGTGCAGGGGCGCATTGGTGGCCAGGAAGCGCAGGGCCGGGCCGAGGGTCGCGTCCCCCGGATCCGTGATGCCGGCCCCGATCAGACACATCACGCCAGCGGCCGCGCGGGGCACACCCTCGGGGCCGCCCCCGGCGAATCCTCCGCCGGCGACGTAGGCGAAACTGCCGTCGCCATTGGCGCACCGCCGGACGTAGGCCACGGCCCGGCCGATGGCGTCCTGGCTGGCGGTGCCGCCGATGCCCGCGTTGTTGGCCGCCCGCAGGGCCATGACCTGGCAGATGGTGACCGAGATGTCGGCGTCCTCGGGCACGGGGTTATAGCGCCAGCCGCCCTCCCGGTTCTGACTGCGGTGGATGCAATCCACGGCCGCTTCCAGGGCCCGGCGCACCGCCCCGTCGCTGGTCATGCCGTAGACCTCCGCGAGGTAGAGGGTGGCGAAGCCATGGGCGTACATCCGCCCGCCATCCCCGGCCCCGAGGTAGCCCGTGGCCGGGTCCTGGCGGCCGAGGACCGAGGTCAGGCATTTCTGGCTCGCGAGGTGGTACTGCCCGCGGTTCGGCGTGTGGCCCCCCGCTAAGTAGGCCATGCCCGCTAGGGCCGTGGCCGCCACCGGGATGCCTTGATCGTGGAAGGAGCCATCGGCCCCCTGGAGCCGGGTCAGACTGGCTAGGCCCCGGTCGATGGTGGTCGTCAGGTCCGCCCCCGGCAGGGCGGCGGCGAGGGATCCCCACAGCAGCAGGTGGCGGATCACTTCTCCTCCAGCAGTTCGAGGTAGCGGCCATAGACCTGCAACTGACGGGGCGTGAGGGCCTGCTTGTAGGCTTCCCGCAACTGCTCGCGCCGTTCGGGGGGTAGGTTCATCCATGCGCCACCTTCTTCAGCCAGGACTTGGCCGGTCCCCGTACCGGTGCCGCCCTGACCACCCTGGGCCTGGGAGGGCTGTCCACTGCCCTCTCCGCCGCCGCCACCTTCGCCCGGTTTCGGAGGTGGTGGTTGTCCTCCACCCTGTCCACCACCGCCGCTGCTACCGCCCTTGGGGGGCTCGGCTTCGGCCAAAAGTCGGCGGAGGGCGGCTTCCGCCGCTTCCTGTTCGTGGCGGGTGGTCAGCCCCCGGTCCCCCTGGCCGAGACGCCAGGCGGCCGAGGCCATGGCCCGGCGGGCCCGCTCCACCAGCACCCAGGGACGGGTGTCGGGGCGCAGGCCGCTACCGAGGGCCTGGGTCAGGTCCTTGAGGCGGGTTTGGTCGCCGGGGAGGTCGCCCGGTGATCCCGCCGTGGTGCGCGTGGCCAGATTTCTTTGGAGTTCCGCCAAGAGGGCGATTTCGCCCCGGGGCGGGAAGGCGGCCTGGGGTGAACGGGCGCATTGGCCGCCGCCGCCCTTGCCATTTCCGCTGGCGGGTGGCGGGGTGGCGATGGCGATCAGGCGCTCGATTTCCGCCAGGGCCGCCCGGGTCAGGCGGACTCCGGCCTGGCCGAGGGCTGGCCGTCCCAGGTGGGTGGCGCTATCTTCGATGGCCCCGGCGATGCGCTCGACCCCGAGGCGGGCGATGGGGTGTTTTTCGAGATGTTTGGTTACCTCGTCATCCAGGCGGAGACGCACATCCCGCTGCTGGGCGGCCAGGGTCTGGACCTGCCGCTGGCGGGCAAAGTCGAGGTCCTGCTCGCCCAAGGTTTGATCTAGAAGGGTCGCGTCCGTGACCACCGCCGCCTGGGCCGAAGCCAATTTGCGCAGGGCGGCCACCACGTCGGCCTGGGCATCCTGGGGATCCTCGGGCTTTTTGGCGGCGGCGGGCGAGGGGGCCAGCTGTTCCTGGGCTTCCCGCAGAAGGGCGGCCGCCGCGCTGGCATCCCGGCCCGCGGAGGCGCCATCATTCCCGGCCATGGCCTTGCCGGCGGAGCGCTGGCTGGCCAGGGCCGCCATCAAGCGCTTGGCTGCCTCAGCTCCGGGGCGTTCCGCCTCCTTGGCCAGGCGTTCGGTTTCCCGGGCCAGGGCTTCCTGGCGCTCGGCCAGGCCCTTGGGGGCTTCGCCCCGGTCGAGGGCTCCGGCGAGGCGTTCCTGGGCGGCGGCCACGGCGCCGATGCGGCCCGCCAGGTCCTTGGCGGCGTCGCCGCCCTTCAACTGGTCGAGGAGTTTGGCGAGATCCGCCAGGGCAGTTTGCTGGGCGGTCACGGCGGCCTGGCGGCGGTCGGTGCTGGCAAGATCCGCCGCTGCCTGGCGCAGGCGTTCCCCGGGGTCGGTCCGGCGCACCAGATCCTGGGCTTCCTGCCAGGCGCTGCCCTCCTGGGCCAGGACCCGGCGTTGGGCCTCGGCGACCTGGGCCGCGAGGTCTTTTTGGCGGTTGGCCAGGGCCTGTTGGGCCTGTTTCCCAGCGGCATCCAGGGGCTTGAGCAGGGCGGCGCGGACGAAGGCCCGGGATTCCTCAGCCAGGGCCTGTTCGCGGGTTACGAGGCTGGTGATTTGGCGGGTCAAGTCGCCCTCCCCCAGCAGGGACGACAGCAACCGCTCGGCCTTGGCCAGGGCGGCGTCGGCAGCGCTGCGGTCGTCGGCACCCAGGCGCGGCAGGGCCTCGTCGGCGACGGTGGTCCGCGCCGCCACGGCCGGAGCGATGGCGGCAGCATCGAAGCGGTTTTCCTGCCACCGGCGCAGAACCTGGGCGATCAGGTCCCGGGCCCGTTCTCCCGCCTGGATGGCCCCGTCCGCCGGTTTCCCGGCGGGGGCCTTGGCGAGATGTTCCCGGCCCTGGATCAGACGGTCCCGGGCTTCCCCCAGGATTCGGTCCAGATCCTGGCGGACCTGCTCCTCGGTGGCGACCCGCAGGACCAGGGGCTCGCTGGTGCCGACGCCGGGCCCGCTGAGGTCGTTGCGGTCCGTCGCCCGGCCCGTGAGGGTCAGGGTGCCGCCCTCAGCGGCGTGGGCGCCGACGGCCACCGTTAGGGTCCGGCTGGCGGCCAAGCCATCGGCTCGTTGGTCAAAAATCACGGCTGCCGGTTTTTCGCCCTGGGCCAGGACCGCCACCGTCGCCAAGCCAAGATCGTCGGCGGCCTCTAACCGCAGGGCGACCACCGCCTGGATGGTGACGGCCTCCCGCGGGCTTGGGCCATCCAGGCTGGCAATGGGGGCCCGGTCGGCGACCACCGCCACCGGCAGGCGCACGGGCTGGGCCGGGCCGATGCCGTCCTGATCCTGGGCCGTGACCAGCAGGTCGCCGCCTTGGGCGGGGGTGAAGGTGGCGCGGAACCACCCGGGGTCGCCGGCGACCACCGGCAGGGGCGCGGCGGCGAAGGTCAGGGTCGCGCTGGTCAGGGGCCGGTCCGCTTCGCCGGTGAGGTGGACCTCCACCGTGAGGGCGGACCCCGCGATGATCCCGGCCCCCAGGGCATTGCCGGTGGTGGGCGCCAAGCCGGTGTAGGCGGGAGGCGTCACCGTGACCCGGAGGCGGTCCAGTTCCGGGCGTCGCACCAAGCGGCCCGACACGGCCACCGGCAGAGCATCCCCCGAGGTGACGACCATCCGGTACATGCCGGGCGCGCCGCCCACCGGGTGGGTCCAGGCGGTGCCGGTCAGGCCTGGGAGGAGTCGGCGTTCCTCGCTTACGCCGGCTCCGCCCGTGACCACCACCGGGGTTGCGTGGAGGGGGTTGGGATGCTGGCGACGGATCTGCAGCACCAGGCCCTCATCGACCGGGGCGACGGTCCGCTCCAGGCGGGCTTCCAGGAGGGTGAAGCGGGTCCACTCGCCGGATCCGAGGGGCAGCAGCAGGCGGTTTAGGCCATCGGCAGTCCAGCGGGGCGCAACCACCGGTGCGGTCCCGACGGCAACCACGGCGATGGTGGCCAAAGCCACATTGCGTCCCAAGCGGGGGGCTGGCACCAGGGTTTTGACCAGGTCCGAGGTCAGGAGGGCCTCCAGCCGGGCCTGTTCCGCCACACCCAGGTCGATACCGGCGACGGCGGTGGCCAGACGGCCGCCAAGGGCCGGTGCGCCCCGTTCTGCCAACCGGGCAAGTTCTTCGACTGCCCAGGGACGCCGCAGGGGCCGCAAGATACGAGCGACTGCCACGCCCGCCGCCGCCGCGCCAATGCCCCCCAGGAGGCCCAATCGTACAATTCCCGGGAGATGCCATTGCCAGTCCATAAGCAGTGACACGGCACCCCCGGCCACCAGGACCGCGACGGCGCGGCTGGCTCCATCGAGGAGCACCACCCGGCGTAGGCGGGCAGCTACGGCATGGCAGAAGGGGGTCGGCTGCACGGGCCGGGATGATGGGTCTGGGGCAGCCAGGGGAAGCTTGGGGGAAGGCGCTAATGTCCGGGGTCCGGGGTCAAAGACAGGATCCGTGAGGCGGGTCGGATACGCTGCGTCGATCCCAAGGTAATGACCTCGCGGGACCCCGGACCCCGGACCCCGGACCCCGGACAAAAATCCTACTCCTCACTCCAAGCGAGATCCTCCGGACACCGAGCAATCAAGGCCGCATAGGCGTCATCCGTGATCTCCACCGCGCCGAATCGTTGCATGTGGGGGGTCTGTTGCTGGCAGTCGAGGAGGGCGAAGCCCCGGGCCCGCAGGTGATGCACCAGGTGGACGATGCAGATTTTGGCCGCGTCATCGGCCCGGTGGAACATGCTTTCACCGCAGAAACAACCGCCCACCGCCAGGCCATAGCAGCCGCCCACCAATTCGCCCTGGGCATTCCAGGCCTCCACACTGTGGGCATAGCCCGCTTCGTGGAGGGCGCTGTACAACTTTTCGATGCCGTAACTAATCCAGGTCGACGAGCGGTCGGCACAGGCGGAGATCACCTGGTCGAAGCCTTCGTCCATGGTGATGCGGTAGGGCTGGTGCTTCATCACCTTGGCCAGACTTTCCGGCACTTTCCACCGGTCCCAGGTGATGACCGCCCGGGTCGCCGGACGGTACCAGCGGAACTTTCCGCGCCGGGTATCGGCCATCGGGAAGGCCCGCTGGCGGTAGGCGTTGAGGATGACCTCCGGGGTGATCGGGTTGCCGTCGGCATCGACCACCGACACGGACCAGGGGTCGATCATACCAGGCGGAGGATGTCGGTGGGATGCTTGGCTTCGGCGTCGGGATGTTCGCCATCCGGGTGGCCCATGCCCCAGCGTACCAGGAGGGTCCGGGTGCCGGCGGCCCGACCGGCACGAAGATCGGTATGGTGGTCGCCGATCATCCACGACCGGGCGAGGTCCCCCTGGAGCAGACGGGCGATGGTCACCAACTGGAAAGGATCCGGCTTCTTGGGGCCATCACCGCCCTGGACGTCGGCGAAAAACCGCGAGAGGTGGAGGCCGGCGATGATCCGCAGGCTGAAGGCCAGGCCCTTGTTGGTGGCGATGGCCTGGGTCCAGCCCAGGGACTGGAGTTTTTCCAGGGTTTCCGGGATGCCGGGGAAGGGCCGGGTGTGGACCGTGCAAGTGTCTTGGTAGGCCCGTTCAAAGGCGCTTCGGGCCCGCGTCCGGTCCTTGGCATCGGCTTCCGGGGTCAATCGTTCGATCAGTTTGCCCAGACCATCGCCGACAAAACTGCTGACGGTAGCCAGGGGCAGGGCCTCCAGGCCGAGGGATGCCCGGGCGGCATTGCCCGCCTCGGCCAAGTCCTGGCGGCTATCCACCAGCGTTCCATCAAGATCCCAAATCAGCAGCGGAATGGTCATTCGTCGGGATCGTAGAGCAGGCCGAGGTGCGCGCAGGCCTCGGGTGACAGGGAACGGGTGCGGCTGAGGGTCAGGCCGGCCCGCAAGCCCTCCTGGTCGATCTGACGGGAGAGGTAGGCCGTGGATGGGGCGTGGGCCGGTAAGCCCGCCAGGGCCCAGCGAATGTCCCCTGCCAGGCTGGAGGGGAGTTGCCCGCGACGGACCCGGGCGGCGGCCACGGCGGCATGGGCCAGGGCATCGAGGGTGGCGAAACTGGTGTCGGTGCTGTCCACCGCGAGTGCCAGCTCCACGGCCGTCCGGCTGGTCCATCCGGCCTTGGCCAGGTGTTCCCCGGCCAGCATCGGCAAACGCAATTCCTGGAGGCGCCGCAGAAGGAGGAAATCGTCGTGGAAGGTCGCCACCGAGACGGGAAGGCGGGTGGCCCCGGCGGGAAAGGGCCATTCGGACAGCAGGGGAGTGCGCCCATCGCAGGCCAGGAAGACGTTGGCGACCTGGGCCATGGTGGCGATCGGGGCGATTAGGCCCTGGGCACCGCGTTCCAGGTGGCCAAGGATGGTCGGGGGCAAGACCAGGGTTACCCGTCGCCAGGAACGGGCGTCCTCGTTGGCCTGGGCCAGGGCTTGGGCCACCACCTGCCAGGGATTGGCCAGGGGTTCGAGGACGCGCAGGATTTGACTGCCCCGCTGGGGGTCGTCCAAGCCGTCGATCCACAGCCGACCCGTGGCCGCCAGGCGTTGAACCTGGCGGGGATAGGTGGCCGAGGACCACGGAGCCAGGGCCGCCCGGCCCACGGCCTCGGCCCCGCCATCGGTGAGGGCCTGGGTGATCTGGAGGCGGGTCAGGCGGGCTCCGGCCTGGCTGGCGGCAACCGTATGCATCCCGGCTCGGACGAGGGCCGCCTCAATCAGGGAGAGCAGCAGGGGATGGGGCAGTTCCTCCACGGCGGTCGCGGCGAGGAGGTCTTCGACCTCGGGCACAATCTTGGCAGCGGCACCCGGGTCGAGGTGCCAGCGATCGGCGATCAGGGCCGAAATCCAACCCCGATCCCATCGGCGGATGCGGCCATCGTGGTCGGCCACCATCAGGTTGAGGGCTTCATTGGTGGTGCCGATTGCGTGTCCGGCCCGGCGCCGGCGTTCCCGTTCATCGCGGTAACGGGCAAAGGCCAGGGCCGCCGCCAGATGGCCGGATTCCTGGAGGACGTGGATCACCGCGTCCTGGACTTCCTCGATGTCGACTTGGCGCAGACCGGAGGTCCGGGCCAGGTGCTCGCCGACCACCCGGGCCAGTTCGGCCGCCACCTCGGGATCGGGGGTCCCGGTAGCCGCCAGGGCCTTGGCAATGGCACTGGCGATCGGCTGCGGGTCGAAGGACTCGATCCGTCCGTCGCGTTTGACGATGGTGGCTGGGCTCACGTCGGGTCGCTACCACTGACAGGGCCGCTGACGGGGCCGCCGCCGATGACCGTGCGCAGTTCCTTCATGAATTCGTCAAGATCCTTGAACTGCCGGTATACGCTGGCGAAGCGGACGTAGGCCACCTGGTCCAGGCCGCGCAATTCCTCCATCACGAACTGGCCGATGTGTTCAGTGGTCACTTCGCGGTCGCCGTCCGACAGCAGGCGGTGGTGGATGCGGTTGGCGGCGGCTTCGAGGGCTTCGCTGGAGACCGGCCGTTTTTCACAGGCGGTCTGCATGCCGTGGAGGAGTTTCCGGCGGTCGAAAGCCTGTTGGCGACCGTCACGTTTGACCACCCGCAGGGCCTCCTCACCTTCGACCCGCTCGTAGGTGGTGAACCGCTTGCCACAGGCATTGCAGACCCGACGACGGCGGATGGCGGTGCCATCATCGGTCGCCCGGCTATCGATCACTCGGTCATCATCCTGATGGCAGTACGGGCAGCGCATGGACAAGCAGCGTGATGCCGCAGCCGAGGTGGCAAGGCTGTAAACGGTGACGCTAGCGCTCGACGTTGATCACCCGAACCGGGCAGCCATCCGCGACAAACGTCAGGAAGGCGAGGCTGTCGGCGTCCAGGTGCCCCTCCTTGAGGGGTGAACGAGCCGTGGCGTTGGTACAGGTGCCGCCGTCGCGACGGGCTTCGGACCGAACCCGGGATCCCTCTGGCGTGTCGACAAAAACGGTTGGCAACAGGTGCTGACACCAATGGCAGCGGGTGCAGCCGTCGGCAATCCAAACCGTGAGGGGAGCGGGATTGAGAGGAGCGCTCACGCCGCCGATCATTGCGGGGGGACGGAGGGATGCTAGACCTTCATGGTCACATTACCTCTGTATCTGCTCATCCGGAAACACGATGATCTCCCAGACCGCCGAATACGCCCTCCGCGCCATCGTCTATCTTGCCGATCACCCGGGCGAAGCCCATACGGCCGAAAAAATCGCCCAGGGGACGAAGGTTCCGGTGGGGTATCTGGCCAAGATCATGCAGGGGCTTTCGAAGTCCAAGCTGGTCACCAGCCAGCGCGGCCTTTACGGAGGTTTCACCCTGGTCCGGCCGATCGTGGAATTGACGGTCTATGATGTGGTGCAATCCGTCGATCCGATCCTGCGGATCACCGAGTGTCCCCTCGGCATCAATGAGCACGGAAATGAACTGTGCCCACTCCATCGTGGCCTGGATAATGCGGCGGCAGCGGTCGAGATGGCCTTCAAGAAAATGACCATCCACCAGTTGCTGAACCAGGACCAGGGCAACAAGCCCCTGTGTGGATTCCCCCGTCAAGCGCCCAAGGGCTGATCGGCGCGGGATCGGCCCAGGCCGATCCCGCGGCCAACAAAAAACCCCATCCGCGTTCCCGCGGATGGGGTTTTTTGTTGGCCGGTTCAGGTCAACTTGTTGTCGATGAAACCTTCCAGCTTCCGCGACCGGGTCGGGTGCTGG
>CAIUVD010000147.1 GCA_903902515.1 uncultured Planctomycetota bacterium | reverse complement strand
CGGTTCCCGGTCCTTGCAGCCACCGGCGATCAAGGCCAGGGTGGCCAACAACAGCAGCCCAAGCTTCACGACTTGGGAGTTTCCGGAGCGTCACCGCGCTTGACCGCACCCTCTGGGGTGGGGGGAGGCAACGGCTTCGCCGGCTCCTCGGTGACATCGTTCATCCCTTTTTTAAATTCTTTGATGCTCCCCCCCAAGCCGCGCATCATGCTCGGTAATTTGTGACCAAACAGCAGCAGCATGATGAGAAGAATGGCCAGCCATTCCATGCCGGCCGGCATGCCGAAGGCGGGGACAAGGATGGGCTGGGGAGACATAAAACCTCGTAAGGAAGGGCTGGGAAGCATAGGATGGACCCCTGCAAGCCAAGCGGCACCAGGGGCCGGGATCAGGAAGCGCGGAAGCGGAAGATGGTCTGGGACCGGTAGACGTGGCCCGGCCGGAGGATGATCGACGGGAAGCTCGGCTGGTTGGGGGCATCGGGGAAATGCTGGGTCTCCAGACAGATGCCATGACGACGACCATAGTGCTGCCCGCCCTTCCCGATCAGACCTTCGGCAAGGAAATTTCCGGAATACACCTGAACGCCAGGTTCGGTGGTCACGAGTTCCAGGGTCCGGCCCCCCACCGGGTCCCGCAGCATCCCCACGGCTCGCAAGGTGCCCGCAGAATCCCCGAACACCCAAGTGTGGTCGTAGCCACCGCCCGCAGCGATCTGCGGATCTGAGGCGTCGATGGCCGCCCCCACCGAGCGGGTCTGACGGAAGTCGAAGGGAGTCCCAGCCACCGGAGCCAAGTGGCCCAGGGGGATCAGCCCCCGGTCCACCGGAACGAAGTGGTCGGCCGCCAGGCGCAGGTCGTGGCCCAGGATGTCCCCGGCACCCGCCAAATTGAAATACGCGTGGTGGGTCAGATTGATGGGCGTGGCAACGTCGGTGGTTGCCTCGTACTGCACCGAGAGATCACCGTCTTCCGACAGGCGGTACTCCACCACCACCGCCAGATTGCCGGGGTATCCCTCCTCCCCCGCCGGACTGCGGTAAGCCAGCCGAAGGCCCTGGACCTGGGCTTCGGCAAAGGGTTCCGCCGCCCATAACACCTTGTCAAAACCGACGGTTCCGCCGTGCAGATGGCAGGGAATACCGCCGGGCGTGTTGTTGGTGACGAGATGGTAGTCCCGACCTTCGAGGCTGAACCGGCCGTGGGCAATACGATTGCCGACCCGGCCCACCAGGCAGCCGAAATAGGGTGAATGACCCGGACGGAGGTACTCCTCGAGCGTGTCGAAGCCGAGGGTCACATCGACCAGCGAGCCCTGGCGATCCGGCACTAGCAAGCGGACCAGCAGTCCGCCGTAGTCACTGATGTCCGCCCGCAGACCATTGGCATGGGCAAGGGTGTAGAGAGTGACTGGCCGACCATCCGGTAGGACGCCCCAGGACGACGTGGAGATCTGGGTCATACGGCGGGGAAAATATCCCCTACGGCGCAGGCGCCATGAAAAGAAGCGCCCCCCCGCAGATCCTGCGGGGGGGCGCTTGGCGCACTCGGTAGGATTCGAACCTACGACCTTTGCCTTCGGAGGGCAACGCTCTATCCAGCTGCGCTACGAGTGCTCAACGGGCGCGGAGTATGGTGGGGTTTTGCCCTTGTCGAGGGCGTCACCGGGGCCCCCTTACTCCAAGGGCTGGGACGAGGGAGTGACGGGATTCAGGCCGCTGGCCGATGACGTCTGGTGGGAGTCATGGATGCCAGCGATCGGCTGAGTCGATTCCTCGGGGAAGAGTCGGGCCAGGTAGCGCGACAACTTCTCATTGGTCGGGCCATAGCCGCCGTCGTACATGTAATGCTCCAGATCCTGGCCGAACTCCCGGGCGGTCTGGTAGCGCGTCGCCGGGTTCACATCCAGGGCCTTGAGCATGATCTGCTCGAGCTTCTCGGGGATGTGGGGATTGAGGCGACGGGGCGGCTTGATGGAAAAGTTGTCCATCTTGTCGACCAGGTCTTCAATATCGTTGACGTTGTAGACCACGGTGTTGGTCAGCAGTTCGTACATCACCAGGCCAAGGGAGAAGACGTCCGACTGGCGCGTGGTGCCCTGGAACTTGGCCTGCTCGGGGCTCATGTAGGGCAACTTGCCCATGATGACCTCGGCCTCGTCGGGGGTGTTCATGATCACGGCCTTGGCAATGCCGAAGTCCGTCAGCTT
>CAIUVD010000146.1 GCA_903902515.1 uncultured Planctomycetota bacterium | reverse complement strand
GTCCCAGGACCTCATTTGTCTGACGGGCGCGGGCCAATGGTCATTCCTGAATCGCCACCTGGTGGCGGGTAATCGGGAGGAGGCGGTGCGGCAGTTGGGGCGCCTGAAGGATATTTTCGGCGATCGCGTCTACGTTGAACTCTCGGATTTCGGGCCTGATGCCAATCTCGACTGGCGGGGGTTGGTGGGTCAGAATGTCGGGATTGCCCGGGAACTCGACGTGCCGGTGGTGGCGACCAATTGGGTGCATTACCTCGACCGGGCCGGGGCGCCGGTCCATGATGTGCAGTTGGCGGCGGAGGGGGCCACGACCCTTGCCGACACCAAGCGCAAGCGGATGCCAACCCAGGAGTTTTACCTCAAGACCGCCGACGAGATGGCGGCCTTGTTTGCCGACCTGCCCGAAGCCATTGCCAATACCCGGGTGATTGCCGATCGCTGCGCGACTTCCGGCATTCCGATGGACGGCTACCAGCTGCCGAAGTTCCCCTGCCCGGACGGGTTGGATGAGAACCAACTGCTGCGCAAACAGTGCGAAGAAGGCCTGATTTTCCGCTACGGCGACGAGATCACGCCCGCCCATCGCGAGCGGCTGGAGTTCGAACTCGACACCATCATTCGTATGGGTTTTCCGGCCTACTTCCTGATCGTGGCGGACTTCATCGGTTGGGCCAAGGACCACGGCATCCCCGTGGGGCCGGGGCGCGGCAGCGCGGCGGGTTCGCTCGTCGCGTATGCGATGAAAATCACGGACATGTGTCCGCTGAAATACGGCCTGCTGTTCGAGCGCTTCCTGAATCCCGGCCGCAAGTCGATGCCCGACATCGATATCGATTTCTGTAAGGACCGCCGCGACGAGGTCATCCAGTATGTGAAGCGGAAGTACGGCGAAGACGCCGTCACCAACATCATGACCCTCGGCACCATGAAGGCCAAAATGGCCATCAAGGACTCGGCCCGAGCCTATGAGTGGACGCCGGAAGAAGCCCAGCAATTGGCCAACTTCATTCCCACGGATCCCAGCGGCAAGACCGACATTCCCGTGTGCCTGGGCCTCAAGCCCCTGGACCCCAAGAAAAACGAGTTCGCCATCGTCGAGGGTCTCAAGGCGCGCTATGACGGCGAGGAACGCACCCGCACCGTCCTCGATGCGGCCATGCAGTTGGAGGGCCTGGGGCGCAGCCTCGGCGTCCACGCCTGCGGCATCATCATCGCTCCGGGACCCGTGAGTTCGTTCGTGCCGGTGTGCAAGGTGAAGGGCGAAAAGGCCGCCACCCAATTCAACATGACCCAGGTGGAAAAAGCCGGGCTGTTGAAGATGGACTTCCTTGGTCTCAAGACCATGTCGATCCTCAAGAAGGCCACGGAAATCGTCAAAGCCACCGAAGGCATCGACATCGACCTGCTCAAAATCCCCCTGGCGGATCCCCGCACCTTCGCCCTCCTCGGCACCGGCCGGACCCTGGGTGTGTTCCAGTGTGAATCCCGGGGATTCCAGGAACTGATCGCCCGTCTCAAGCCCGACCGTTTTGAGGACATGATCGCCCTCGTGGCCCTCTACCGCCCGGGCCCGTTGATGGCGAACATGCACATCGACTACTGTGATCGGAAGCACGGTATTCAGAAGGTGACGTACCCCCACGCCTGCGTCGAAGGGGCCCTGAAGGAAACCTACGGCCTCTACATCTACCAGGAGCAGGTGATGATCCTCTCCCGGGAGTTGTGCGGTTTCTCGCCCTCCGAAGCCGATGACCTGCGCAAGGCCATGGGCAAGAAAGACATCAAGACCCTGGAAAAATTGAAGGAGAAATTCATCGGTGGGGCCTGGGAAAAATGGCAGTTCGACCGGACCATCTGCGGTAAAATGTGGGAGTCGATCCTCGGCTTCGCCAGTTACTGCTTCAACAAATCCCACTCCGCCTGCTATGGCCTGATCGCCTACTGGACGGCGTGGTTTAAGGCCAACCACTACGCCGCCTTCATGACCGCCAACCTCATTTACGAGATGGGCGATAAGGAGAAAATGACGCTCTTTGTCGAAGAACTTAAGAGCGATGGCATTGAGGTGCTGCCGCCGGATATCAATGAATCGGGTTGGGAATTCACCGTGGTCCGCCGTGCGGCGGACCTGTCCGGGGTCCGGGGTCCGG
>CAIUVD010000145.1 GCA_903902515.1 uncultured Planctomycetota bacterium | reverse complement strand
CGCGGGGGTACGCCGGTGGGGACCGCCGAAAGTCCACGAGGATCACCCGTGCTCTGGGACACCGGGACCCCGGACCCCGGACCCCGGACCCCGGACCCGAGCGGCAGCGAGGTCGTCACCGGAAACGCCCGGCCCGCCAGGGTGGCCAGGTGCCAGCGGCGCCAGGGCAAGGGGGCAAGGGCCGCCGTGGCCTCGGCCAGGGTTTGGACCGGAGCCGCTTCCTTCAGGCGGGGGAGCCAATGGTCAAGAACCCCGGCGAAGGGGCCGCCCTCGACCTCGGCGTGCAGCGTAGCGATGCGCAGGACATCCGTGCCCGCCAGGACTTCGGCGGCGAGGGCCGTGCCCAGGGCGGCGTCGCCGGTCAGGCCGCGAGGCATGAGTTCCTCCAGGCAGGCGCCGGTGCCACTGAACTGGGGCAGGCGATGGCGGCCCGCCGGGCTGACCAAGCGGCAGGCGATGGACTCCCGCAGGTCACTGGCGTAGCGGAAGGGATAACCGTCCTGAATCGCCAAGGAGGTCGGGGTGGTCATCCAGGCCGGGGCTCCGGCCCCCACGGGATCATGGCCCAGGATCTGGCGGTAAGCCTCACAAGCCCGGTCGTAGTGGGCACGGATACGGTGGGGCTTGAAAGAGGGCAGGTGATCCTGCCAGGCCCGGTGGTCCCAGGCGTGGATGGCCGCTTCGTGGCCTTCCCGTTCAATACGCTGGACGATCTCGGGAAAGGCCGTGGCGATGGGCCGGGCCGGCAACACGGTGCCCGAGAGGATGGTCCGCCAGCCATAGAGACTGGGGGCCGAGGTGCCGAGCATCTTCAGGAGGAACTTGGGCTTGGTCAGGACCTGGGCCATGGCCAGGCCCGAGCGGTCCGGGCCCATGGACAGGAAGAATGTCGCCCGGACACCATGGGCCTTGAAGGCATCCAAAAGGCGCGGCACACCAACCCGCATGCCGTCGTGGGTATCCACATCGACCTTGAGGCAGATCGGCGTCATGGCTGGGCCACGGGCTGGTTGGTCCACAGGGCGTCGTAACGGGTTCGATCGACCTCGATGGGGACCAGGCCGGCTTTTTCCAAAATCTCGCGCGCCGAGCGGTCGCCGATCAGCCACAGACGTTCGGGGCCGGTCCACCGGCGCACTAGTTCGGCGGAAGACCACAGCCAGGGGCTGCCCGGCAGGGTGTCACCGCTGACCCGGTAGGGATCGCTGAGGGGTTGGCCCTTGGCCGGCAGGGGTTCGGTGCGGATCTGGCACCAGTGACCCAAGCCCAGTTCCCGGACCGCCCCAACATGGGCGACCCGACGGCGCAGGGTGAGCAGGATCTCGAAGTCGTGGGCGACCGCCGTTTGCAGGATCACCGGGGCGGCGGGATCCACGGCTAGGATCCGTTGCGCCAGGCGGGTGTTGTCGAAGTCCGGCACCGCCTGGTGAACCCGGGGCAACGCCAAGGCCACCACCGCCAGCCCGGTCAAACCGAGGGAGGCCATGGACCAGGACAACCGGTGCCACCTCGCAGCAACCACGGTACCGGTGCCGAGGACGACGAGAATGACCAGGGCCAGCGGCAGGTAGTCAAGATTGAAGCGGCTCAGATCGATGGATTGACCCAGAATCTGGAGACGAGTGGCACCGGGACGCAGGCCGGTAGCCAGGAACCCCGCCACGCCAACGACCCCCGCCGCCACCACCGCTTGGCCGATCAACAACCACCGGGGCCAACGGGCCGATGACGGCAGGGCACGGACCCCCTCCGCCACCACCAGGGCGAAGATCGGCAGCAGGGGCATCAGGTAGGTGCCGAGTTTGCTGGTGCTGATGGACAAGAAGACCAGCGGAAAGACCACGATGGACGCCAGGAGCAGGGACATGGGCTCCACCGCCCGGCGACGGACCACCGCGATCCCCGTCCCGACCAGTTGCTGGAGCAGCAGGGGCAGCCCGATCACCGTGAAGGGCGCCAAACACCCCGCGACCAGGGGCAGGTAGTACCACCACGGACCGGGGTGGTTGACCGTCGGGTCAAAGAAGGCGTCGTAGTTGATACGAACGTAGAAGAATTCGAGGAGGCGCGGATCCCGCTGCCACACGGCCAGGGACCAGGGCAAGTTAATCGCCAGCAGGATTGCCGTGCCCCGCAGGGGGGCCATGGCCCACAACAGCCGCAGGACTTCCAAAGGGCCCTTGGCCAACAGGGCGTAGCCAGCGATGGCCACCCCCGGGAGGACGATGGCGATGGGCCCCTTGGCCAGCATCCCCAGGCCCAGGCCGATCCAGAAGGCCCAGATGCCCCGGCCGGTGCGCCCGGCCTTTTCCCACACCGCGAAACCCGCCCAGCACACCGCCAGGGCCGCCGAGAGGATCGGGTCGGTGGTCAGGACCGAGGCCATGGCCAGGAAGTAGCCGCTACCGAGGAGCAGCAGCGCCGCCCCCAGACCAAAGGCCCGACCCCGCCAAGCGACACCAATGACGTAGGTAGCCACGCACGACACCCAGGCCGCCAGGGCGCTGGGCAGGTGGGCGGCGTAGGGCCCGGTGCCGAAGGCCCACTGGGCAGCGGCCCCCAACCAATAGGTCAGGATCGGTTTTTCGAGGTAAGGCACGTAGCCCAGGTGGGGGACGATCCAATCGCCCAACTCCACCATTTCGCGGCAGGCCTCGTCGTAGCGGGTCGACGACGACAGGGCGGGGTGGTGGCCCGTCAGCAGGTAGGCAATCGCCACCGCCAGGGCCAGCCAGCCCCAGTCACGCCAGGTTGAGGCAGGCGCCTCAGCCCCCCGTGCGGACATAGAAGTCGTAGACCGAGCGCTCACGGGTGAAGAACTCGTTGACGTAGTAGGACACGGTGCGCTTGATCAGTTCGTCGGTGGCGACCTTGGGGGCCCAGCCGAGATCCTTGCCAATGTTCTCAATGGACGGCTTCCGGCGGTTCATGTCCTGGTAGCCGGCACCGTAGTACTGACCGCTGGTGGTCTCCACGACCTTGGCCCTGGCCACGGCGGCGCGGGCCTCGGGGTGCTCGTTGAGGGCGGCGATCAGGCGCTCGGCCAGTTCGCGGATCGACAGATCGTTATGGGGGTTGCCCAAATTGTAGATCTTGCCGTTGGCGATGCCGTCCTTGTTTTCAATAATCTGCATCAGGGCGTCGATGCCGTCCGTGATGTAGGTGAAGCAGCGGCGCTGGGCCCCGCCGTCCACCAACTGAACCTGCTCGCCGCGCAGCAACTGGCCCAGGAACTGGGTCAGGACGCGGCTGCTGCCCTCTTTTTCCGAGTGGATGGAGTCCAACCCGGGCCCAACGAAATTGAACGGGCGGAAGAGGGTGAACTGCAGACCCTCGTGGTGGCCCATGGCGTAGATGACGCGATCCAGCAACTGCTTCGAGCAGGAATAGATCCAGCGTTCCTTGGCGATGGGGCCGGTGACCAGGGGGCTGGTCTCGGGGTCGAAGGACTCGTCGGGGCACATGCCGTAGACCTCGGAGGTCGACGGGAACAGCACACGTTTCTTATACTTGGCGGCCTGGCGGACGATCGCCAGGTTCTCCTCGAAATCCAAGGTGAAGACCCGCAACGGATCCTTCACATAGGTCGTCGGATTGGCGATGGCCACCAGGGGCAGGATCACATCACACTTCTTGATGTGGTATTCGATCCACTCCTTGTTGATGGTGATGTCGCCCTCGATGAAGTGGAACCGGTCGTGATCCACGGCACTGCCGAGCTTGTCGGACGCCATGTCCATGCCGTAGATCTCCCAATCCGTGCGGGAGAGGATGGCATGGGTCAGGTTCGAGCCGATGAAGCCGTTGACGCCGAGGATGAGGATCTTCATGGGGACAGGTGCTCCGCTGGGGTCGCCGTTTCGGCGGGGGCGGACATCAGACGGTCACCCGGGCTCAGGGCAACCGGTTGCCCGTCCTCAGCGGCGAGGTGCAGGGGATGGAGGATGCCGGTACCGCAGGCGATGCCGCCGTCGGCCAGGATGGTCCCCGGCGTCGCGATGACCGAAGTATCAACCACGGCGGTACGCCACAGCAACACCCGTCGGGCTCCCAGATATGCAAAGGCCCCCGGCCAAGGCGGAGCCACGGCCCGCACCAGATCGTGGAGGCGCCGGGCGGGGAGGGTGAAGTCGAGGCGGCCATCCTCCGGCGTACGTCCGCCAAAAACCGTGGCCCGGGCGTGATCCTGAGCCGTGGGTCGGGCCGTGCCGGCCGCCAGATCCGCCAGGTGACGGTCGAGCAGGGCCGGGGCCACGGCCAGCAACTGGCGGGTCAGACCCAGGACATCCTGGTCGGGATGGACGGGCACCGCCACTTGGCCGAGAACGTCCCCCGCATCGGCGGCCCGCAGCATGCGGTGCAGGGTCAGACCGGATTCCCGCTCGCCGTGGACGAGCTGCCAGTTCACCGGACTGCGACCCCGGTAGCGGGGCAGCAGGGAACCATGGAGGTTCCAGGCCCCGGGGGCCAGGTCGAGGATCCGCCCGGGGATCATCGAGCGGAAATAGAAACTGAAGAGGTGGTCCGGACGGTCTGCGGCAATCCGCGTGGCGGTAGCCGGATCCTTGAGGTCGGCATCCAATTCACAGGGGATCCCCCGGGCGGCGCACCAGGCGGCGATGGAAGGCCACCACACCGTCTCGCCCGGGCGATCGGCGTGGGAGAGCACCCGGGCGATGCGCCAGCCGCCGCGCTCCAGGGCCTCCAGTCCGGCATGGCCGAACACGTGGTAGGCGAAGACGACCGCCGTCGGCATCAGCGACCGCTTTCGATCACCGGATGCTCATCGGCCTCGCCGACCCGCTCCACCGCCCGTACCACCCAGGGCTCCCGCAGGCGGACCTGTTGGAAGATGCGGCCGATGTACTCCCCCAGCAGACCAAAGGCGAAGAATTGGGAGCCGCAGAAAATCAGCAGGAAGCCGAGCACCGTCAGGGTGCCATTGTTGGACCAGGAATCGCCACCGATGATCCGCCCGATGATCAGGACCAGGCCCAGGACCACGCCCAGAGCGGCAAAGCCCATACCGACCGCAAACAACAGGCGCAGGGGATAGACGCTGAAATTGGTGATCAGGTCGAGCTGCAGGGCCAGCAACTTATGGAGGGGATACTTGCTCTCACCCTCGGCGCGGTCGGCGTGGCCGACCTGGATCTCCACCGGGCTGCGGGCGAAGAAGGTCGCCAGGGCCGGAATGAAGGTTTTGGATTCGCGGCAGCGCACGATTTGGCGAGCGACCTCGGCACTGTATCCGCGCAGCATGCAGCCGAAGTCATTGAGCTTGATGCCCGACATCTTCCGCACCATTTGGTTGGTGATCTTCGACGCCGTCTTGCGGAACCAGGTGTCCTGGCGATCACGCCGGATGGTGTTGACCAGGTCATGACCCAGACGCCATTGGGCGAATAGATTCGGGATCTCCTCGGGCGGATTCTGAAGATCCGCATCGAGGGTGATGATGAAGGCTCCCCGGGCGTGGGCAAAACCCGCCGTCACGGCCGCGTGCTGGCCAAAATTTCTCGCGAAATCCACGAGCACGATGCGCGACTCCTGCCGTTGGGCCGCCCGGACCAATTCGGCCGTGCGGTCCTTGGATCCATCATTGACGCACACCACCTCCCAGGTCGCGTCCAAGGCCCGCAGGACGTTCAGCAGGCGCTCCATGAGAGCCGGCACGTTGCGTTCCTCATGGTACATGGGAATGACGATGGACAGATCGGGCTGGGTCATGGGGCAACGGGTCTCGTGAGCAGGATGACACCGACGATGATGACGGCGATACCAAGGATGCGGGTGGTGGACACAGCTTCGCCGAACCACCACACCCCGGCCAGGAAGGTCAGGATGTAGCCGACGCTCATCAGGGGATAGGCGAGGCCGAGGTCGAGGCGCTTCAGTACCACGAGCCAATTGACCACCGAGGCCCCATACAAGCCAAGCCCAAGGATGACCCAGGGATCGAAGGCCAGACGCACCAGGCTGGCGGGGTCGGCCCAACTGACGGCTTCCCGGTGTTGGACCGCAAATTTCAGGGCAATCTGTGCCCCAACATTGAGGACCACACCAACCAGGACCAACAGCAGACCAAGGGGATCGAACATGAGCGGCGCAGCGTTCCACCACGGGCCGGAAGGCAATGGACCCGCCCCGGCAGAGGCCAATGCTTCCCACCATGGAGCCGACTCGCGTCCCCCTGCCCCAGATCCCCGGCTATCGGATCGAGCGTCTGCTTGGACGCGGCGGCATGGGCTCGGTCTTCCTTGGCGCTCAACTGTCGATCAACCGCCAGGTGGCCATCAAAATCCCCCATGCCGCGCGCCTCAAGAATCCCGCTGATGTCGAGTCCTTCATTCGTGAAGCCCGGGCCGCCTGCCAACTCAGCCATCCGGGCCTGGTGGCAGTCCATGACCTGATCCACGATCCGACGACCGGGATGCATGCTTGTGTCATGGAATACGCCCCGGGTCGGACGGCGGCCCAGATCGTCGATACGGACGGCCCTCTCCCCTTGGCCCAAGCCCTCAACTTTGCCGGCCAAACCGCCGCAGCCTTGGCCCATGCCCACGCCCACGGTTTCGTCCACCGGGACGTGAAGCCGGACAACCTGATCGTGTCGCCGCATGGTACGGTCAAATTGGTGGATCTCGGGCTGGTCCACAATCGCATCGGAGGCCTGAGCTCCAGCTCCTCCACCACCCGAAATCGCCGGCTCGTCCTCGTCGGCACTCCGGAATTCGCTGCGCCGGAACAGTGCTGCAATCCCGAGGAGGCGGACGAAACCAGTGATGTTTGGTCCCTCGGCGCGACCCTGTTCTACCTCCTGACGGGTCGCCCACCCTTTGACGGCACGACCGTTATCGACCTGATTATCAACGCCGCGACCAAGCCCCTGGAACTCCCACCGCACCTGGGCACCCACGTCCGTCAGTTATTAGAGACGTTCCTGGCCAAGGACCCGGACCAACGGTACGCCGATGCCACCATTGCCGGTGAAGCCCTTGCCGCCGTGGCCGCCGGCCGGGCGCCCCTGCGGCCGGACGGCTCCGCCCGGCCCCGCCGACGGCGACTGCCTCGGCGTAGAATGCGTTGAGGGCGGCCCACGGGGCCGCCCTCAACAAGGCTACCATCACAACGCTAGGACCCTCAGGCCGGAACCATCTGGGCCGAGATCGGCATGGCCGACTCCGTCGTCCCGCCCTTGGGGCTCTGTCCGGGGTTCTTGAGGTGCTTGGGGACAGGCTTGATGTCGTACACGATCCGCATCCAGGACAGCACCACCAGGATGTAGAAGCTGATGTCCACTTCCCACCAGCGGTGGCCCTGGCGGCAGCAGGCTTGGTAGTGATGGTGGTTGTTGTGCCAGCCCTCGCCGAGGGTCACGAAAGCCAGAAGCAGGTTATTGCGGCTGGTGTCCGTGGTCTCGTAGCGACGGCCGCCGAAGACGTGGCTCAGGCTGTTAATGGTGAAGGTGCCGTGGGCCAGCAGGATGGTCGAGATGAAGAACCAGGTCAGGAACTGGCCGCCGCTGGTCTGGGCGCCCTGGGACTGGAGCAGAACGCCGAGGAAGAAACTGACGGTGCCGAGGGCGAAGGGCACGACCATGTCGAAGCGGTCCAGCCACACCAATTCCGGAAACTTGACCAGGTCAGGAATGGCCTCAGAGCGGGTGCGATAGTTGGAGCGCGTCAGAAACCACACCGTGTGGCTCCACCAGAAACCACGCTGCTTAGGCGAGTGGATGTCGACCGGCTCATCGCTGTGGCGATGGTGGTGACGATGATGGGCCGCCCACCACAGGGGCCCGCGCTGGGCCGAAGAGTTACCGAGGACCGCAAAGAAGAACTGCCAGAAGCGGTTCATCTTGAAGGTGCGGTGGCTGAAATAGCGGTGGTAGATGCCGGTGATGGCGAACATCCGCACGAAATAGAGGACTGCCGCGAAGACCACGGCCTGCCAGCTCCACCCAACCCAGATCACCGCCAAACAGGCCAGGTGCATGGCCACGTAGGGGAGAATGCGGATCCAGTCGATGCGTTCATCGCTGTCCTGGGCCGGAGTCACGCCGTCGTAGCTATCAAGCCAGCGAACGAGGGCCCGGACCGGGGCCAGGAGGACGGAAGGAGCAGAAATGGCAGGCATGGGCATCCGTGGAAACAGGGTGGGAACTCCCACCGAAGGGGATTTTGGTACCTGGGAGCACCAAAATCGGAAGTGCCGACCGTATCACAAGTCGCCTAAAGTCCACCGTGGGAACCCACGAAAGCTGGTATTACCAGACTAATCAGACGACAAGGTCCGCAAGTCCTTATTAGACAAGGCCCGGAATCATGCCCCGCTTGACCAGCAAATCGACCACCCGGGTCACGATTTCCGCCTCGGACTCGCTGCCACGGATGCGCAGGTCACAGGCCGTGGTGCTGGCCCCGGCGGGATCGACGTCAATGACCAGGCTCGGCGCATCTCCGATGAGGGTCTGAACCGAGCCGTGATCCGCCAGGCCGATGGCGTTGGTCGTGCTGATCACGATCAGCCCGGCCGTCAGCAACAGGTTGACCACCTCACCGAAGCGGCGAACCAATTCGGCCTGGGCCGCATCCACGGCCAAGTCGTGATCGAGGCCTACCAGGACATTGTTGCCGTCCAGCATGTAGGACTGCTTGCGGGCATCGAAGAGGGCCCGTTCCAGGGCCCGGGCATACTTGCGCTTCCCGACCCCATCCTTGCCGACGAACATTACCAGACCGGCCCGGTGGCCGTTGGCGTTGACGCGCTCGGCCGAGGTCACGCTGCCATGGACCCAGGCAAAGTCGCGCAGGCGGGCCTCGACTCGCAGACCCTCCTGCTCGTCGGCCACGGATCCGGTGATGATGCCGCCGCCGGCCACATCATAGCCGTCGACGATCACAAACCGACCGGTGGCGGCGGATTCGCTGATCAGGTCGTAGGCGACGGGGATGCGGGTCTCCAGGATCAGGTCAGCCACATCGTGGCGGCCGACGTGGTCCTTATGGAGGTCACTGTCCAACTCGCTGGCGTCGATGACCTTCTTAATCTCATGGATCCGCACCGGCACGGCCTGGGTGTGGAGTTTGATCTTGTAGTCCCGGCCGGTGACGAAGGGCTTTTTGCTCAGCCAGATGAGGTTGACCCGAAAACGGGTACCGACCATCGGGGCGTGTTCAGCGTGGCTGATCAATTCCCCGCGAGTGACGTAGATTTCCTCCGAGAGAGTCACGCCGGTCGACCAACCGGCCCCGATTTCAGTCCGGGCCTCGGTGTTGAAGCCCTCAATGGTGCGGACCTTGACCCGCTTATTGGACGGGCTGAAGACCACGTCATCGCCCACCTTGAGAACGCCGGCCTCGATCCGACCGGCAAAAATCCGGCGGTCATCGCCATCGCCGGTGAACTTGTAGACCGCTTGGAGGGGCAGCCGAAGGGGCTGGTCGTTCTTGGGCGGGGCCTTGCGGAAACCATCCAGGCACTCCAGCAGGGTCGGGCCGGTGTACCACGCCATCTCGGGGATGCGGGTCGTCAGGTTGGCGCCGTGAAGAGCGGCGATGGGGATGAACTGCTTGGGGACGACGGTGCCGATCCCGGCCAGGAATTCCCGGTATTCCTTCTCGATGGCGTCAAAATGGGCCTGGCCGTACTTGGCGAGGTCCATTTTGTTGACCACCACCACCACCTGCTTGATGCCGAGCATGCCCAGGATGTAGCCGTGGCGGCGGCTGTTCTCGCGCACACCTTCCTTGGCGTCGATAACCAGAACGGCCGCCTCGGCGCGGGCGGCGCCTGAGATCATGTTCTTGAGGAACTCGATGTGCCCCGGGGCGTCGATAATGATGTAGTCGCGCCGTTCCGTCTTGAAGAAGCAGCGAGCGGTGTCGATGGTGATGCCCTGGTCCTGCTCGTCGCTCAAGGCATCGAGGAGGAAGGCGTACTCAAACACCTTGCCGGTGCGGACACATTCGGCGCGCACGGCGTCGAGTTTGCCCTGGGGCAGGCTGCCTGTGTCGGCCAGCAGGCGACCGACGACGGTGGACTTGCCGTGATCGACGTGGCCGACGATCACGATGTTCATTTGTTCGCGGGAGACGACGGAGTCTGACATGATGGATTCCGGTAACGTGAGGGTGGGCGATGCGGGGGGTCAGGCCCTCACATGTACCCGTCCTTGCGCAATTCTTCGAGCCCATGCTTGCCGTCCTGGAGACGGCCGCTGCGCTCAGCAATGTTCCGCAGGTGGCCGCTTTTCAGCTCGGCGATGATGTCCGAGACATTCTTCGACGTGGACTTGATGGGGCTCTGGCAGGGGCCGCAGCCCAGGCTGCGGTAGCGAGTGCCCTCGCCCTGGTCGTAGTAGAGGGACACCGTTGGGATGTTTTCCCGGGCGATGTACTCCCAGATGTGCAGTTCGGTCCAGTCCAGCAACGGATGGATGCGAACATGGGTGCCGGGGGCGTAATCCGTCTTGAACTGATTCCAAAACTCGGGCGGCTGATCGCCCACGTCCCAGGCGTTGTTCTTATCGCGGGGCGAGAAGTAGCGCTCCTTGGAACGGGAACCCTCCTCATCGCTGCGGGCGCCGACAATCACGCCGTTCCACGGGGTGCGGTTCGGGTCGATCTCGTAGGCACCGGTCTTGAGATTGAGGCGCTTACGGACCCCCGTGCCCTGGAGGGTCGCCTTGAGGGCGCCCGCCTTGAGGCGGGAGCAACACTGGACGCGATCCAGCTTGTCCGGGTGGCCAACCGGCAGGTGGGAGGTGGCCGGGAAGGTCCGACCGGCGGCGAGGCTCTCCTCGTCCTGTCCGACGATCATGGTCAACTGGTACTCCATCGCCAAACGGTCGCGATAGGCGATCATTTCCGGCAATTTGTAGGAGGTATCGACATGAACGAGGGGGAAGGGTACGTGGCCGAAGAAGGCCTTGCGGGCCAGCCACAGCAGGACGGTCGAGTCCTTGCCGATGGACCACAGCATGCACATCTGATCGAAGTGCTTATAGGCTTCGCGCAGAATGTAGACGCTCTGTTGTTCGAGCAGGTCGAGGTGATCCATGGGTCCTCCGTCGGGGCGCGGGAGTGTGGAGAGGTCAACCCAGCAGACAAGGGCGGTTGCCGGTCACACGGGCGGCGGAAGATACCCCCATGCTTGGCTCCCTGTTCCGCCCGCTGTCCATCCTCCTGACCGCCAGCCTGGTCTGGGCGGAATCCTTCAGCGGCACCATGACCACCGTGGAAGTCCTGCGGGGGCCCGAGGAGACCGGGGACCGGACAGAACTCGAACAACTGGCCTCCACGGTCGAGGCCCGCATTCGGCAACATCGGGAAGGACTGGTCGGCGCCCGGCCCCTGGTAGCCCAAATTCTGCGCGACGACCTCGGGTTCCTCCAGGCTGAACAGGAACGCATCGTCCTGCGCGGTGGAGGCGACCTGACCATCAACACCACCCGCTTCATCCTCCACCAGGGGCGGGTTCTGCAGATCAGCGACGACGCCCGGATCCAAATTGACCGCAACCGGAATTTAGCCTTGGCCGAGGTCGCTGGCACCATCCGCCCCCTGACCCTCGCCCCCCTTCCGCCACCCACCGGGGATCCTGGCCGCCCCGGGCCGCAACGCCTGGGCCAAGCCACCATCGCCCGCACCGCCAGCATCGGCGGGCGGCCGGCCGAGATTTTGACTCTGCCGAACCTGCCGAATCCCTGGGCCCTGGGCCTGCTGGACGGTGGCGCCGAAGGGGATCTCCATGGCGTCCTCGCCAGCCTCCCGGGCCTGCCCGTGCAGGCGACCTGGAACGACAGTGGCCTGACCCGGGAATTGCGGGTCACGGCCATCGAACCAGGACCCGTCGATGAACGCCTTTTCGTTCCTTGGGCGACGCCGGACCCTTGAATGGCAAGGTCCTGGGCCATCCTGCTGCCCCATGTACGACCTCTCCGTTTCCGCCACCGCTGGTAAATCCGATGTGACCGTGGCGGTCGTCGGCCACTGCTCTGCCAAACTTCCGCGACTGGTTGAGCAGCAGGCCGCCGCCATCTCCGCCGGCACCACCAACGCCCCCCTGTCGTTGGTCGCGCCGGAAGGCCGCTTCCTGCTGGTCCGCCCCGATGCCAAGCCCTGGCTCCAGGCCGGTGGTGAGAACTGGCGCCTGCTCGGCAAGGACATCGTCGAGGCCCTGCGCCACGCCAAGGCCGCCTCGGCCACCGTGCTGTTTGATGGCGCCCTGGCCAACCCCCAGGCCCTGGTCGAGGGCCTCCTGCTGGCGGACTACCGCTACAACGACCTCCGTTCCGGCAAGGAAGCCAAGCGCAGCCCGATCACCGTGCGCCTGCCCGGCCACGCCGCCGCCGTCGCCGCCGGAATCAAGGTCGCGGGCGCCCAGAACCTGGCCCGGGAATTGGCCGACGGGCCCGGCAACGTCGTCAACCCCGCGACCTTCGCCGCCCGGGCGGTGAAGGAATGCCGCCGCCTCGGGCTGACCGTCAAGGTCACCACCGGCGGCCTCCGCCTGCGCAAAGCTGGCTTCCCTGGCCTGGCCCAGGTCGGCGCCGCCGGATCGACGGAACCGGCGCTGGTGGAAATCACCTACACTCCCCGCAAGACCACCGGCAAAACCCGCCTGGCCCTGGTTGGCAAGGGCCTGACCTTCGATGCCGGCGGCATCAGCATCAAGCCCAGCGACAAGATGTGGGAAATGAAGGCGGACTGCGGCGGCGCGGCGGCGGTCCTCGGGGCCATGACCTGGATCGCCCAGGTGAAGCCCAACCTTCCCATCACCGGCTACCTGGTGCTGGCGGAAAACCTCCTCGACCGCCACGCCCAGCGCCCCGGCGACATCTACCGGGCCCGCAACGGCAAGACCATCCATGTCGACAACACGGACGCCGAGGGCCGCCTGGTCTTGGCCGATGTGTTGACCTACGCCGCCGAAAAGGGCGCCACCCACATGATCAATGTGGCGACCCTCACCGGGGCGTGCATGGTGGCGCTCGGTGACCGCATCGGCGGGCTGTTCAGCCGTCACGACGACTTCGCCAAACTGATCCGCGACGCGGGGCAAGATGCGGGCGAGGAGTTCTGGCAGCTGCCCCTGCACAGCGAATACCGGGGTTACATCGACCACCCCCACGCCGACATCAACAACACCGGCGGCCGCTACGGCGGCGCCATCACCGCTGCCCTGTTCCTGGCCGAGTTTGTGCCCGAGAAGATCGTGTGGGCCCACCTCGACATCGCTGGCCCGGCGATCCAGACCGGCGGCTGGCGTTGCTATGCCAAGGGCATGACCGGCTTCGCAACCCGCACCCTCCTCAAGAGCGTCGAGAAGCTGGCCGGATGAAGTCCCGCGCCTGGCCCCGGGCCGTCCTGGTCCTGGGCTTTGGCCCAGCGGCGGTCCTGGCCCTCAGCCCCTTTGCCTCCTGGTGGTGGATCGGGGAATTGGCCGTCCATTGGCTCGGCCAGGCCCTGGTGCTGACCATGATCGCCGCAGCCCTCGTGGCCCGCGCCCACCCCCGGTGGGCCGGTGGCTTGATGGTCCTGGCCGTCCTGGCCGGCCTGGCCGGGTGGCCCGCGGCCACCCGCCCACGGCTACCCACGGAGGGCTCGGGCTCATCCCTGCGGGTCGCCCACGGCAACCTGTACCTGTATAACGATCGGGCGATACGCCCGGCGGCCGTCGCCCAAGTCCTGGCCGAAGATCCGGACATCGCCACCCTGGTCGAAGCCATCGCCTCGGAAGACCGGGCGGCCTGTGACCTGCGGCGCTGGCCCCACCAGCTGTGGCAGCCCCAACCGGGCCGCAAATGGCGGGATAGCATCGTGCTGTTGTCGAAGTTCCCCATCCTGTCCCATCAGGCCCACGACGCCGACGGCCAGCCCTACCTGAGCGCCACCCTCGACGTCCACGGCCAGCACCTGCATGTCCTGGTGGTCCACACGGAATCCCCGGGAAACCCCCAACAAAGCCAAGACCGGATCGCCCAACTCCAGCGTATTGCCGCCACCGCCCAGGCCCTGGTGACCGCTGACCCGGCCCCCCTCATCGCCCTCGGCGATTTCAACTGCACGCCGCGATCACCGGCCTGGGACCCCCTGACCAAGGCCGGCCTGTGGGGCCCTGTGGCCCAACCCGCCACCTGGGAACGCCACCTCGGTCCCCTCGGCATCGCCATCGACCATCTGCTCGGCCGGGACCTGGCCATGCGTCCGCCCACGGCCTTTACCATCCCGGGAAGCGATCACCGGGGGTTACGGACCACGATCTGGCTCGGGAAGTGAGGGCCGTTTAGAAACTGCCCGCCCGGGCAATCGCCGCCAACGTCGCCCGGGCCTTGCGGCGGGTTTCCTCGTATTCGCCTTCAGCAGTACTGTCCGCAACTACACCAGCGCCCGCCTGCACGTGGATCTGGCCAGGGGTCATGATGGCCGTGCGAAGGGCGATGCAGGTGTCGAGATTGCCCCGGAAATCGAGGTAACCGACGGCACCGGCGTAGGGACCGCGCTTCACGGGCTCCAGTTCGTCGATGATCTGCATGGCCCGGACCTTGGGCGCACCGCTGACGGTGCCCGCCGGATGGCAGGCGGCCAGGGCGTGGAGGGCGTCCAGCTCCGGTCGCAGGTGGCCCTCGACATGGGACACGATGTGCTGCACGTGGCTGTATTTCTCGATGATCATGGTTTCCGTCAATTTGACGGTGCCGGGCAGGCAAACCCGGCCAACATCGTTGCGCCCCAGGTCGATGAGCATGGTGTGCTCGGCCCGTTCCTTGGGATCCGCCAACAGGGCCTCGCCCAATTGGCGATCCTCATCGGGAGTCGCGCCGCGCAGGGCGGTACCGGCGATGGGCCGCACGGCCACGGCCCGGTGGCCGTCGGTGGCCGCCTCGACGCGCACCAACAGTTCCGGGCTGGCACCCACCAGGCTGGCCTGGTCCAGGCGCAGCAAGAACAGGTAGGGGCTCGGATTTAGAGACCGCAGACTGCGGTAAACTTGCAGCGGGCTGGCCGTGCAGGCGGCCGTGAACCGCTGGGACACGACCACCTGGAAGGCGTCGCCGGCTTTGACGTACTCGTGGATACGGTTGATACTGTCGACAAACGACTGCTTGGAGGTGGCGCTTTCCGCCGCCAGGGGCTCGCTCGGGAGGGCCTCGACCACGCTGGCCGCCCGGGGGGAAGTCAGCCGGGCCTGGAGGGCATCCAAATCCGCCACGGCTTTGGCGTGGAGGGCCTCTAAAGGCTGGCCCGAAGTCAGGTCGAGATGGGTGATCAGCAGCAACTGGTTAAAACTGTGGTCGAACACCGCCACCGTGTCGAAGCGCAACAGGTGCAAATCCGGCAGGCCCAGGACATCCCGGGGGCAGTTCGGCAGGGGCTCGACCATGCGCACGGTGTCGTAGCCGAAATAACCGACCAAGCCGCCGGAAAAGCGCGGCAGCCCCGCCACCGGAGCGGGCTTGAGGGGCGCGACATAGGCCCGCACCGCATCGTAGGGGTCCCCGGCCAGGGCCTCGGTCGTGCCGTCACCCCGATGCAGGACCACCTGCTTCAGATCGCCGACCAGCCGCGCCACAGGTTTGACCCCCAGGAAGCTGTACCGGGCCACCCGCTCACCGCCGACCACGCTTTCGAAGAGGAAGGCGTAGGGCTCCTCCGCCACCCGGGCCAGGGCACCGACGGGGGTGATTTCATCAGCCACCAGGCGGCGGACGACGGGGAGCAGGGTATAGCCTTGGGCGGCCAGGGCGCGCAGATCGGACAGCATGGGCGGCAGCGTGGGCCCGGTGGCCTGCGGTTCAACCCGTGGCGGTCGCTGGTTGCACCGGAGGGGATCCCGCCATCCTCCCGCCTTCCGCGAGGGCGACCCCCTCGCCCCGCACGGCGGATGCCGTTGCGTACCGTGTTGGCGGGGGATGGCCCCTGCCCGGTAGGCGACGCCCGTCGACCCTGTCCCCGGACGGACCATGACTGAACAACCGGATCTCGCCGCGCTCTCTGCCAAAGAGTTGCGCGTCCTCGCGAGCGACGCCCACATCCCCCACCACGCCCGCATGGGCAAAGACCGCCTGATCGCGGCCCTCAAGCAGGTGGCTGACGCCCGGGCTCAGGCCCCCGCGGAGGCCCCCCAGGTCATCGGCAGCGACGGCAGTGCCGCCGCCCTGGCCCCCGAGGCCCCGGCCGAGCCAGTCGCCGTGCCCGCCGCCGAGCCGGAAGTGCTGACCGCGCCCGTTGCCAACGACGAGCCGGAAGTCCTCGACGCCGCCGCCGTCGCCGCCCTGGCCGAGCCAGCGGCCGAAGCCCCCGTCGCCACCGAGGAAGCCACGCCTGCCGCCGATGGCGATCCGGGTGAGGGCGAACGCCGTCGCCGCCGTCGTCGTCGTCGCCGTCGTCGCGGTGGTGACCAGGCCGCCGCCGGCGAAGCCAGCGAGGGTGAGGACGGGGATGAGGGCGAAGACTCCGACGCCAGCCCCGTGGCGGAAACTTCCGCCCCGACGGAAGCCCCGGCTCCGGAGGTCGTCGAGATCCCCGTGGCCACGGTAGAGACCGTCGAATCCGTAACCGCCGCCGTGACCGAAGCCCCGGCCCCCGAGGCCGCTGCCGAGGCTGAGCCCCAGCCCGAGCGTCGCCGTGACGGTCGCCCGGATCGCCGGAATGGCGACCGTCCCCAGGACGGCCGCTCCCAGGACGGCCGCCCCCAGGAGCCCCGCCGCGATCAGCCTCGTCAGCCCCAGGCGCCCCAGAACCAGGAGCCCCGGCCCCAGTTCCAGGACAACCGCCCCCAGCGTCCGCGCCTCAGTGGCGTTCAGCGGCCCCTGCCCAGCGTGCTCGATCGCCTCAGCTCCTTCGCCCGGGGCATCCTCGAACTGTGCGACCCCAGCACCCCGAGCTGGGCCCAGCCCCGCCTGGCGGAATTGCTGGCGGAAGCCGGCCTGTCGCCGATCCCGGCCACGGGCGTGCCCCACCCCGACTTCCACCAGGTGGTCGGTACGGCCGTCAATCCCGAGGTCCCCAACGGCCAGATCGCGGAAGTGGTCGCCCCCGGTTTCGCCCTGCGCGGCGACCGTGGTGACCTCTTCCCCCTGCGGAAGGTCCAGGTCAAGGTGGCCGCTGCCGAGGCCAGCAACGTCGCCCCCACGGCGCCGGTGATCGTCCGGGCGGAAGCCCGCGTCGAGGCGCCCCGCCGCCAGGACAACGAGCGCCGTCAGGAGTCCGGAGAACCCGTGGCCCGCCGCGAGTTCAGCCGCCGTCCCCAGCCCGTCGTCGATGCCCCGGTGGAGGTCGTCAGCACCCCCGAAGCGGCCGTTGCGGCCACCGAGGAACTGACCCCCGAAACCGTCGCCCACCTCGACGCCGCGCCGGCCCCCGATGTCATCGCCGACGCCCCCGTCCAGAACGAGGCCCCCGCCGCCCCTGGCCCCGACACCGAGGCTCCCGCCCCGGCCCGTCGGGAGGAACGGCCCCGTCGGGAGCGCGAACGCCGCGCCCCCGTGCCGTCCCCCGGCCGGGATCCCGAGCAGGTCCACGCCCGGGAACCGGCCAGCGCCGCCCCGGCCCTGCCCCTGGCCCACCAGGCCACGGACGAACTGGCCGCCCGTGCCAAGTCCGAGGACTTCCGGCCCCTGGGCCTGAACGATCAGATCCTCGCCGATCTGGCGGCCATCGGCTACACCAAGCCAACGCCGATTCAGGAAGGGGCCATTCCCCTCGCCCTGAGTGGCAAGGACCTCATCGGCCAGGCCCAGACCGGCACCGGCAAGACGGCGGCCTTCGTGCTGCCGCTCCTGCAGAAGCTGTACGCCCTGGAAGGCCAAGGCCCCGTGGCCCTGGTCCTGTGCCCGACCCGTGAACTGGCTCGCCAGGTCTACGGGGAGTTCGTGAAGATGGCCGGCCAGTCCGGCGCCCGCGCCGCGCTGATCTATGGCGGCGTGGACATGGACGCCCAGTTCCGGGCCCTGTCCCTGAATCCCCACGTCGTCATCGGCACCCCCGGCCGCGTCATCGACCATCTCAAGCGCCACAGCCTCGAGCTGTCGCGCCTGGCGACCATCGTCCTCGACGAAGCCGATCAGATGCTCGATATCGGCTTCTGGCCGGACATCATGTACGTGATGTCCCACACCCCGCCGGCCCGTCAGGTCCTGCTCTTCAGCGCCACCTTCCCGGATCCGATCAAGGAACTGGCGGAGAAGCACATGAAGGACCCGGAGCGCGTCCATATCGCTCCGAAGCAGGTCACCGCCGATCAGGTGGACCAGAAGTACATCGCCGTGCCCCGGGATCGGAAGAACAGCCTCCTGGCGCACTTCATCGAAACCCACAATCCGCCGCAATTGGTCGTGTTCTGCAAGACCAAGCACCAGACGGACCGGGTCGCGGAAGTCCTCAAGCGCAAGAACATGTCGGCCGGCGCCATTCATGGCGACCTGCCCCAGTCCAAGCGCGAAAAGACCCTGTCCCAGTTCCGCAGCGGTGAACTGCAGTGCCTGGTGGCAACCAACGTCGCCGCCCGCGGCCTGGACATCCCCACGGTCTCCCACGTCGTGAACTACGACGTGCCCGAGATGCCCGAGGAGTACGTCCACCGCATCGGCCGCACGGCCCGCAACGGCGCCAAGGGCGTGGCCCGGACGTTCATCACCCCCGAGGACGGCCAGTTCCTGCTCGAGATCGAGAAGCACATCGGTCTGCTGCTGGAGGAGGAAGTCGTCGAAGGTTTCGAACTGCCGCCGGTGAAGGAGGTCCAACGGACCATCGCTGACGCCCCGGTCGGTACCCCGCGTCTGCTGAAGCCCCTGGTGGGCGGCTTCAAGCTCGGCCGTCGGCGGTGATGCCATGGCCCGTGGCCTCGCCCTCCTGGTGATATTCCTGGGCCTGACGGGCTGCCTGCGCACCAATGCGTCGGCACCCGCCAAGCCCAACCGGACGCCGCCGCCCGTGGTCGAGCGGCCCATCGCCCCGGTTCCTGAGAAGGCACCGACGGCGTCGGCCGCCCGCTGGTTCCAACCCCGGTCCGCCTGGGCCGGCCAGGCCATCGACACCAGCAATGTCGAGCCCATGGAACCCATTTACCGCCTGACCGTTCACCACAGCGGCAATGCAGAGGATGCGACCGGGGATTCCAAGGCCCAACTCCGCCAATTCGAGCGAGCCCATAAGGGCAAAGGGTGGGCCTGCATCGGCTACCACTTCATCATCGCCCGGGATGGCACGGTGTTCGAAGGCCGCCCGTTGAAATTCCAGGGAGCCCACGCCACCGGGCAGAACAACGTCGGCAACGTCGGCATCTGCTTGATGGGTAACTTCGACCAGCGGCCGGTCCCGAAGGCGCAATTGGACAGCCTGCGGTCGGTCCTCGACCGCCTGCGGGCCCAATACGGCATCGACCGCTCCGAGGTCGAGGGCCACAGCCATTACAAGACCACCGACTGCCCGGGAAAATACCTCCGACAGTTTGTGGAACGCTACAAAAAGGGGTAAGACCCGCGAGCAGCCCGGATCTTCGATCCGGGCTGCGTCGTTTCAGGGGGCCGCCAGGGCCGCCGCCCGCAACCCCGTGTACCACGGATCGAAGGCGGTCCGGGGCTGGATGTCGGCGACCAGCAGATGCTCCCCCGGTCCATCGGCGCGATGGGTCTGGACGCCCCGGGCATCCCAGACGCCGCTCCCCACCCATCGATCCGCGGCCGTGGTTGAACAGAACGCCAAGGGCGTTGCCCAGCCCATAGCCCGAGTCGCCAACACCTGGGGCACCACCAGGGCCTTGACCCCGGGATCCGGATCCGGACCGGCCATGTGGGCGATACAAAGGAAGGCATCGCAGCCCGCCACCGCCAGGTCACGCCACACGTCATCAAAGCGCAGATCATAACAGATCCCCAGGCCCAGGCGCCAGCCCTCGACCTCGATCCAGGCCGGGGTATCGCCCGCCGCAAACACCGGTTGATCCCCCGGAGTCAACCGCCGCTTGCGATAGCGCACCGGCACCGGCTCTGGCCCCGCCAGGGCATCATTGGTGATGCCCTGGGGGCCCGGAGACATGGTGCCAAGCACCAGGGTCAGACCCCGACGCCGAGCGTCGGTCAACAGGTCATCCTCCAGGTCACCCACGGCACACCAGTCCGTGGGCACCTGGCCGGTGGCGGGGGGATAGCCCGTGAGAGCGCACTCGGGCGTCAGCAGGACCCGGACCCCGGCCGCCGAGGCGGCCAGCAGGCCCCGCCGCACAGCCGCCGCATTCTGCGAGGAATCCGCCCCGGCCGCCATGGACCATAGGCCGATACGAAGGGGAGATAAGGGCATGAACGACCTCCGTAAACGACGACACCCCGGGGCCTGCGCCCCGGGGTGTCGTCTTCAGCCGTCACCGATTACTTGGCAACCGCAAAGTTCGGGACGCGAGCCGACATCTGCGTAAAGTCGAGGTACTTATAAATGCTGGAGGCGAAGGGGCTGATGCACTTCTCCATCTGCGCCAAGTATTCCGCCTTGGTCGGGAAGCGGCCAAGGATCGAGATCACGCCAGCCAACTCGGCGGAACCGAGGTAGCACTGGGCGTCGCGACCCATGCGGTTGTCGAAGTTGCGGGTCGAGGTCGAGAAAATCACGGCGTTGGGACGCACGCGGGCCTGGTTGCCCATGCACAGGGAGCAGCCGGGAATCTCGCGGCGAGCGCCGATCTTGCCGAACAGGCTGTAGTGACCTTCCTGGTTCAGGACGGCCTCGTCCATGCGGGTCGGCGGGCTGATCCAGGTGACGGTGTTCAAGTACTCGACCTTCGAGTGCTTGTAGACGTTGGCCAAAGCCCGGAAGTGGCCGATGTTGGTCATGCAGGAGCCGACGAACACTTCGTCGACCTTGGCCTCGGCGGCCTCGGTCAGGGTCTTGATCTTGTCCGGATCGTTGGGGCAGGCGACCAGGGGCTCGGTGATCGCGTTCATGTCGACCACGAAGACCTTGGCGTAGCGCTTGTCGGCGGCCTCGTTGGCGGTGCCGATGACGCGGCCCAGGCCGTCCTTCACCTCGACGGTGTTGGTCAGGGACAAGCCGGCGTCGGCGCGCAGGAGTTCGGGCTTAGCCAGCCAGGCCTTCATGGCGTCGATGCGGGCCTGGAGGGTCGCGGGATGGCCGTAGCCGTCCTTGATCATGGCCGACAACAGTTCGATGTTGGACTTGAGGTAGTCCGCGACCGACTTCTCGCTGAGGTTGACGGTGCAGGCAGCGGCGGAGCGCTCGGCCGAGGCGTCGGACAGCTCGAAGGCCTGTTCGGCCGTCAGGTCTTCCAGGCCCTCGATTTCGAGGATGCGGCCGTTGTAGACGTTCTTCTTGCCCTTCTTTTCCAGGGTCAGGTCACCATTCTGGAGGGCGATCCAGGGAATGGCGTTGACCAAGTCGCGCAGCGTCACGCCGGGCTGGAGTTTGCCGGTGAACTTCACCAGCACGGATTCCGGCATGTCGAGGGGCATGGAGCCAATGGCGGCGGCGAAGGCGACGAGGCCGGAACCGCCGGGGAAGCTGATGCCGATGGGGAAGCGGGTGTGGCTGTCACCACCGGTGCCGACGGTGTCCGGCAGGCACATGCGGTTCAGCCACGAGTGGATGATGCCGTCGCCGGGGCGCAGGGCGACGCCGTTGCGCTCGACGATGAACTCCGGCAGCCAGCGGTGCATCTTGGCATCGGTGGCCGAGGGGTAGGCAGCGGTGTGGCAGAAGGACTGCATCACCAGCGGGGCGCTGAAGGACAGGCAGGCCAGTTCCTTCAGTTCGTCGGCGGTCATCGGGCCGGTGGTGTCCTGGCTGCCAACGGTGGTGGTGCGGGGCTCGCAGGAGAGGCCCGGACGGACGCCCTTCACGCCACAGGCGCGGCCGACCATCTTCTGGGCCAGGGTGTAGCCCTTGCCGTCGTCGTTGGGCAGCTCAGGCTTAGCAAAGGACGCGGGATAACCGGTCTTCAGGTAATCACAGGCCTTCCAGGTCAGGGCCCGGCCGATGATGAGATTCGTGCGGCCGCCGGCGCGGTACTCGTCGAACACCGTGGGCGACTTGACCTTGCCGGTGGCGATGACGGCGCCGTTCTTCAGGACTTCCCCGGTACGGGTCTTGATGGTGATGGTGTCGCCGGTGTTCAGGCCCGCCACATCGACGGTGTAGGCCATGCCGCCGGCATCACGGAACGTATCGAGGAAAATCGGGGCAATGATGGCGGCCAGCAGGAAGGCAGCGCTGCGCTTGTTGGGCACGTAGGGAATGTCGCGGCCGGCGTACCACATGACCGAGTTGGTGGCCGACTTGCGGGAGGAACCGGTGCCGTAGACGTCGCCAACGATGATCGTGCGGATGCCGGCTTTCTCGTTGGCGCGCAGGGCGGCGATGCAGCCCGGGTCCTTGGTCTTGTACATGTCCAAGGCGTGATTGGGAATATCCGGACGGGTCACGGCCGACTGGGCGGGGGACAGGTCGTCGGTGTTGGTCTCGCCGGGGATCTTGTAGACCACGCCGGAGATTTCCGGCTCGATCTCGTGGCGGCTGGTGAACCATTCGGCGGCGGCCCAGCGCTCGATCAGTGTGGCGGCGGTGGCATTGCCTTCCTTGGCCAACT
>CAIUVD010000144.1 GCA_903902515.1 uncultured Planctomycetota bacterium | reverse complement strand
GGTAGGAGGGGGTTCCTGTCTTTGACGCCAGACGCCAGACGCCAGACTCCTGACCCTCCATGGCCCGTACCACCTACCTCGACCTCGCCCGCCTGCGGCCCATGCACCAAGGTAAGGGACTCTTAGCCCGCCTGGGCCGTTCGGTGCTGGAGTTTCTGGCCGCCGTCGGGGAACTGCATGCCCTGTTCCGGCAGTGCGTTCAGAGTCTTCTGCGGAACCGGCCCCAGGGTCCGGTGTTTCTGACCCAACTGTACCACATTGGGTATCTCAGCCTGCCCATCGTCCTGGTCACGGGGGCGAGCATGGGCTTGGTGATGGCCGTGCAGTCCTACGCCACCCTGCACCGTTTTAATGCCGACAATATTGCCGGTGCTATGGTCATGTACTCGCTGGTGACCCAGATTGGCCCGTCGATGACGGCGTTGCTGGTCGCCGGTCGAGTTGGATCGAACATCGCGGCGGAACTCGGGACCATGAAAGTCACGGAGCAGATCGACGCCCTGCGGGTCATGGGGACGGATCCTGTGGCCTATCTGGTGGCTCCCCGCGTGGTGGCCCTGACCCTCCTCATGCCGCTGCTGGGGGCCCTGGCCGGTTTTGCCGGCACCTGGGCCGGGGCGATTTTGCTGACCGGCCTGTGGGGTGTGGATCCCGGGGCCTATTGGCACCTGACCCAGCAGTATGTCTCAACCTGGGACGTGATGATGGGCGTCGCCAAGTGTCCGGTCTTAGGTTTGATGATGGGCCTGATCGCCTGTCGCGCCGGCCTTCAGACCCGGGGCGGGGCCACCGGAGTGGGGGAATCCTGCACCCGGGCGGTGGTCCAGGGCAGCATGATGGTGCTGGTCATGAATTTTGTCCTGACCTTGTTGACCAATAAACTGTTCAATCTGATTTACCGTTGATGGCCCGACTGACGGTCATCGGTGGCGGGATCATTGGCCTAGCCTGCGCTTGGCGCCTGACCCAGGCGGGCCACCGCGTGACCGTTCTGGATGCTGCCCCTGGCGTGCGGGAGGCCAGTTGGGCGGCCGCCGGCATGCTGGCACCCCACCATGAATATGACCCGGCCCTGACCGTTGGCAGCGATGGGGCCCAGGCCCAGGCCCTTTGGAATCTTGGCTGTGACAGCCTGGAACGCTGGCCCGCCTTTGCCGCCGATCTGGGGGGGGCAGAGGCCCTGGACTTCCATCAGGAGGGGGGGCTGGTGCCCCTGTTCCCGGAGGACACCCCGGCCGCTCTCGCCCGGGCCGAGGGTTTGGCTCGGGCCGGGGTGTCGGTGGAGGATCTGTCCGGGTCCGCCCTCGCGGTCCTTGCCCCCGGTCTCGCCGTCACCCGGGCTCTTCGCCTGCCGGCGGCCCAGGTGGATCCTCGGCGGACCACGGCGGCCCTGATTGCCGCCCTCGGGCCGGCGGTCCATTACGGGGAACGGGCGGTAGCCCTGGAGGGCACCACGGTCATCACCTCCCGCGAGCGGCGGTTGTCGGCGGATACGGTGGTCTTGGCCAGCGGGGCCTGGACACCGGATCTGGCGACCCTGGCGGGCCTCGACCTGCCGGGGGAACCGGTCAAAGGTCAGATGCTGCGCTTCGCCCTGGAGGACGGAGCCCTCAAAGCCTTCGTCCATTGCCACCAAGCTTACCTGGTGCCCCGGGCTGGGGCTGGCCTGATTGTCGGCTCCACCATGCGGTGGAGTGGTTTTGATCGGACTGAATCCGCCGAAGACATCGCCCACCTGACGGCCAGCGCCCGGCGCCTGCTCCCGGGTCTGGCGAGTCATCCCCTCGAACATTGGACCGGCCTGCGGCCACGCCTGGCCCGGGGTCTACCCCTGGTGGATCAGGTCCGGCCCGGGCTGATCGTCGCCACTGGCCATTTCCGGAATGGTATCTTGCTCACGCCCCTGACGGCGGATCTGGTCGTGGACCTGGTGGCCGGTCGCCCGGTTCCCTCTGCGGTCCGGGCCTAAACAAAAAACCCCTCCTGGGCACGGCCCAGGAGGGGTTTTGATATCCGTCAAATTACTTGAGGATTTCGAGCAATTCGACTTCAAACACCAGGATCTGGTTGGGGCCGATGGAGGGGGGAGCCTGCTCGCCGTAGGCCAGTTCGCTGGGGATGTAGAGTTCCCACTTGGCGCCAACGCCCATCAGCTGCAGGGCTTCGGTCCAGCCCTTGATGACCTGGCCGACGCCGAAGGTGGCGGGGCCGCCGTGGTTGGCGCTGGCATCGAAGACGGTGCCGTCCGTCAGGGTGCCCTTGTAGTGGACCTTGACCTGGCTGGCGGCGACGGGCTTTGCGGCATCGTCCTTGGCGGCGACCAGCACCTTGTATTGGAGACCGCTGGCGGTGGCCTTGACGCCCTCCTTCTTGAGGTTGTCGGCGAGCCAGACCTTGTTGGCTTCCAGACGACCGGCGGCCTGCTTGTCCTTGGCGCCCTGGATCTCCTGCTGGTAGGCACCGAGGACGGTCTGGGCCTCGGCCTTGGCGACCAGGGGCTCCTTGCCGGCAGCGGCGTCGAGGATGGCCTGGGCCACGAGGGCTGCGTCGAGGTTGTACTCGGTCACGGCCTGGCTCATGTTGACGCCAATCAGGTAAGACGCCTTCTGACGCAGGTCGAGGGCAGAGGCGGGAGCAGGAGCGGTCACGGGGGTGCTTTCGACGGTGGCGGCAGCCGGGTTAAGGGTCTCGACCGCGAAGGCGGCGGAGGCCAGGAAGGGGAGCAGGAGACGCATGGATCAGGCCTTCTTCAGGGCGGAGGTGCTTCGGAAGGGCGGCATGGTGCTGCGCGCAACCATTTGCCAAGGAAAACAACCTTGCCCCCGTGGCTGGTGGACCAAGCATGCAGCCCCATGCACGCCCTGCTTCGTTGTGTACTGACCCTCTCTGCTGGTCTGCCGCTGACGGCAGCTGACTACATCACCATCGTTTCCAGCCTGCCCCGAACCGGCTCGGCCAACGCCCAGACGACCACTATCGTCAATGGCATCCGATTGGCCCTCCAGCAGGCCAACCATCAGGTGGCGGGGATGACGATCCGCTACCACGACTGGGACGACGCCAGTCCCGAGCGCGGAGCCTGGGATCCGTCTGTCGAGGCTGCCAACGCCCGTAAAGCCATCGCTGATCCGACGGTGGTCGCCTATATTGGTACCTACAACAGCGGTGCCGCCAAAATCGCCATGCCGATCCTCAACCAGGCCAATCTGGTGATGGTCAGCCCCGGCAACACCTACACCGGCCTGACCAAACCCGGCCTGGGCGAGAAAACCGAGCCCGATTGCTACCGCCCGAGCGGCAAGGTGACCTACTTCCGGGTAGTTCCAGCAGATGATGTGCAGGGGAGCGTCGGGGCCGCCTGGGCGGCCGAAATGGGCGTCAAGAAGGCCTTCGTCCTCCACGACCGGGAACTCTACGGCAAGGGCTTGGCGGATATTTTCCAGACGGCGGCGCCCCAGAAGGGCATTCAGATCGTCGGCGTCGAAGGGATCGACGGCAAGGCCGCTAACTACCGTTCCCTGGTCACCAAGATCCGCGCTTCCGGCGCGGATTTGGTGTATTTCGGCGGCACCACCCAGACCAATGCCGGGCAATTGGCCAAGGACCTCCTGGCCGGGGGTCTGGCCAAAGTCCGTTACATGGTGCCCGATGGCTGCTTCGAAAAGGCCTTCATTGAGGCCGCTGGTGCCGCTGCCCTGGAAGGCCGCACCTATATCACCTTCGGTGGCGTGCCTCCTGAGCGTCTGACCGGCAAGGGCGCCGAGTTCGTTGCGGAGTACCGCAAGGCCTTCAACGCCGAGCCCGAAGCCTACGCCGCCTACGGCTATGAAGCCGCCTCGGTAGTTCTCGATGCCATCGCCCGGGCCAAGACCAATGACCGCGCCGCCATTACCGCCGCCGTGGCCCAGACCCGGGACTTCCACGGCGTCCTCGGCACCTGGTCCTTCGATCGCAACGGCGACACGACCCTCAAGTTGGCCAGCGGGAATACGGTCAAGAACGGGCAGTTTGAGTTTGTGAAGGTGTTGGGCGAGTGAGGCATCGGTCCGGGGTCCGGGGTCCGGGGTCCG
>CAIUVD010000143.1 GCA_903902515.1 uncultured Planctomycetota bacterium | reverse complement strand
GGGGTCAAAGACAGGATCAGGGAGAATGATCGGGTTCTTCGGGGCGTGGGAATCGGCAGCGAGTAACGCCCTCGCGTGACCCCGGACCCCGGACCCCGGACCCCGGACGTTTACCCATGCCTTGGATCCATGGCCTCGCGCAAACCGTTGCCGATTTGGTTGAGGGCGGTGACCAGGAGGAAGACGGCGATCCCGGGGACATAGATCAGCCAGGCGTAGCGGATATTTTGGCGGCCCTGTTCGAGGAGGGCACCCCAGGTGGCGACGGCGGGGTCGCCCAGACCGATGAAGGACAGGCCGCTTTCGGCGAGGACGGCCCCGGCGACGCCGAAGGTGGCGCTGATCAGGAGGGGGGCGAGGGCGTTGGGCAGGATGTGGCGGAACATCAGGCGGGTGTTGGACAGCCCCAGGCTTTGGCCCGCCAACACATAGTCGCGCACGGATTCCGCGAGGTAGGCCCCGCGCACCAAGCGGGCTGTTCCAGCCCAGCCCGTCAGGCCGATGACGGTCATGATCACGAAAATGTCCCGACCCATGACGGCGACCACCGACAGCACCAAAATAAAGGTCGGGAAGCACATCATGATCTCGACCAGGCGTTGTAGCAGGAGGTCGATCCAGCCACCGAAGAAGCCGCTGATGGCCCCGATCAGGGTGCCGATCAGCAGGGACAGGCCGGTGGCCAGGATGCCGATGGTCAGGCTGATGCGGGCCCCGGTGACCATTTGGGCCAGCACATCCTTTCCGGCGGAATCCGTGCCCAGCCAGAAACGGTGGCCGCTGGCCGCGTCGCGGCTGAGGGGCGGTAGGAGGGCCGCGCCGGGCACCGGGGTATCGGCGCGGAAGGCGGCCACCGGGAACACGGCGACGGTCGCCCGGTCTCGCTGGGCTAGGGTTTCCGGGGCCAGGGGACGGTCGCGCCACAGGGCCCCACCGGGCCAGGGGGCGGCGCACAGGGTCACCGCCAGCACCAGGAGGGCGACGCTGCCGACGATCCTCCGCCCCAGGCCCAGGCGATGGCGCAGGAGGACTCCGCCGATCACCAGGAACGGCAGCAGGAGCCCCGCGATGTTGAACACCAGGTCGTGGGGTTTGCCGTAACTGCGGCGGTTGAAGAGGTCCGCCAGCACGGGAAAGGACCAGCCCTGGTCATCGCGCCACACCAGGGCGACCTCGCCGGCCAGGAAGGGGGCGTAGATCCCCGCCAGAGCTACCAGGGTCACCAGGGTGACGCCGAAGCGCACGCCAGTCCGGGCCCAGGCCACCCGCCAGGGATTGAGGACGGGATCAGGCATACCGGCTCCGGATGCGGGGGTCGGCCACGGCGTACAGCAAGTCGGCGATCAGGATGCCGACCAGCAGCAGGCCGACCTGGATCACCGTCGCGCCCATGATCAGGGGCGCGTCCCGCTGGAGGGCGGCATCTAATAGCAGCCACCCCAGGCCGTTGATGGAGAAGATCAACTCCACCAGCAGGACGCCGCTGAAGAGTTCCGACAGCAGGCCGGCGGACAGGGTGATCATGGTCAGGCTGCTATTGGGCAGGGCATGGTGGTAGACCACCCGGTCGTCATCGGCGCCCTTGGCCCGGGCGGTGCGGATATAGTCGGCGTGCAGTTGTTCCAGCAGGTCGGCCCGCAGGTAGCGGGACAGGCTGACGAAACTGGCGTAACTGAGGGTCACCAGGGGCAACGCCGCATGCCACAGGACATCGAGGAGGTAAGCGGGCGTCGACCACCACAGGCTGTCGGGGGACGACAGGCCCTTGTTGGGGAACCACGCCTGGCCCCCGGCATCGGCGGTGCAGAAATGGTGCAGGAGCAGGGTGCCGACAAAGAATGACGGCACGGACCACAGGACGAACAGGGACTCGGTGGTCACGCGATCTTCCAGGGAGCTGACCCGGCGGGCCGAGCGGATGCCAAGGGGCACCGCCACCGCCCAGGCGATCAGAATGCTGGAGGTGTTGAGCCAGAAGGTCACGCTCCAGCGTTCAGCGATGACCTCGAAGACGTAGCGTTTCTTAGTTTCGGAATAGAGGTCGCCGGTCACCAGGCGGCGGCAGAAATCCGTAAAGCCGGTGTGCAGGAGGACATTCCGCCAGCGGTCGTCCCGGTTGTAGGCCGGATCCTGGGCCAGGGCCACCAGGGCCTGGCGGTTGGCGTCGGCGGTGACGGGATCCCGGGGATCCATCACCAGCTCCCGCAGGCGGCGATTGCGCTCCTGAATAGCCGTCAGGACCGGGGGCGGCAGGGTGGTGGCGGCCCGGGGTTCGACGCTGGTGTAGGCGCACAGGGTCAGGGCTTGGCTGGCCGTCGGGTGGAGGGCCGCCAGGGCTGGGTCCGCCACAATCTCGGCCAGGGGCCGCACGGCCGCCGGGCCGAGGAGCCACAGGTCCTTCTCCCGGCGGTTGCGTTCGGAGTCCTTGAGGCCGCTGCCCGGTTGGAGGGCCCGCAGGTCGGCCTCCAAGTCGGCTTTGGTCAGGAATCCCCGAAGGTTGATCAACACCGGCAGATCGTTGCCGCTGCGCCGGAAGCGGTCGAGGTAGTTCTCATACCGCTGGGCGGCGGCCTGCTGGCGGCGTTCGCCAGCGGCCTCGCCGGTGCCCTGGGACAGTTCCTCGGCCAGGGTCCCGCCCTGGAGGCGCAGCACGGCGAAATTGATGATCACGATCCCGATAAAGGTCGGGATCAGGAACAGCATACGCCGGAGCAGGTAGCCGGTCATCGCGGGTGCCTAGGGCTGCACGAAGTGCCAGGACACCTGGGCCCGGTTGCGGAGGGGGTGCAGTCCGTCGAGGTCTTCGACCACCCCGGCCAACCAGCGGTCTTTTTCCACGGGCTTGCCGCCCGGGGGGCGGTTTTGCCAGGTGAAGATGCCTTCGGTGCTACGGAAGAAGAGGTAGGGCTGCTCTTCGTGGAGGATGACCTGGATCTCCCGGATGATGGCGTTGCGGGCTTCGGCCTCGAAGGTCGTGCGCAGGCGGTCCGCCAGTTCATCAACCCGGGGGTTTTTGAAGCCGCAGTGGTTGCTGCCCGAGGGCACATCGGCCTGGCTGCTGTGCCACAGCTGAAAATAGTCGATATCGAGGGACATGCCCCAGCCACCGACCACGGCGTCGAAGTCGCGGTCTTCGTAAATGCGGATCATCTCCTTCCATTCGTAGGTCTGGAGGTCCAGGCCGATACCGAGCGCCTTCAGTTCGTTGCGGAAGATGCTCAGGGTGTTGTCCCACTCGGGGGAGTTTGCGTAATACTTGATGGCAAAAGTCAGGGGCATGGAGGTGCCGTTGATCGTGCGGTCCAGCAAACCGTCGCCGTCATGGTCCGTCCAACCCGCCTCGGCCAGAAGTGCCTTGGCCCGGGCCGGGTCGTAGGGCCAGGGCACCAGGCTGCGGTTGTAGGCCGTGTGGTCGGGGTGGACATCCGAACAGATGGGCTGGCCGAGGCCGTAGAACACATCGCGGATAATCCGTTCCTTGGGGAAGGCCATCGCCATGGCCTGGCGTACCCGCTTATCGGCGAACAGGGGGCGACGCTGGTTCCAGCCGAGGTACGAGAACGCCAGGCGCTTGGTCCGTTCCCAGCCCAGTTCACCGCTGCGGCCGGCCTTGGGATTGGCGGGATCGACGGCGGCGAAACGCGGTTCCTTGCGGTCCAGGACCTCGGATTTGAACTTGAGGGGTGACAGGCCGAAAGCCTGGACCTGGCCGTTCTTGAAGGCGATGAGCTGTGGATCCGGCTGCTTCACGTCGAGCATCCATTCGATGCGGTCGACATGGCGGCTGGGCACGCCCCAGTAGCCGGGGTAGCGTTCCAGCCGCAGGATCTTGTCTTGTTGGTATTCGACGACCTGGAAGGGGCCGACGCCGCACACGCCCTTGAGGTCATCAAACCAGTGCTTGTTGAACTGGATGCCGATTTGGGCCTCGGGGATCGGCGTGCCGTCGCGGTTGCGGCCATAGATGTGGCGGGGCAGGGGCGACAGGCCGAGGGACGAGGCCAGGCTGGTGTAGACCGGGCGCTTCCAGCGCAGGATCAGGGTCCGGTCGTCGGGCGTCTCGAATTTTTCGAGGTCTTCGTAGTAGGTCCGCACCTGGGGGCAGTCGACGGCGGGATCGAGGACGATGCGCAGGGCGAAGGCGAAGTCGGCGCTGGTCAGGGGCACCTCGGCCCGCAGCCAGGCGAAGGCGTCGTCCCGGGCGCAGGCCGGGCGCTGCCAGGTGACGCCGCTGCGCAGGCGGAAGGTGTAGGTGCGGTAGTCGTCGGTGATGACGGCGGATTCCGCGAGGCCAGCCATCCACTTTTCCGGGGCCCAGGCTGGGCGGTCCGCCAGACTGTCGTTGCACAGGCCGTGGACCTCGCTGGTTTCCGAACTGTTGTCGAGGAACGGGTTGAGGCCCTTGGGGCTGGAGGCGAAGGACCGCAGGGTGCCGCCCTGCCACTCCGGGTGATAGCGGGAGCGGTCGTAGGGCATCAGGAAGTTAGCGCCGAGGGCGGGGTTGCCGTTGCCTGAACTGGGGTCCGGGGTCCGGGGTCCGGGGTCCGGGGTCGTCGGCCGACTCGCCACCTGCTGGCGCAGGGCCTTCAATTCATCGGTTTGGGCGCGGCTGGCTTCGGTCAGAGCCTGGAGGGTGCGGTTCAGCTCGCCGAGTTGCGCGGGCTGACGGCTGCGGTCCACGACCACCACCACCAGGAGGATGGCGATGAGGGCCAGGAGGGTGATCTTGAGGGCGTTCATGACGGGGCGTGTTCTAGTCGTGGGCCGCCAAAAGCACATCCCCGGGGGTCAGGGACCCCCGGGGATGGATGCGGCCGTCGAAGGGCGACGCCTTAGGGCAGGCGGTCGTCGTAGGACCGCAGGGCCTTGAGGTAGTTCGACCGCTCGAAGGCCGTCGGATCCGCGACCGAGGCCGCTGACATCGACCCCTGGAGCTGTTCGACGGAATCGTACTCGTGTTCCGTCAGCCAGGCTTCCAGGTCCTTGAGGATCAGGGGGATGCGGCTTGGGCCCATTTGCAGGAGTTCGGCCGCCAACTGGGTGGTGCTGGCCCCCACCAGGAGGGACTTCAGCACGTCCTGGTGGCTGTGGACGCCGCCGCTGATGCTGATGTCGGCCTTGAGTTGGGGCGACAGGATCGCCGCCCAACGCAGGGGCAGGCGCAGGTCGTCACTGGTCGAGAAGTTCAGTTTCGGCACCACCGACAGGGTATCGATGTCGATATCCGGCTGGTAGAAGCGGTTGAATAGCACCAGGCCATCGGCCCCTGCCGCTACCAGCCGCTGGCTGAAGGCCGGCAGGGCGGTGAAGAACGGACCGATTTTGACCGCCAGGGGGATCTTCACCCGGCGGCGGACCGCCGTCACCAGCTTCAGGTAGGTGTCTTCGACCTCGGCCGCCGAGGAGGACCCGGCGGATAGGTAATAGACATTGAGTTCCAGGGCGTCGGCCCCGGCGTCCTGGATCATTTCGGCGTAGTCCAGCCAGCCGCCTTCGCTGCTGCCGTTGATGGAACCGATCACCGGCACCCGCACGGCCTGCTTGATGGAGGACAGCAACTGGGCGTAGCGGCGGGGGGAGGGGGCCTCGACGCCGGTTTCCGGCAGGTAGGAGGTCGCCTCGGCGAAACTGTCGATGCCCCGGGAGAGGGTCTGGTCCAGCTCGGCTTCGGCATGGAGGTACTCCTCCTCGAAGATCGAGTGCATGACGATGGCGCCGATGCCGGCTTCGGCCACGGCGATGGCGTTCTCGACCCGTTTGGTGTAGGGCGATGCCGCCAACACCAGGGGATTGGCCAGTTTCAGGCCGAGGTAGGAGGTGGACAGGTCGGGCGCACTCATGGGACATTCCCCTGCACAGGCTTGGCCTCACCGGCGGCAGCCGGGTTGGCAGTCTCGGTGGTCACATACCGTTTGGTCGCCAACAGGCGGGCCGCGAGGTCCGTCCGGGCGGAGGCCATTAGGCTGCCCCCGTCCCCGGCGGCCAGCCGGTAACGGCCTTCGTTTTGGGTGTAGGTCTCCAACGAAATCGTTGGTGCACCGCTATCGAGGGTCATGGGCTGGGGCGCATCCGGGTTGAACCGGTAGAGCGGCCAGTGGCCGCACTGCACGGCCAACTTCTGCTGCTCCAAGCCCTTGCGCATGTCGATGCCGTGGGCGATGCAGTGGCTGTAGGCGATGATCAAGGACGGGCCATCGTGGGCCTCCGCCTCGGCAAAGGCCTTCACCGTCTGGGCATCGTTGGCCCCCATGGCGATGCGGGCGACATAGACGTAGCCATAGGACATGGCCATCAGCGCCAAATCCTTCTTCGGCGTCGCCTTGCCCTTGGCCGCGAACTTGGCCACCGCCCCACGGGGCGTCGATTTCGAGGCCTGACCGCCGGTGTTCGAGTAGACCTCCGTATCCATGACCAGGACCCGGACCTTCTCGCCGGAAGCCAGCACATGGTCGAGGCCGCCGAAGCCGATGTCGTAGGCCCAACCGTCACCGCCGAGGATCCACACGCTGCGATCGACGAGGCTATCGGCCACCGCCAGCAGGCGCTTGGCTTCGACCCCCGGCACGGTCGCCAGGCGCTGCTTCAAGAGGGCGACCCGCATGCGCTGGCCGGTGATGCCGGCTTCGTCCTTTTGCGGGGCCTCGATCAATTCACCGACGGGAACGCCGGCCAACTGGCCTTCCAAGGAGCGCAGCAACTGGACGGCATGGCCCTTCTGGTGGTCGAGGGACAGGCGCATGCCCAGGCCGAATTCGGCGTTGTCCTCGAACAGGCTGTTGGCCCAGGCCGGGCCGCGACCGTTGGCATCCTTGGCCCAGGGGGTGGTCGGCAGATTGCCGCCATAGATCGACGAGCAGCCCGTGGCATTGGCGATCACCAGGCGGTCGCCGTACAACTGGGACAGCAGTTTCACATAGGGCGTCTCACCGCAGCCGGCGCAGGCGCCGCTGAACTCGAACAGGGGCCGCAGCAACTGGCTGCCCTTGACGGTGTTGGCCTTGACCAGGGAGCGGTCGATATCCGGGAGGGCCTGGAAGGCCTCCCAGCGGATCCGCTCGGCGGGGGCGGCTTCGGCTTCCGGGGCCATGTTGATGGCCTTGCGGCCCACCTGGCTCTTGTTCTTGGCCGGGCAGGCTTCGACGCACAGGGTACAGCCGGTGCAGTCGTCGGGGCTGACCTGGATGGTGAACTTCTTGCCGGGGAAGTCCTTGCCGCTGGCCTTGATGGCCTTGAAACCGTTGGGCACGTTGGCGGTATCGTCAAATACCTTGGCCCGCAGGCAGCCATGGGGGCAGACGATGGTGCACTTGCCGCATTGGATACAGGTCGCCTCATCCCACACCGGGATGTTCTCGGCCAGGGCCCGTTTCTCCCACTGGGTGGTGCCCGTGGGGAAGGTGCCGTCGGCGGGCATGGCGCTGACGGGCAGGCTGTCGCCCACGGCGCTGATCATCGGCCCGAGGACATCCCGCACGAAGGCCGGGGCGGCATCGGGGACCGGCTTCAGCAGGTCCACCGTCGAGGTCACGGTGCCGGGCACCGTCACTTCGTGGAGGTGGGCCAAGGAGGCATCCACCGCCTGGAAGTTCTTCTGCACCACGCTGGCGCCGCGCTTGGCGTAGGTTTTCTCGATGGACTGCTTGATCTTGGCAATCGCCTGGTCCTTGGGCAAAACGCCCGAGATGGCAAAGAAGCAGGTCTGCATCACGGTATTGATGCGGTTGCCCATGCCGTTGGCCACCGCCACCTGGGTGGCGTTGATGACGAAAAACCGCAGTTTCTTGTCGACGATCTGCCGCTGGGCCTGGGTTGGCAGGCTGCTCCACACGGCTTCCGGGGGGAAGCTGGAGTTCAGCAGGAAGGTGCCGCCGGGCTGGGCGCAGGACAGCACATCCAGGCGATCCATGAGGCGCTGGAAGTGGCAGGCCACGAAGCCAGCCCGTTCGATCAGGTAGGGGGCCCGCACCGGATCCGGTCCGAAGCGCAGGTGACTAACCGTGACTGAGCCGGATTTCTTCGAGTCATAGACGAAGTAGCCCTGGGCCCAGTTGTCCGTCTCCTCGCCGATGATTTTGATGCTGTTTTTGTTGGCGCCGACGGTGCCGTCAGACCCCAGACCGAAGAACACGCAGCGGGTCGCCTGGGGCGATTCAATGCTGAAGGCCGGGTCGTAGGTCAGCGAGAGGTGGGTGACGTCGTCGTTGATACCGACGGTGAACCGCTTCTTGGGCTGGGGTTTGGCCAGTTCGTCGAAGACGGACTTGACCATCGCCGGCGTGAACTCCTTGGACGACAGACCGTAACGACCGCCGATGACCTCGGCCTGGCGCTTTGCTTCGGCCAGGGCCGTGACCACATCCAGGAACATCGGTTCGCCGCTGGCGCCGGGTTCCTTGGTGCGATCCAGGACCGCGATCTTGGTGGCGCTGATCGGCAGGGCCTTGAGGAAGGCCTCCACCGCCAGGGGGCGGTACAGGCGGACAATTAAGACGCCGACCTTTTCCCCGGCTTTGACGAGGACCTTGGCGGTTTCGACGGCGGTTTCCGCGCCGGAACCCATGATCACGATGACCCGCTCGGCGTTGGGGGCCCCGACGTAATCGAAGAGGTGGTACTGACGGCCGGTGATTTTCGCGAAGCGGTCCATTTCGGCACTGACGATCCCGGCACAGGCGTCGTACCAGGGATTGCAGGCCTCACGGCCCTGGAAAAACACGTCGGGATTCTGGGCCGTACCCCGGATCATCGGCCGGTCGGGGCTCAGGCCCCGCTCGCGATGGGCGGTGATGGCGTCCTCATCGATCATCTGCCGCAACTGATCGTCGCTCAGGACGGTCATTTTGGACACTTCGTGGCTGGTGCGGAAGCCATCGAAGAAGTGCATGAACGGAATGCGGGCCTTGAGGGTCGCCGCATGGGCGATGGCCGCCATGTCATGGGCTTCCTGGACATTGCTGGAGGCCAGCAGGGCCCAGCCGCAGGAGCGGATGCTCATCACGTCGCTGTGGTCGCCGAAAATCGACAGGGCGTGGGTCGCCAGACAGCGGGCCGACACGTGGAAGACCGTCGGCGTCAATTCGCCCGACAGCTTATACATGTTCGGGATCATCAGCAGGAGGCCCTGGGACGCCGTGAAGGTTGTGGTCAGGGACCCGGTCATCACCGCGCCGTGGCAGGTGCCGGCAGCACCGCCTTCGGACTGCATCTCCATGATGGACGGAACCTGGCCCCAGAGGTTGGGCTTGCCCTTGGCAGCCCACTCATCGGCAAGTTCGCCCATGTTGGACGAGGGGGTAATGGGATAGATGGCAATGACTTCGCTGCAACGGTGGGCCACCGACGCAGCGGCCTCGTTACCATCCATACAGCGGAAGAGGGAATTCTCGGCCATGGGTACTCCTGGGAGCCTCGGTCAGGCCGTACCATGGGGGACTTCCGTATCTGCACATCCTTAATGGCGAGGATGTTTAGATGTATGCATATTACAAAACCTTTTTATCTGTTTTTGGTATACCACCCACAAATCAGGATTTCAAACCAGCGGGCCAGGGACATCCACCTACGTTCGGCCGCAGACCCATCCGAACCCGTTCCCCATCCCTCCTGGAGGAATTCGTCATGCCCGCCACCGTCAATAATGACCTCTGCACTGGCTGCTCGGCCTGCGTCGCCGCCTGCCCCACCGAGATCATCACCGTTCCCGACGACAAGGCCATCATCGGCGAGGGCTGCATCGACTGCGGCAAGTGCGTTGATGAGTGCCCCACCGGCGCCCTGGCCCTCGCCTGACCTACCCCGAGGAACCTCCCGATGTCCACCAACGACCAGCCCGCTGCGCCCGCCAAACCGGTTCTCGCTCAGCCGGCGGCGCCCGGCAAGCCCGCAGCACCCTCCGACCAGACGGCAATCATCGCCAAGCGCTGGAGGGCCAAACGCGGCTCCTTGATCATGGCCCTCCATGAGGTCCAAGAGACCTATGGCTACGTCCCCCGGGATGTGGCCCTCAAGTTGGCGCCCCAGATTGGCGTCCCGGTGGCCCGCATCTACGAGGTCCTCACTTTCTATAACTACTTTAAGACGTCGGCCCCCGGCAAGTTCGTGGTCTCGGTGTGCACCGGCACCGCCTGCCACCTCAAGGGGTCCGGCGACATCTTGGCCAATTTCTCGGCCCAACTGGGGTGCAAAGAAGGCGAATCCACCACGGACAAGCTCTGGCACCTCCAGGGGGTGCGCTGCATCGGCTGCTGTGGCATCGCCCCGGCGGTCATCGTCAACGGCAAGGTCTTCGGCAAGCTCAAGCCTGCTGATGTCGGCGACGTCATCGACAAAGTTCTGACGGCTGATGCAGCCGCGGCCAAGGTCTGAGGAACCCCCATGAAACCCGAAGAAATCACTATCAAGGCCCAGGCCCGCGCCGCCGAGCAGCAGGCCTATGCCTTCCGCCTCTTCTGCTGCGACAGCACCGGTTGCATCTCCTCCGGCGCCATCTCGATCCAGGACGCCCTCAATGAGGAACTGGCGGCGGCGGGAGCCGCAGAAAAAGTCGAGGTCGTCCCCACCGGTTGTATGGGCCTGTGCAGCCTCGGACCCCTCATCCGGGTCAGCCGTCAGGGCACCTCGGAGGATGTCTTGTTCAAGGAAGTCACGGTCGACAGTGCCCGGACCCTGATCAAGGACTACATCGCGCCCCAACTGAATGGTGGGGTTCCCGAACTGGGGGAGCTGGCCAAATTCATCCTGCCCCTCGACATCCCATTCTTCAAAAAGCAGATCAAGATTGTCCTCGCCAATGCCGGCCTGGTGGACCCGGAACGCCTCGACGACTACTTGGCCCGCGATGGCTACGTCGCCGCCTCGAAGGTCCTGACCAGCATGTCTCCCGACCAGGTTCTGGCGGAAATCCGCGACAGCGGCCTGCGCGGCCGGGGCGGTGCGGGTTTCCCGACGGCTACCAAGTGGGGCATCGCCCGTAACGCCGTCGGCGACAACAAGATCATCATCTGCAACGGCGATGAGGGCGACCCGGGTGCCTATATGGACCGCTGCGTGTTGGAGAGCGATCCCCACGCCGTCATTGAAGGCATGATGATTGGTGCCTTCGCCATGGGTGCCAACCAGGGCATCTTCTACATCCGCGCCGAGTATCCCTTGGCCGTGGAACGGGTGGAAAAAGCCATCAAGGATGCCCGCAAGGCGGGGCTTCTCGGTAAGGCCATCCTCGGCACCTCCTTTAACTTCGACTGCGAGATCCGTCTCGGCGCCGGCGCCTTCGTATGTGGCGAAGAAACGGCCCTGATCGCCTCCATCGAAGGCAAACGCGGCACCCCGCGCCCCCGCCCGCCGTTCCCGGCGATCAAGGGCCTGTGGAACCAGCCGACCTGCATCAACAACGTGGAAACCCTGGCCAACATCGCCCGCATCATCATCAAGGGCGGCAAGTGGTACGCCTCAATGGGCACCGAGAAGTCCAAGGGCACCAAGGTCTTCGCCCTGACCGGCAAGCTCAAGAACAGCGGTCTGGTCGAGGTTCCCATGGGCATGACCCTCCGGGAAGTGGTGTTCGACGTCGGGGGCGGCAGCGGCAGCGGCACCCCGATCAAGGCCATTCAGACTGGTGGTCCCTCGGGCGGTCTGATCCCCGCCGAGCATTTCGACACCCCGATCTCCTACGAGCATCTCCAGCAACTGGGCTCGATCATGGGCTCGGGCGGCTTGATCGTGATGGACGAGGACGACTCGGTGGTCGATATCGCACGCTTTTACCTCGACTTCACGGTCGACGAATCCTGCGGGAAGTGCGCGCCGTGCCGCATCGGCGGTAAGCAACTCCTGCTGCTTTTGGACAAGATCCGCGAAGGCAAGGGCAGCGAAGCCGACGTGACGATGATCAAGCGGGTGGCCCTGGCCATGCAAAAGGGGTCGCTGTGCGGCCTCGGGCAGACCGCGCCCAATCCGGTGCTCTCCGGCCTCCGCTATTTCCGCGAGGAATTCGACGAGCGCCTGAACTGCAAGGACGGCGCCAAAGGCGGCTGCTCCTGCGGCCATGATTCCCCCTGCAAGGCGAACTGAGGACTACGACCCATGATCACCGCCACCATCAACGGTAATGTCGTCGAGATCCCGGAGGGCACCTCCATCCTCGACGCCGCCAAACGGCTTGCGATCAAGATCCCGGTGCTGTGCAAGCACCCGGACCTCGATCACACCGCCGCCTGCGGCATCTGTGTCGTCCGCAATAAGTCCAACGGCCGCATGCTGCGGGCCTGCTGCACGCCGGTCGAAGCCGGCATGGACCTGCTCACCCATGATCCCGAGATCGTCGGCGTCCGCCGCACCATCCTCGAATTGATGATGAGCAAGCATCCTAATGAATGCCTGACCTGCGGCCGCAGCGGCGACTGCGAACTGCAGACCCTGTGTCAGGACTTCGGCATCCGCCGCGAGGAATTGCCGAATATCACCCCGGATCTGCCGAAGGATTGCTCCACCGGCACCATCGAGCTGGATCCCCGCAAGTGCATTAGCTGCGGCCGGTGCGTGCAGGTCTGCCAAGACAAGCAGAACGTGTGGGCCCTGTCGTTCCTGGATCGCGGTATCGACACCCGGATCGCCACCGCCGGTGACATCCCGCTCAACGAGTCGCCCTGCGTCTCCTGTGGTCAATGTTCGGCCCACTGTCCCACGGGGGCCATCGTCGAGCACGACGAAAGCGGCATCGTGTGGGATAAACTGCAGGATCCGGACGCCATCTGCGTGGTGCAGATCGCCCCGGCGGTGCGCGTCGCCATCGGTGAGGCCTTCGGCTTCGCCCCCGGCGCCAACCTCACGGGCAAGACCTACGCCGCGCTGCGCCAAATGGGCTTCAAGTACGTGTTCGACACCAACTTCGGTGCCGACCTCACGATTCTTGAGGAAGCTTCAGAGTTCGTCGAGCGCTTCGCCAACGGCAAGGGTGAACTGCCCCTGATCACCAGCTGCTGCCCGGCCTGGGTGGACTTCATGGAGAAGTACCACAGCGATATGATCGGTCACTTCTCCAGCTGCAAATCGCCCCATGAAATGGTCGGGGCCCTGGCCAAGACCTACTTTTGCGAGCGCAATAATCTGGACCCGAAGAAGGTCTTCATGGTCTCGATCATGCCCTGCACCGCCAAGAAGATGGAGATCAAGCGCAATGAAGACATGGCGTCCTCCGGCATGCAGGACGTGGATGTCAGCCTGACGACCCGCGAATTGGCGCGGATGATCAAGCAGGCCGGCATCGACTTCGCCTGGATCCCCGAATCCCAGCCCGACCACCTGTTGGGTGCCTACTCGGGTGCCGGCACCATCTTCGGCGCCACCGGCGGCGTGATGGAAGCGGCCCTGCGCACGGCGGTCCACATGGTGACCGGCGAGAAGCTCGGCAAGGTCGAGTTCGAGGCCACCCGTGGCCTGAAGGGCATCAAGGAGGCGACCCTCAACGTCGCCGGCCATGAGGTCCGGATCGCCATCGCCCACGGCCTCGGCAATGTCGAGATGGTGGTCAACAAGGTGCGGGAAGCCAAGGCCAAGGGCGAGCCCCTGCCCTACCACTTCATCGAGGTCATGGCCTGCCCCGGCGGCTGTGTCGGCGGTGGTGGTCAGCCCTATGGCGTCACCGACGAGGTGCGCCTGGCCCGGGCCAAGGGTCTCTACAGCGAGGATACGGCGGGCGTGTGGCGCAATTCCCACGAAAACCCGTACATCCAGGAACTGTACCGGACCTACCTGGACAAGCCGCTGTCGGAAAAGTCGCACCACCTGCTGCACACTCACTACAAGGTGCGGCCGACTTATCAGCGCTGAGTGTTCCTGGGATTGAAGAACCACAGATGGACACAGATGGACACAGATTTGATAACGTGATGTAAGGAATTCCCGAAGGCATCGATGATCTCGACTGAGTTCATCAATCGGTGCAAGACGGATGAACGCCTGCATCTGTGTCCATCTGTGTCCATCTGTGGTTCGGCTGTCAAAACGCCTTTAGAGAAGATTGGAAATCACCATGCAGATCCTCGTCCTCAACTGCGGCAGTTCCTCGGCCAAGTTTGCCGTCATGGATACCGCCAGCGGACAGGAGGTCATTGCCGGCCTCGCCCAGCGCATCGGTTCGCCCCAGGCGACCCTCGGTTGGAAAATGGCGGGCGTCAAAGCCGAACGCGCCATCCCCGGAGCCGATCATAAGGCGGCTCTGGAAACCATCGTCAGCGTCCTGCGAGAACTCGGCCTGGCTGAGGGCATCCGGGGCATCGGCCACCGGGTCGTCCACGGCGGTGAGCATTTCAGCGCCTCCCGGATCGTCGATGCCACGGTCGTCGACGGTATTCGCGACTGCATTCCCCTCGGACCCCTGCACAACCCCGCCAATTTGGTGGGCATCGAGTTGGGGGCCGTCCTCTTCCCGGGCCTGGCCCAGGTCGCGGTGTTCGACACCGCCTTCCACCAGACCATGCCCCGCCAAGCCTATCTCTACGCCGTACCCTGGTCTTGGTACGAAGAACACCACGCCCGTCGCTACGGCTTTCACGGTACCAGCCACCGCTTCGTCAGCCGCCAAGCGGCCGAGCAGCTCGGTCGGCCCTACGACCAGTGCCGGACTATCGTTGCTCACCTTGGCAATGGTTGCAGCGCCTGCGCCATCAAGGACGGCCAGAGCGTCGACACGACCATGGGTCTGACCCCGCTGGAGGGCCTGGTCATGGGCACCCGCTCCGGCGATGTGGACCCCGCCCTGATCGGCTACCTCGCCCCCCGCCTAGGGATCACGGCTGACAAGGTCATCGATGCCCTCAATAAGCAGTCGGGTCTCCAGGGCCTGTCGGGCCTGTCGAACGACATGCGGACCCTGCTGGAGGCGGCCGGGAACGGCAACGACCGAGCCAAACTGGCCGTCGAGGTCTTCGTCTACCGCCTCGCCAAGGCCATCGCCGGCTTGGCGGTGCCCCTCGGCCGGATCGACGCCCTGGTCTTCACCGGCGGCATCGGCGAAAACGCCGCCCCGATCCGGGCCCAGATCCTGGACCAGTTGGCGGTCTTCGGCTTCCGGGTCGACGAAACCCGCAACCGCGCCCATGGCCGTTCGGTCGGGGGCCGGATCACCGCCGACGGGGCGACCACCGCCCTGGTCGTGCCGACCAACGAAGAATTGATGATCGCTCTCGATACCGCCGCCCTGGTCGCCGCCTGATCCACCCCTGAAGCGAGAACCTGACGATGCGCTCCCTGGTCACCGCCCCTGCTTCCCGTCATGTTGGTCTGACGACCGTCACCACTGGTCTGGTCCACGCCTTGGATCGCCGGGGGGTCCGGGTCGGGTTCTGCAAGCCCATCGCCCAGCCTTTGGATGGTGGTGAGGATCGCTCCAACGCCTTTGTTCGGGCGGTGTCGATGATCCGTCCGCCGGAGCCCATCAGCCTGGCGGAGGTCGAAGCCCTGCTGCGGGCCGACCGGGATCAGGACCTGATGGAACTGGTGGCCGCCCGCTGTCTGCAGGCAGGTCAGGATTGTGACGTACTGGTGGTCGAAGGCCTGGCCCCCACCGAGGCGGCGGTCTATGCCACCCGGGTCAACAACCTGATGGCCAAGGCCCTGGATGCCGATCTGGTGCTGGTGACCACGCCCCACGGCCTGGAGGCCAGCCGGGTCGCTGACGCCGCTGCCATCGCCGCCCATGCCTTCCGTCTCGATCGCCCGGCGGCGGTGATCGTCAACCGCGCCAACCTCGTGCGGCCGGCCCGGGTGGTCGGTGAGCATGCCCAGGTCAGCGACCTCGCTCCGGTGTCGAAGGCCCTCACCACTGCCTTTGCCGATGCCAGGATGCCCCTGGCGGGCCTGATTCCCTACGATGCCGGTCTGGCGGTTCCCCGTTTTGGTGATGTGGCCACCGCCATTGGGGCCCATCCGGTCCTGGCGGGGGATACCTCCCGCCGGGTTCACAGCCTGGCCCTCGCTGGCCAGCCCTGTGAAAAGGCCCTGGTCGACATGCGTCCCGGTACGTTGCTGGTGGCCCCGGTGGAACGGGCCGACCTGATCCTGGCTGCCAGCGCCTCGGCGGCCAACGGGCTCAATCTCGCGGGCCTGATCCTGGTTGGCGATGTCCAAGCCGACGCCCGCATCCTGTCCCTGTGCCGGGGCATCGCAGGAGCCCTCCCGGTGTGGACGGTGGCGGGCAAGGCCCTCGATGCCGTCACCGCCATTCAGCGCATGAACCTGGAGATCCCGGTCGACGACCGCGAACGCATCCAGGACGCCGCCACCGGTGTCGCCGAGCACCTGGAGCGTGGGTGGCTCGACTCCCTGACGGCCAATGCCCGGGAAACCCGTCTCAGCCCGCCGGCTTTCCGCCACCGCCTGATCCAGGAGGCCCAGAAGGCTAACAAGCGCATCGTCCTGCCCGAGGGCACCGAGCCCCGGACCCTCAAAGCGGTCCAGATTTGCCACGAACGCAAGATCGCCCGCTGCGTCCTCCTCGGCAATCCCCAGGAGATCCGCGATGCCGCCCTCAAGGCCGGCGTGACCCTGCCGGATGATGTCGAGATCATCGACCACCTGGCCGAGATGCCCCGCCTGGCTCCGATCCTGATGGAACTCCGCAAGGCCAAGGGCATGACCCGCGACCAGGCCGAGCAGGAACTGGCGGATACCATCATGCCCGGCACCCTGCTTCTCAAGCTGGGCGAGGTCGATGGCCTGGTGTCGGGCGCGGTCCACACCACCGCCCACACCATTCGTCCGGCCCTGCAACTCATCAAGACGGCCCCCGGCTGCTCCCTGGTCAGCTCGATTTTCTTCATCTGCCTGCCGGAGCAGGTGGTGGTGTTCGGCGACTGCGCCGTGAACCCCAACCCCACCTCGGAACAACTGGCCGACATCGCCATCCAGAGCGCCGAGTCGGCCATCGCCTTCGGCATCCCGGCCCGGGTCGCCATGCTGTCCTACTCGACCGGCGAGTCCGGCACCGGTGCGGACGTCGAATTGGTCAAGCAGGCCTCGGCCATGGCCAAGGCTAAACGGCCTGACCTCGCCATCGACGGACCTCTGCAATACGACGCCGCGACCCAGATGGATGTGGCCCGTTCGAAGGCCCCCAAGTCAGCGGTCGCCGGCAAGGCCACGGTGCTGATATTCCCGGACCTCAACACCGGCAACGTCACCTACAAGGCCGTCCAGCGCAGTGCCAATGTCGTCAGCATCGGCCCCATGCTCCAGGGCATGGCCAAGCCAGTGAACGACCTGAGCCGCGGGGCCCTGGTCGACGACATCGTGTTCACCATCGCCCTCACGGCCATCCAGGCAGCCGCGGTTAAACCGGCCGCCCGGGCCGCCACCTGAACCCGGAATCCCCATGATCGAACTCCGCTCCGACCATGATATCCGGACCTGGCTCGTCGAACGTGACGAGTCCCGCCTGGAGACCCTGTGGGAGGCGGCGGATCAGGTCCGTCGGGCCCATGTGGGCGAGGAGGTCCACCTCCGGGGCCTGATCGAGGTCAGCAACCGCTGCCGCCGGGCCTGCACCTACTGCGGGATCAGCGTCCATAACAAGGCCATCGAGCGGTACCGCATGACCGCTGACGAGATCGTCGACTGCGCCCGCCGGGCCCTCGACCTCGGCTTTGGGACGGTGGTCCTCCAGGGCGGCGAGGATCCGGGCCTGACGGCGTCGATGGTGGCCGGTTGCATTACCCGCATCAAACAGGAGACCGGCCTGGCCGTGACCCTGTCCCTCGGGGAGCGGACCGACGAGGAACTGACCCGCTGGCGTGAAGCCGGGGCCGACCGCTACCTGCTGCGCTTCGAAACCAGCAACCCCGCCATCTACGCCCGCATCCATCCGGCGGCTCCCAACTGCCCGTCCCTCGACCGCCTGGCCCTCCTGCGGCGGCTGGACCGGCTGGGGTATGAAATCGGCAGCGGCGTGATGGTCGGCATCCCCGGCCAAACCTGGGACGATCTGGTGCAGGACCTGCGGACCTTCCAGTCCCTCGACCTCGACATGATCGGCATCGGCCCGTGGCTGCCCCACCCGGCCACGCCCCTGGCCCAGGACATCGAAGCCTTCGCTGGACCCACTGAACAGGTTTTCAACGACCGCCTGACGACCCTCAAGATGGTCGCCCTGGCCCGCCTGCTGGTGCCGGATGCCAACCTGCCGGCGACCACCGCCCTGGCGACCATCGACAAGGATCAGGGCCGCGAGCTGGGCCTGATGAGCGGCGGCAATGTCATCATGCCGAATCTCACCCCGCCCAAGTACCGCGTCCTCTACGAACTGTATCCCGACAAGGCCTGCGTGAACGAAACCGCCGAGGAGTGCGATGTGTGCCTGCGCGGCCGCATCGCCCGCATCGGCCGGACCGTCGGCGAAGGCCCCGGCCAGTCGCCCAAACAACGTCGCACGGCCGCTATGACTATCACTGATCCCACCCGAGGTGCCGCATGATCCAGACCCCCGCCAAACCCCAGGCTGTCACCAAGCTGAGGCTCCCGCCCATGGACACCAGCGCCGGTTTCCGGGATTTCATCGACGATGCCAAAATCGAATCCCTGATTGGCCGCCCCGCTCCGGATCCGGTGTGGGTGCGTGAGATCATCGCCAAGGCCCTGACCAAGACGCCCCTGGCGGTCGAGGAAACCGCCGTGCTGCTGGCCGCCGACCAGCCGGAATTGGTCGAGGAGATGTTCTCGGCCGCCCGCAGCCTGAAGGAGACGGTCTACGGCAATCGCATCGTCCTGTTCGCCCCCATCTATGTCGGCAACCGCTGCGTGAATGACTGCACCTACTGCGGCTTCCGCAGCACCAACAAGGATGCTCAGCGCAGCGAACTGGATTCTGCTGCCCTGGCCCGCCAAGTGCGGGCGTTGGAGAGCGTCGGCCACAAGCGCACCATCCTGGTCTTCGGCGAGCATCCCCGCTACGACCCCGCCTTCATCGCGGAATCGGTTCGCACGGTCTATGCCACCAAACTGGACCCCAAGGTCGATGGTCGGCCCGGCGAGATCCGCCGCGTCAATATCAACGCCGCGCCCCAGGACGTGGAAGGCTTCAAGATCATTAAGGAAGAGGGCATCGGTACCTTCCAGATTTTCCAGGAGACCTACCACCATGGCGCCTACGCCAAGGCCCACGGGGCCAAGACCCGCAAGGGCGATTACGCCTGGCGGCTCGATGGCTTGTCCCGTGCCTTCGAGGCGGGCATCGACGACCTCGGCATCGGCGCCCTGTTCGGCCTTGCCGACTGGCGTTTCGATGTCCTGGGCCTGGTGACCCACGCCGCGTACCTCAAGGACCGTCACGGCGTCGGCCCCCACACCATCAGCTTTCCCCGTCTGAAGGCCGCCCAGGGTGTGGAACACGACCCGAAAAACCTCGTCAGCGACCACGACTTCAAACGGTTGGTGGCCATCCTCCGCCTGTCGGTGCCCTACACCGGCATGATCCTGACGGCCCGTGAATCTGCGGAACTGCGCAATGAGATCCTCGGCTTCGGCGTGTCCCAGATCGACGCCGGAACCAAGATCGACCTCGGCGGCTACGTCGAGGAGGGCGACGCCCAGGTGATGGTCCAGAAGCCCAAGGCCGGCAAGGAATCCCGCCAGCAGTTCGAGTTGGGCGACAACCGGACCCTCGACGAGGTCATCCAGCACCTGACCTCGAACGGCTACCTGCCGAGTTTCTGCACCGCCTGCTACCGGGCCGGTCGGACCGGCGAAGTATTCATGGAGTACGCCATCCCCGGCTTCATCCAGAAACTCTGCACCCCCAACGCCCTGACCACCTTCCAGGAATTCCTGTGCGACTACGCCACGCCCGAAACCCGGGCTTCCGGCGAACGGATGATCGCCAGCGAACTCGCCAAGGTCGTGGATGTCAAACTGAAGGAGAGCATCCGCACCCGCCTGGTGCAGATCACGGCCGAAAAAGCCCGTGATCTTTACTGGTGAGGGGGCTTGGTCATGAATCCCCCCCCCGCTCGCGTTGAACGCGACCTGCTCGGCGACCTCGCCGTGCCGGAGGGGGCGTTGCACGGGATCCATGGCGAGCGGGCTTTGGCCAACCATCCGATTCTTGGGCGGCCGGTCCATCCGGCCCTGATCCGGGCCTATGCCCAGGTGAAACTGGCCTGCCTGCGGGCTAACGTTCGCCTCGGCCACCTGCCCGCCGAGGTAGCCCCAGCCATTGAAGCCGCCTGTGCCGAGATGATCGATGGTCGCCTAGGGATTCCGCCCATCGACGCCTACCAGGGCGGGGCTGGAACCTCGACCAATCTCGCGGTCAGCGAGGTGCTGGCCAACCGCGCCCAGGTCCTGCGGGGCGGCCAGCCCGGCGACTCTGCGGGCATCACCGCCAGCGGCCACCTCAACCTCCATCAAAGCACCAACGACACCTACCAGGCGGCCCTGCGGGTGGCCGGAATCCTGCTGGTCCGGGACCTGGAGGTCGCCATCACCGCCCTCCAGGACGCCTGCCAGGACCGCGAGCGGGCCTGGGCCGAGGTAGTCTGCCTCGGCCGCACCGAGGGCATGGACGCGGTCCTCATCACCATGGGCCGCCGGGCCGGTTGTTGGGCCGATGCCCTGGGCCGGGATCGCTGGCGGATGTCCAAGTGTGAGGAACGCCTGCGGGTGGTAGCCCTGGGGGGCACGGCCGTCGGCACGGGCATTGGGGCTCCTCGGGACTTCATCCTATCGGTGACCAACGACCTGCGCGCGGTCACCGGCCTCAATCTGGCCCGGTCCGAGAACCTCATGGACGCGGTGCAAAATCAGGACGCCCTGGTCGAGGTCCACGGCATCGCCACCGCCCTCGCCACCACCCTGCTGAAAGTCTGCGGCGACCTACGATTGCTGTCCTCTGGCCCCCAGGGCGGCCTGGGGGAACTGCACCTCCCGGCCCGCCAGGCGGGCAGTTCCCTGATGCCCGGCAAGATCAACCCGGTGGTCCCCGAGGCGGCGACCCAGGCGGCCCTGCGGGTTCTGGGTAACCATCAGGTCCTGGCCCACGCCGCGGGCCTGGGGTCCCTGGAACTGAATCCCTTCGCGCCCCTGCTGGCGGAGACCCTCCTTGAAAGCCTCGGCCTGTTGGCCAATGCCTGCCGAGCCCTGGCCCGGGACTGCATTCCCGGTCTCACCCTGGTCCCCGAGCAAATTACCGCCAATGCCCAGGCCGACACCGCCCTGGTCACGGCCCTGGTGGGCGACCTCGGTTACCAGGCCGCCACCGCCATCGCCGCCGAGCAGGCCACCACCGGCGAAGCCCTGGTCGTGGTCGCCGCCCGCCACGGCATTGATGCCGCCCGTTGGACTGAACTCACCCGGCCCGAGCGCGTTTTGCGCCTGGGCGACCGTCCGATTGCCAAAGGACCCCGACCATGAACACCGCCCCCCGCGGACTCCGCATCCACATCGCCATCTTCGGCCGCACCAACGCGGGGAAGTCCTCGATCATCAATGCGTTGACGGGTCAACAGGTGTCGATTGTCTCGGCCCAACCGGGCACCACCACCGATCCGGTGGAAAAGCCCTTGGAGATCTTCCCCATCGGCCCTTGTGTGCTGATCGACACCGCCGGTCTGGGGGATGCCACGGCCCTGGGGGCCGCCCGCGAGGAACGCACCCTGCGGGTACTGGAGAAAACCGACCTGGCGGTCCTGGTCCTGGGGGGCGAGCCGTGGGCCGACCATGACGCTCATCTCCTGGATACCTGTGCCGCCCGTCACCTCCCGGTGGTGGTGGTCGCCGCCCAGAGCGATCGCACGACCCTCCATCCGTCGTCGGTCGCGGCCCTCAAGGCCCGGGGCCTGACGACGGTGACCACCAGTGCCGTAACGGGTGCCGGCATCGAAGAACTGCGCCAAACGATCATCGCCAAGGCCCCCGAGTCCCTGATTGCCGCCCCGGTCATCTGCTCAGACCTCGTGCCCCCCGGCGGTCTGGTCGTACTGGTGGTGCCCCTCGACAAGGAGGCCCCCAAGGGCCGCCTGATCCTGCCCCAGGTCCAGACCATCCGCGACCTCCTCGATGGCGATGCCATGGGTCTGGTGGTCAAGGAACGGGAACTTCCGGAAGCCCTGCGTCGCCTGTCGTCGCCGCCAGACCTGGTGGTCACGGACAGCCAGGCGTTTTTGAAGGTGGTCGCGGATGTTCCAGAGGGAGTGCCCGTGACCTCCTTCAGTATCCTCATGGCTCGGGCCAAGGGCGACCTTGATGCCTTCGCCGCCGGGGCCGCCGGCATTGAGACCCTGCGTTCGGGGGACCGGGTGCTGCTGGCGGAAAGCTGCACCCACCACGCCATCAGTGACGACATCGGGAGGGTCAAGATCCCCCGCTGGCTGCGCCAGTACGCCGGCTGCGACCTGCGGGTCGAGCATGCCTCTGGCAACGACTTCCCGGCGGATTTATCCGACTACCGACTGGTCATCCACTGCGGTGCCTGCACCACCAATCGACGTCAGGTGCTCTCACGCATTGCCACCTGTCGGGCCGCCGGGGTGCCCATTACGAACTATGGCATCGCCATCGCGGCCACCCAGGGCATTCTTCGCCGGGTACTGACTCCGTTCCCCTCGGCCTTGGATGCTTTCGCTTCCCGTTCGTCCGTGACCCAGTGAGGCATCTGTTCAGTCTCGAATCTCTGGGAGCCTCGGTGGGTCGCTAGAATGCCTCCCACCGCCCCGGCCTTTCCACTGATTTAGAGTCTGAAATGCCCCATCGGCTGTCGCTGCCTTTGATTTAACGTCCTTCCGGAGCCTCGCATGTCGCACCCCCAGTCCCACAGCGTCCCCACGGTCAATCCCTCCGCCGCGTTTAGCGCCACGGTCCGTTTCCGGATCGCCCACTTGCCGGGCACCCTGGGCCGGTTGACCACCTTGATTGGAGATCTGGGGGGCAACCTCTCGGAGATCCGGGTCGTTGGCGAAACGCGCACCGAAGTCACCCGCGACATCACCATTGATGCCCGGGACCATGCCCACCAGCGGACCATCATCGCCAGCCTGCGGGGCCGCATTCCCGGGGTCGAGGCCGAATCAGTAACCGACAACACCTTTGCCCTCCATCGTGGCGGCAAGCTAACGGTGGTCGGCAAAAGTGCCCTCGAGACGCCGTCGGACCTGGCCCGGGCCTATACCCCCGGCGTGGCCCGGGTGTGCCTGGCCATCGGGGCCCGCAAGGAACTGTCCCACACCCTGACCATCCGCCGCAATACCGTGGCGGTGGTCAGTGACGGCACGGCAATTCTCGGCCTGGGGGACATCAGTCCCGAGGCGGCCATGCCGGTGATGGAAGGCAAAGGCCAGTTGTTCAAGGAATTCGCCGGGGTCGACGCCGTGCCCCTGTGCCTCGCGACCAAGAATACCGACGAAATCGTGGCCATCGTCAAGGCCATCGCCCCGTCCTTCGGCGGCATCAATCTGGAGGACATCAGCGCCCCCCGCTGCTTCGAGATCGAGGACCGCCTGCAGGACATCGGCATCCCGGTGTTCCACGACGACCAGCACGGCACCGCCATCGTCATGCTCGCCGCCCTGACCAACGCCCTGACCCTGGTCAATAAACGCTTCGAAGACCTGACGGTGGTGGTATGCGGCGTTGGGGCCGCCGGCGTTGCCTGTTCGAAGATCATGCTCTCGGCCGGGGTGAAAAACATCATCGGCTGCGACCGTTCCGGGGCCATTTACGACGGCCGGACCGAAAACATGAACTCGATGAAGGAGTGGTACGCCAAGAACACCAATCCGGAACGCCGCCAGGGGACGGTCAGCGAAGTTATCCGGGGTGCCGACCTGTTCGTCGGTCTGTCAGCCCCGGGGATGATTACCGTCGAGGACCTCAAAAACATGGCCCGGGACCCGATCGTCTTCGCCATGGCCAACCCGACCCCGGAGATCATGCCCGAACAGGCCGGTCCCTACGTCGCGGTGATGGCCACCGGCCGCAGCGATTACCCGAACCAGATCAACAACGTCCTGGCCTTCCCCGGTATTTTCCGTGGAGCCCTGGATGTCTGCGCCTCGCGCATCACCCCCGGCATGAAGCTGGCCGCCGCCCAGGCCATTGCGGGTCTGATGTCCAAGGACGGCATCGACAAGGACCACATCATTCCGTCGCCCTTCGATGACCGCGTTGGTCCGGCGGTGGCCGCCGCCGTCGCCGCCCAGGCCATCCAGGACGGCGTAGCCCGCCAGGAATTGAACGCCGATTTGACCTACGATCAGATTCGCTGGTGACCCCTGGTTGGGGTTTTCCGAGGCCGGGGTAGGCTGCGCCTTCACCCCTGCTTCCGGATCCTGCCATGCCGATCGCCCCCGGCGACGATCACCGCGCCCTGCCCACCGGTTCCTTTCCCTGTGACGGGGTGGTGGTCCAGGGCGAGGCGGTTTTCTCTCCTTGCCGCACCTGGCGTTACCGCGTGGATTACACCTGGGATGCGGCGATTCCCGGTCGTGTGGTATGGGTGTTGCTGAATCCCTCGACGGCGGATGGGGGGGCTTTTGATCCGACGCTTCGCCGATGTTTCGGCTTCGCTCGGTCCTGCCGGGCCCCTATCGGCGGCATGATCGTGCTGAATGCCTATGGGCTGCGGGCGACCTCGCCCAAGCACCTGCGTTCCCACCCCGATCCCGTGGGGCCCGAGAACCTGACGACCATCGCGGCGGTGATCGCCGAGCATCCCCAAGCCCCAGTGGTGTGTGGTTTCGGCGGCCATGCGGATGACCACCCGGGCCACCTGGTCCGTCTGGGGGCCGCGTTGGCTTCGGCGGGATCCCGCTTGCGGGCCCTGAATTTCACCGCCGTCGGCCTGCCCAAGCACCCGCTGTATCTGCCCGGAGTGCCCCAGGGCCAGGCCCTGGAGGACGTGTGGCGTCCCTATGCGCCGACGGCCACCCGTCCGAGGGCGGTCCGCAGGTGACGCAGGGACGTGAACCCGCAGGCCTTGGCCACGGCGGTCCGTGAGGGACGAGGTTCCTGGGCCAGCATGGCCTGGGCCAGGCGGATCCGGGCCCGGAGGATGAACTGGTAGGGGGAGGTGCCCATTTCCTCCTGGAACAGGGCTTCCAACCGCCGCCGCGCCAGGGGTAGCCCGACCATCAGGTCTTCCATTGACACCGGCTGGCGCAGCTGGCTTTCCATGCGTTGAACCAGGGCCGCGACCTGGGGATGGCGGATCGCATAGGTAGCCGTGGAACGCCGGGCGACGATGCCGACGGGGGGAATGCGGATCGGTTCCGGGATCGGGGAGGTGATGCCCCGCAGGCGTTCCTCCATCAACCGCTGGAGGAGGATGGCGGCGGCCTTGCCGGCCCCCACGTCATTTCGGGCTATGCTGGTCAAGGGCGGTTGGGCAAACTCGCACAGGACGGGATCGTCATCGACCCCCAGGACCGCAAGGTCTTCGGGCACCCGGCGACCGATCCGCCGACAGATTTCCAAGATTTCCACCGCCCGTTCATCGGTGCTCGCGAAAACTCCGACCGGGGTTGGCAGTTGCGCGACCCACCGATCCAGGCGTCGTTGATGGGCCATCCAGGCCCGGGGGGTGGTGGCCTGGGCCTCCAGCAGGGCGGGTATCAGACCCTCCTCGGCCAGGGCAGCGATGAAACCCGCTTTGCGCTGATCATTATACAGGCGGCCCGCGATGCCGTAGAAGGCCAGGTTGGTGAAGGAGCGTTCCCTCAGGTGGCGGGCCGCCAGGACGCCGACGGCGTGGTGGTCCATGGTCACCAGGGGGAGACGCCCCCGGTCCTGGTAGGCCAGGATGCTGACCACGGGCATGGGCAATTGCACCGCCAGGGCCTCATCCCGAGGAGATTCAATAGCTGCCAACACCCCGTCCCCATCCCAATCCTTAAGCCAGTCCAAGGAGGCATCCATCCGGTCGGGCATGCGGATGAAGGTCCAGTTGGCGGCTCTGGCATGTCCCGCGACCCCAACCAGGAAACGTTCCAGGAAGGGGATCGAATGGGGCAGGGCGATGGCGACCCGGAAGGACGACGGTCGACGGGGACGGCGAGGGGTCGAGGAGGCCATGACGCCTCCCAGGTTAGCCCTCCGAACCACCGCTCCAGGACGCGGCGAAGGGAAAGTAGCGGGCGGCGTTGTCGTGGCTGACATTCCGGATCAGGCCAGCGACCAGGGCGTGATCATCGGGGACCATCCCCGCCGCCATATCCCGACCTAAGATCCGGCAGAGCAGGCGGCGGAAGTACTCGTGGCGGGTGTAGGAGAGGAAACTGCGGCTGTCGGTCAGCATGCCAACAAAGCGCGACAGCAGGCCTAGCTGGCTCAGGGATTCCATCTGTCGGGTCATGCCATCGAGTTGGTCAAGAAACCACCACCCGCTGCCGAACTGCATTTTCCCGGCCACGGAACCATCCTGGAAACTCCCGCACAGTACGGCAATCGCCTCGTTATCCCGGGGATTGAGGTTGTAGATGATGGTTTTGGGGAGTTTCCCCTCGCCATCGAGGCGCCCCAGGAAGGCGGCGAGGGGGGCGATGAAATCCCGGGCGGCGATGGCATCGAATCCGGTGTCGGGTCCAAGGTTGCGCAACATCCGTGGATTCGGATTCCGCAGGGCCCCGATGTGCAGTTGCTGGACCCAGCCTCGGGCGTGGTCCAGGAGGGCGAACTCGTCCATCATTCGGGCCTGGAAGCGTTCGCTGCGCCCCTCATCAACCCGCTCGCCCCGACGGACGGCGGCAAAGATGGCGGCGGCCTCGCGGTCGTCGGCGGGGTCGGCGGGGAATCCCTCCAGGCCGTGGTCTGACAGGCGGCAGCCCTGGGCGTGAAAGAACGTGTGGCGTGTCGCCAGGGCCGCCAAGAGATCGCTGAAGGTGGCGATGTCGCGGTCGGCGGCGGCCCCCATGCGGTCCAGGTAGGCGTTCCACGCCACCGGGTCGGCGATCGCCATCGCCCGGTCGGGGCGCCAGGTTGGCAGGACGCGGGTCTTCAACGTCGCATCTGCGGCGATGACCCGGTGATGTTCCAGGGTGTCGGCCGGGTCGTCCGTGGTGCAGACCACCTCGACTTGCATCTGGGTCATGATCCCTCGGGCCGAGAACGCGGGGGTCGCCAGGCGTGCATGGCAGGCCTCCCAGATGCCGTCGGCGGTCGCTGGGCTGAGGATCGTGTCGGTGATCCCAAAGGGCCGCCGCAGTTCCAGATGGGTCCAGTGGTAGAGGGGGTTCCGGAGCAGGCTGGGCACGGTGGCGGCCCAGGCGTTGAATTTGTCCCGGGGGCTGGCGTTCCCGGTGATCAGTCGCTCGGGCACGCCGTTGGAACGCATCGCCCGCCATTTGTAATGGTCCCCGCCTAGCCAGATCTCCGCCAGGTCGGCGAAGCGGTGGTCGCGGGCAATCAGCGCCGGATCGAGGTGGCAGTGGTAATCGATGATCGGCAGGTTCGCCGCCACCTCATGGTAGAGGCGCTGGGCCTGGGGCGTGTCGAGCAGGAAATCCAGAGATAGGAAGGTTGTCACATCAGACCCCTGAGTAGGCGAGGAAGCCGCCATCCACCGGGAGGGATATCCCGGTGATGAAGGAGGCGGTATCGGAAGCCAGGAAGACCACGGCTCCGCCGAGTTCCTCCGGTCGGCCATAGCGGCGCATGGGCGTCTTGGCCATGACTTTGCCGCCCCGAGCGGTCGGCGTCTGACCATCCTGCTCCAGCAGCAGAAATCGATTCTGCTCGGTCAGGAAGAACCCCGGGGTGACGGCATTGACGCGGATGCCGAGGGGGGCGAAGTGGACGGCCAGGAATCGGGTCACGTTCTCGGCCCCGGCTTTGCCGGCGGCGTAGGCCATGACCTTGGTCAGGGGTAGGGTGGCGGCCACGGACGAGATGGTGATAACGCTCGAACCGGGGCCCATGGCCTCGGCGAAGACTTGGGTTGGCAGCAGGGTGCCGTGCAGATTGAGCCGCAGGACGCGGTCGAAGCCATCAAGGTCGAGACCGAAGAATCCGGCTTCGTAGGGGGTCTCGGGCGTCATCTGCTCCGTGGGGATGGTGCCGCTGGGGTGGTTGCCCCCGGCGCCATTGACCAGCACGTCGAGCTTTCCCCAGCGGGCCAGGACCGCTTCCCGGGCGGCCACCAGGGACGGACGGTCCAACACATCACCGGTGACCACCAGGGTCTGATCCAGGCCCTGGGCCGCGAGGCGTTGCGCCAGGGCCTGACCGGCCTCGGACCGGCGGTTGAATAGGGCGACTTTTGCCCCCGCCTGGAGCAGAGCTTCGACCATCGCCGAGCACAGGACGCCGGTCGCCCCGGTGACCAGGGCGACCTTGCCGGCAAGGGGGTCAGCGGCCATGGGACATGGTCTGACCGAGGGCTGCCCGCAGGCCGAATTCCAAGCCCCGCAGTTCCGCCAGGCCGATCATCCGGCCGGCGTAGGAATACCCGGCGTAGCAGCCGCGGCCGAGGTCGCAGTCCATCAATTTGCCATGGTCGGGCCGAACCGGGATGCCGACACCCCGGCGGGCTTCCTCCCGCAGGAGGGCCGTCATCACCCGCACCATATCGACTCGGCCCGTCAGGTGGTTCGACTCGTGGAAGGTTTTCTCGGTCCCCTCAATGAAGGTGACATTGCGCAGGTGGGCGAAGTGGATGCGGGGGGCGAAGGTCTCGAACATCACCGCCACGTCATTGTCCTTCCGCCCACCGAAGGAGCCGGTGCACAGGGTCAGGCCGTTGTTGGTCGAGGGCACGGCGGCGAACAGACGCTCGACGTCGGCGGGGGTCGAAAGGATGCGCGGCAGGCCGAAGATGGGGCGGGGCGGATCATCGGGATGAATCGCCATGCGGATGCCCAGGCGATCGCACAGGGGCATGATCTCGGTCAGGAAGTCGAAGAGGTTCTGGCGCAGGCGGTCAGCGTCGATGCCGTCGTAGCGCCCAAGCATCTCCAGGAATTGGGCGGGCGTCAGGTCATCGACGGTGCCCGGCAGGCCCAGGAGGATGTTGTCCGCCAGTTGCTGGCGGCCGGTGGCATCGAGGCGATCGAACAGGACCTTGGCCTCGGCCCGTTCCTCAGGGCTGTAACAGGCCTCGGCCCTCGGGCGCTGGAGGACGAACAAGTCGAAGGCGGCAATCCCGGCCCAATCGCAGTGGAGGACGGTACTGCCGTCATCGATCTCCAGCTCCAGGTCCGTGCGGGTCCAGTCGAGGACCGGCATGAAATTGTAACAGATGGTGGTGATGCCCGCCGCCGCCAGGTTGGTCAGGCTCTGCTGATAGATGGCGATGCGCTGCCGCCAGTCGCCGGTCTGAGTCTTGATGGATTCATGGACGGCCACGCTTTCGACCACGGACCAGGTCAGGCCCGTGGGCTGGTTGCGCTGGGCATCCCATTCTACCTGGCGCTGGCGGAGGGCGATTTCCTCCGGCGTCCATAGGTCGCCGCAGCGAACATGGTGGAGGGCGGTGACGATGTCGGTCGCGCCCGCCTGACGGATTTCCCGGAGGGTGATGGGATCGTTCGGTCCGAACCAGCGCCAGCTCTGCTTCATGGTCAACTCCTGGGGGCCATGGTAACCTCCTGCCGGGGGTACCTAGGTGCCCAAAATCGCAGTCATGGTCGTTTTCCCGCAGGCTGGTCGGCGGTTGTCCGGGGCCATTCCTCCGGTGTGCTGCCACCCATGGACGCCCCCCCGGTCTTTGATCCCCGTGCCACCACCATCCCGGTGCTGCGCTACCTGGTGGCCCTGGATGATCAGCGCCATTTCGGTCGGGCCGCCGCCGCTGCTCGGGTCTCTCAACCGACCCTTTCAGCCCTTATCGCCCAGTGGGAGAAACGCATGGCCTGCGTGGTCTTCGAACGGGATACGCGGGGTGTGCGTCCAACCCCGGTAGGGGAACGGGTGATTGCCGCTGCCCGTCAGGCCCTGGCGGCCCTGGAAACCGTTGAACGTTTGGCGGCCGAAGCCAAGCCCCCGTTTTATGGTCCTCTACGGCTGGGGGTCATTCCGACCGTTGGACCCTACGCCCTGCCTTTCATCACCGCCGCCCTGGCCAGTCATTTTCCCGATCTGGAAGCTCCGATTCGCGAAGGCACCACCGCCGAACTCCTCACGGCCCTCGACCATGGTCGGGTCGATGTCGTCCTCCTGGCCCTGCTTCCGGGCCTGACGGACCGTTACGGTAGCGAGGTATTGTACGACGAGCCCTTCCTGGTGGCCTTGCCCAAGGGCCACCGCCTGGCGGCTCAGGAACGCATCGGCGTCGCCGATCTCGCCCATGAACGGCTGCTGCTTTTGGATGAGGGCCACTGCCTGCGGGACCAGGCACTGGCGGTGTGCCGCCGCCTGGATGAACCCACCAGCGGCCCCGATTACCGGGCCACCAGCCTGGAAACCCTTCGCCACATCGTGGCCTCCGGGGCGGGCGTGACCCTGCTGCCGGCCTTGGCCGCCCGGGCTGCCGACACCAACCTGGTGATTCGGCCGATGGAGGGCGATCCGGTCCGGACCATCGGCTTCCTGTGGCGCAGCGCCGATCCCCGTGCCGAGGCCTACCAGTTGCTCGGTGGGCCGGTGCGCCGGCACCTGCCAAAGCGGGAGATTCGTCTGCGATGAGCCGCCGCCGTCCCCTCTGTTCCTGCGGTGTACCCCTGGATCCGGGGCAGTCGGTGTGCGTCAAATGCGATCGACCCACCGCCCTCGGAAGGTCCGGCTGGACCCAGGTCGATGTCGCTCACCACGGCCAGACAGGGCCGGTGGCCGAACGGCAGGCCGACGCCGCCCTCGCCCAGGCCCAGGGTCTGTTGGCGGCCGGTCTGGTCATCGTCCATGGCCGGGGCGACCGGCTGCGGCTGGCGGTTCGCAACCGCGCCTGCCGCTGGTTGATGGAGGGCCGTATCGCCAAGTTTGAGGATGAACCGGGCAATCCCGGGGCCCTGCGGGTGTGGCTCCGCCCGCCGGTTTAGGGGGCGGCGAAGGGGATGGTCAGGTCTACCTCGGGCAGGGGGGCCGTAGGGGTGCGGGTGGCGGTGGTTCCAGCAACCATGGCGGCCTCGTGGCGGCGCGGAACGTCGGCCCACCAGGCGGCGCGGGTGGAATCCCCGGTCAGGTGATCTGCTGACCGGCTCACTCCCGTGGCCACGGCGGAACCGGACTCTTTGACGCCATCGACCAAGGCCCCCACGGTGCCAGACGTCGCGTTGGTCACCCCCTGGCTGATGCGGTCGCCATCAAAGGTGACAACCCCGGCGACGGTGGAAAGAAGGCCGCCGCCCAGGGTGGCCCCGGCGGATAGGACGCCGCCGCCGACCTCCGCCAGGGCTTTGGCGCCCCCGACCACGGTGGCCCCACCGGCTTTGACGGCGGAACCTCCTGAGGCCAATAGGCTGTCCGTCGTCCGTCCGAGGAGGGCCGTGAAAATCGGGGTGAGTTCCAGATCGAGGTTCTTGGGCGGACCCCGGAGGGTGGCGGGAAACACCAGGCCCCGCTCATTGCGAAGTTCGACCCGCAGGGCCAGTTCCTCCGGTTGGCGGGCCACCTGAAAGGCCGCATCGATCGCCCGGCCGCCGAGGACGGTTCGCGCTCCGAAGGGCAGCAGGGGATCGAGATGGTCCAGGTCGATGCCCGTCAGGTGGGCCCGCAGGGCGAGGTGGTCGACGTGGCGTTTCCGCACGGGGTCGAGGGTTCCGACCACCCCCAGGCGGCCGATGGTGGTGGTGGATCCCTGCCGCAGATCTGCCGCGAGGGCCACGGTCATGGGCGGGGAGTCTAGCGCGACAGGATCTACCTGCACATCGCTTACCAGCAGGTCGCCGTTCTCCAGGCCCAGGGTCCAGGCTGGGGTGGCAGCGTGGCCGTCCTTGAGCAAACCCTGGACGGCAGTCAGGTGGAACCGGCGAAGGTGGATGGGTGGTGTCGGGCGTGTGGGCCCGGTGGCGGTGGAGGGTGCCGGGGGCGGCAGGAAACCCGCCAGCCGAGCGAGGGCTTGTTGGGCGGAATCAGGCCCGGTGGCCGGGCGATCCCAGGTGCCCGCAAGACCGTCAATCGTCAGGTGATCGATAACGAGGGGGCTCTGGGGATTGGTTCGTGCCGGGACATCCAGGGCCATCCCTTTCCAGGAGAGGAAGGGCTGGGGCAGGGGGGTGCTGGCGGCCGGCAGATCAACGGTCGCTGTCTCCAGATGGAGGGAAGCCCAGGTGGTGGCCTGGGGGCCGGTGACAGGGAAATGGAGATCCTTCGCTGCGAAGGTGAGGTGTTCCAGTCGGGCCGCCCAGGGCTCTGCTGTCCGATCGTCGGCGAACAGGTTGAGGTCCAGAAGACGCAATCGCTCAATGATGATGGCCAGGGGCTTTCCGGGTTTCGCGGGGGAGGCCTTGGGCTGGGGCACCAGCAGGTCCCCCAGGTTCACCCGTCCTTGGTAGCGGACCAAGTGCACCGTCAGGCCGTCGAGGGTGATGTCGGTCACCCGCAGATGCCCGGCCTCCTGGCGGTGGGGCTCCACCTGGATCCGCAGGGACTTGAGGGTCAGGAACGGGGCTCCTCCCACCGCAGGGGGCTGATCGATCCGTAGCCCTTGGAGTTCGACGGTGCCGCTCCATAGATCGAGGTGGAGGCCCTCCACCTCGTGGCCAACCGCCACGTGCTGATCAAGTACCTGCCGCAGTACCGCCAGGGCGAGGGCATCCCGACCCAGATACAGCCCCCCTAGGGAGAGGCCAAAGACGGCGACCACAACGACCACGACCCGCCACCAACGGTGACGGGTCGCGGAAGCCGGCGCGGGCCCGGGGGTGGGATCAGCCACTGGCGCCGGTCCGGTAATCCAGGCGACCGACTTGGAAACCCATGCGGTTGACCGCATCCAGGTAGGCGATGGCGCTGGCGTGGACGATGTCCGTGGACAGGCCCTTGCCGCCGACCACCACCGTCTGGTCCTGGGAGGTCAACTTGGCCCGCAGGCTGACTTCACCCTGGGCGTCGCCGCCCTTGGTGACGGCCCGCAGGCGGTAGTCCTCGATGGTGCCATCGACGCCGCAGATGCGGTTGATGGCCTTGACCACCGCATCCACCGGGCCGTCGCCGGTGGCGGCGTCGGTGATGGCTTCGCCACCTTTGCTCAGGCGGACCGTGGCTGTGGCTAAGGCGGCGGCACCCACCCCCGCCCCGGCGGCGGCCGACGAGTGGATCCAATCCAAGTTCCAGATCGTCAGGGTCTTGCCGCGCACGGCGACCTCGACCAGGGCGATCAGGTCGCCGTCATAGACTTCCTTCTTCTTATCGGCCAGGGTCTTGAAGGCCTCCATCAACTTGGGCATGTCGGCTTCGGGGATCTCGATGCCCATGTTCTGCAGACGCTTTTCGACTGCCGCCTTGCCGCTGTGCTTGCCCAGGACCAGGTTGGTGGTCGGCACGCCGACGCTGGCTGGGGTCATAATTTCGTAGCACTCGGGATTTTTCAGCACGCCGTGCTGGTGGATCCCGCTTTCATGGGCGAAGGCGTTGTCGCCCACCACCGCCTTGTTGCGGCTCAGGGGCAGGCCGGTGATGGACTGCACCAGGCGGCTGGCGCCATACAGCTTGGTGGCGTCGATCCCTGTCGTGATGCCGGGGAACTGGTCCTTGCGGACCCGCATGGCCATGACCACTTCTTCCAACGAGCAGTTGCCGGCCCGTTCGCCGATGCCGTTGATGGTACATTCCACCTGGCGGGCGCCGGCGCGGACGGCCCCCAAGCTGTTGGCCACGGCCAGGCCCAGGTCGTTGTGGCAGTGCACGCTGATGACCGCCTGGTCGATGTTTTTGACGTTCTTCCGCAGGTAGGTGATCAGATCGGCGTAGTCCGACGGGTAGGCGTAGCCCACGGTGTCGGGGATGTTGACGGTGCGGGCACCGGCTTCGATGACGGCTTCGACCACCTGGGCCAGGTATTCTGGCTCGGTGCGGCTGGCGTCTTCGGGGCTGAACTCGATGTCGTCGATCAGGGTTTTGGCGTAGGCCACGGCGTCCCGGGCCTGCTTGACGATTTCATCCTTGGCCTTGTTCAGTTTGAACTGGCGGTGGATGGCGCTGGTGGCCAGGAAGACGTGGACGCGGGCGCGGTCACCGGCGGGCTTTACGGCTTCGGCCGCCCGGTCGATGTCACCCTTTAACGAGCGGGCCAGGCCGCAAATACGGGCCTTGGTGCTGGCCTTGGCAATGGCCTGGACGGCCGCGAAGTCATCCGGCGAGGCGATGGGGAAGCCGGCTTCGATGACATCGACGCCCAGGGCCTCCAGGGTCCGGGCCATTTCCAGCTTTTCCGCCAGGTTCATGGAAGCGCCGGGCGATTGCTCGCCATCGCGCAGGGTGGTATCGAAAATAATGACGCGGTTGGGGTCGCGGTTGGACATGGGAATCAGGGGGTCGGACGGGCCGACGAGGTGGGGTTCAGGTTTGCGGAGGGAGGGGGTCGGCGCGGTGCCAACCCCCGGAAAGGGGCTCGACCGACTCGCTTAGGCGAGCGGGAACCCCTCCATAAGTCGGACGCCAAGCAGGGCCCGGGCAACCAGTTGAGTGCAGCCACGCATGTTGGCAGCGTAAAAGGGAAAGCCGGGCGGCAAGCCCTGGGAGGGGGGAAACCCGGTTGCGTCGGCGGGGCCGGGGCCGATGACCCTTTCCATGACGCCCCTCGCCTGTGCCGCCCTCCCGCCCATCACCGGAACCTTGCGGGAAGCCGCCGGGGAAGAGGTGCTGGCCAAGCAGCCCGCCGGGACCGGTGGCCATTGGTGGATTCGGGTGCGGAAGGATGGCCTTGGCACCCAGCAGGCCCGGGAGGCCCTGGCCCGGGCGGTTCAGCGCGATGCCGACATCGTGAGTGACGCCGGCAATCGCGACCGGAGGGGGTCTTTCATCCAATGGTTCAGCATTCCGGCCGACGCCATCGACCACCCGGGCCCCCTGCGCCGGGCCGGGGCCCACAATAAGATGAAGGTGCTGGAGATCACCAGCAGCCATAAACCCTTCACGGTGGCGGCGGTCGAACGCATCCGTTGGCGCCTCCGCTTTAAGGATGGAGCGGCCGACAACGGCTACCTCAAGGCCAAGAACATCCTCGATCACCTCCGTCACCACGGCCTGCCGAACTTTATTTCGGAGGATCGCATGGGCGTCGACGGCAGTTGGGCCCGGTGGGGCCGCATGATCGCCGAAGGCCAGCGACTGCCGGAAGCCGTCCTCTCCCGGGGTCGGGTTGATGCCGGCCGGTGCCTGCGGGCTTACCAGGAACACGCCTTTAACCTCTACCTCGCCAAACGCCTGACGGACGGCCAGCTCGGAACGGTCCTCCTGGGCGACACCCTGCGTTCCCGGACGGGCGTCGAATTCGTGGCCGAGGACGTCGAGGCGGTGCAGAAGCGCGTCGACACCTGGGAAGCCGCCATTCTCGGTCCAGTCCCGGGAACCGATTACTTGCCCGCCTCCGGTGATGCCGGTCTGCGGGAACAGGCCTGGATCGAGGCGGAAAAATTGACCTCTTCGATTCTCGACCGCCTCAAGGGCGGCGAACGCCGGGCCCTGCGGAACCAGCCGGCCAAGGTCCAAGCGGATCCCGAGGGGGCCGACCTGGTGGTGTCCTGCGAACTGCCCACGGATGTGCATGTGAATGTTCTGGCCGAGGAGTTGTCCCGTCCCCGCTGAGGCGTGGCCGGGCACTGTTCAGCGGCCCTGCAAGCGAAGCGTTTAGAGAGAGTTCGAACGGCCCGTGGGTTCTCATGGGCCGTTCTTTTGGCGAATCTATAATGTCCGATAATGTATATTATGTAAATCTAATTAGTCCAAAGATTGCGTTAGGGTAAGTGCTTGGGGG
>CAIUVD010000142.1 GCA_903902515.1 uncultured Planctomycetota bacterium | reverse complement strand
GGTTCATGCATTTCATGGTCGGGGCGACAGGATTCGAACCTGCGACCTTCTGGTCCCAAACCAGACGCTCTAGCCAAGCTGAGCTACGCCCCGGCAGGTCGGGCGGAGTGTGGGCGGAAGTTCGATCCGTCCAGGGGTCAACCTGAACTAGCCAAGGGCACCACATGGCGGCGGCGATGGATCCGGCCCGAGGCATCCACCGCCACGAGGTCCACCCGTAGGCGGTAGCGCTCTAAGGACGCCGAACGGACCAGGGCTCGGGCCGCCAGCACCGTCCGTTGCAACTTCGGCGTGTCGACGCTGGCAAAGGCCTCCTCGGCGGTCGGCCGCTGACGGACCTCCACGATCAACAACGTGCGCCACCGGGCGAAAACCAAGTCCAGTTCCCCACCGCCACCGATCCAGTTCCGGGCACACAGACGCCATCCACGCCAACGCAGGTGGCTTTCGACGCGCCGTTCCGCGGCCGCCCCCGCCAGACGGGGGGAAACAACAACGCCGAAGTCCCTGGGGGACTCCGGCGTTGCTACGGGGGCCGATGGCCGACCGGTCACTTGGCGGCGGGAGCCACAGCTTCGTTGACCATCAGCTCTTTGACCTTGGTGGCCTTGCCGACGCGGTCGCGCAGGTAGTAAAGCTTGGCGCGGCGGACGGCGCCCTTACGGACGACCTCAACCTGGACCACCTTGGGGCTGTGGCTCGGGAAGATACGCTCGACACCTTCGCCAGCGACGACGCGGCGGACCGTGAAGGTGGCGTTGATCGGGCCCTGACCACGGGACTTGGCGATCACGGTGCCGTTGAACACCTGCACGCGCTCCTTGTCGCCTTCCTTGATGCGGGTGTGGACGTTGACGGTATCGCCAACGGCGAAGGCACCGAGGGCCTCCTTGCGGAGGGACGACTGGGCAACGTGAGCGAGCAGATCCATGGTTCAGACTCCGGGCCTCCCGCAGGAGGGCCGCCTAGCAAAAAGGTAATGAGAAGGGTGGGGACGCCCGAGGGGCTCAGCCCTGGGCGACGACGTCGATCACGCGGTTGCGGAAACGCACCACGCCATCCTGAAGGGCGAAGATGGTGTAGTCCTTGCCCAGACCCACGCCGAAGCCGGGCTTGAAGCTGGAGCCGCACTGGCGAACGATGATCGAGCCAGCGGTCACGGTTTCGCCGCCGTAGGCCTTGATGCCACGACGCTTGGCAAGGGAGTCCCGACCATTGGAGGTCGAACCGGTACCCATTTTATGTGCCATAAATCACCTCAGGTGCTGAAAGGTCAGGCGAAGGGCAACGGACCATCAGTGGGCCGGGGTGCCTGCGCGGGGCGGGGAAGATAGGAGGGTCGGCCGACTTGGCAAGGGGGGAGTCTATCGGTTCCGACCCACCAATACCCGACCAACCGAGGGCCTCCCTAGGCCGGGGGCCTGCGGTTGTCACGACCGGATACGCCCCAGGATCGCTCAACCCTATGACGCGTCCAGTGGCCTTGGTGACGGCGGTGGTTTTAGCCATTGCCGCGTTCTTCCTCTTGCTCGCCATGCTCACCTATGGGGCGAGCCAGATCGGTGGCGCCAGTCCGGCCGGGTCAAATCTCCTGGGTTTGGGGGGGGCGTGGTGCGCCTACGGCATGATTCGCCTGTGGGGCATTGCCGGTCTCTTAGTGCCAATCCTGATGGCCGGTTGGGCGTGGGCACTGTGGCGTGACAACGACCTCTCGGAACCGGGGCGGCGACTGGTCGGCTGCTTTCTGCTGGTTCCCGCCTGTGCCGGCCTTGCCCATTTGGTACCCGGTCGCCTGGGGGAATCCCTCCTCATCCACTGGGACCAACTTCAGGATGGCGGACTGGGCGGCGCCCTTGGGTATCTGCTGTGTGGGCCGCCCTCGCGACTCGTCCTGCCGATTTTCCCCGGCGGGATTCTGACCCGGCATCTGGATCAGGCGGGGTCCGCCCTGGCCCTGCTTTTCCTGGTCTTCGGGGCCATCCTCCTGATCGATTTCGGCCTCTCCAAATACCTCCGCCGGGCTTGGCGGGAAATCCGAAACGGTTCCCAGGAAACGGATGTCTCGGATATCCGCATGAGTACCGCCCCGTTCGTTGCCGCCCCGGCGGTGGTCAAGGCCAAGCGACGGGCGACCACCAGCATCAATGCCGTCGCCAAACGGATTGAGGCCATCGAAAACCGGGAGATCAGCGTCGGCGGCGATGCCGAGGAACTGGTGGCCCGGATCCGGGCCCACATGCGCGATCCCAAGGCCGAGTTGCCGCCCCTGATCGTGGATGAGGCTACGGAGATCACTCGGCGGGACACCCCCTTGGTGGACCCCCCCCTCACGCCCCCGGTCGATGCCCCGGCATCTGTACCGGACGAGTCGCCGACCCCTGCGCCCGTCGTGGCCGCGCCACCCCCGGCCCAGCCCCAGTCCCAGTCCCAACCACAGCCCCCCTCCCGGCGCCGCACGGATCCGGGCCAGGCGGATTACACCCTGCCCCCGGTGACCCTGCTCGACCAGCGTCCGGCCCGCAAAGAAGCCGAACACGAGTTGGAGAAACAGCAGACTTCTAAGGCCATCGAGGATGCGTTCTCCTCGTTCAATATCGGCGTTCAAATCACAACGGCGACCCGCGGCCCGGTGGTCACCCAGTATGAGATGCGCCTGCTCGATCAGGGCATGCGCGTCAATAAGGTCGAAGGCTTCGACAAGGACCTGGCCATGAAGCTGGGCACCGAAGGTATTCGCATTGTCGCCCCCTTGCCGAACAAAAATGCCGTCGGCATCGAGGTGCCGAACCGCATCAAGGAAGCGGTGGTGATGCGGGATCTGGTCGAAGAAACCGACTGCGCTTCGATGGCTCTGCCGGTGATCCTCGGCCGCGACGCCGTCGGCAAGCCCCTGGTGGCGGACCTCGCCAAGGCCCCCCACCTGCTGGTGGCCGGCGCCACCGGCATGGGCAAATCCGTGTGCATGAACGCCATGATCTGTTCGATCCTGCTCTTTAAGGGCCCGGACGAGGTCAAGTTCATCATGATCGACCCGAAGATGGTCGAGTTGGCCGGCTACGAGGACATCCCCCACCTGCTGTCGCCGCCGATCACCGACATGACCAAGGCCCACGCGGCCCTGGAGTGGGCCTGTCGGACCATGGATGCCCGCTACGAAGCCTTGAAGTGTGTGGGCGTTCGTGACATCGGTTCCTACAACGCCCTAGGCGAGGACGAGGTCCGTTTCCGCCTGGCCCGCAAGGGCATCAAGCTGGAGGACCTGTCCCACCCCAAGGCCCGGATGGAGTACATCGTAGTCCTGGTCGACGAATACGCCGACCTGATGATGGTGAATAAGGAAGTCGAGAAATCGATCGTCCGTCTGGCCGCCAAGTCCCGGGCCTGCGGCATCCATGTGATCCTGACCACCCAACGGCCTTCGGCGGATGTGGTGACCGGTCTTATCAAATCGAACCTGCCAAGCCGCATTTGTTTTCGGGTGGTCGACAAGTCCAATTCCCGCGTCGTGCTCGATGTCAGCGGGGCCGAGAATCTCCTCGGCAAGGGTGACATGCTGTTCCTCCAGCCCGGCACCAGTTTCCCGGTGCGCGGTCAGGGCGTGTGGCTGAAGGACAGCGAGATCACCGCCATCGTCGAACACGCCAAAACCCAAGGCACCCCGGAATACAACGAGGACATCGTCAATGTGGGGGCCGTGGTCAATGTCGGCGGCAGCGCTCCCGAGGCCAAGTCCGGCGGCTCCTGGGTCACCGACCGCCAACTCCACGAGGGCGTGCAGGCGATGTACCGCCACAACAAGACCGGAGCCGACTTCCTGCGCCGGAAGTTGAACATCGGGTACAACCGGGCGACGGAAATCCGCGAAGCTTGTGAGGATCTGGGCCTGACCAGTCCGGCCAAGAATGGGCAAAGCGCCGAGTTCCTTAAATCCTGGGACGACTGGATCGACATGCTCAAGGGCGCCGGCCACACCTGGGAAGAAGGGGATGACATCTACCTGAACCCCGTCGAGGTGCATTAAGATGGCGGACGTGACAGGTCCCGTGCTCGTCACCGGCATGGGTTTGATGGGATCGAGTCTGGCTGCGGCCCTGACCGCCGCAGGCATACCGGTCTTGGTCCACCATCACCGGCCCGAGGTCGCCCTCCGGGCGGAAGCCCGGGGCTTTGGGCGGGCCATCACGGATCTGACAACCCCCGCCGCCATTGCCGTGGTTTGCACACCAGTGAGCACCATTCCCGGGATCGTCCGGACCATTGCCCAGGGCCCGACGCCCGTGATCACCGACGTGGGCAGCACCAAGGGTGGCCTGGTGGAGTCCCTGGCCGATCTCGCCCCGCGCTTCATTGGATCGCACCCGATGTGCGGCAGTCACAAGCAAGGCCTAGAAGCGGTGGATCCCGATCTGTACCGGGGCCGTCTGACCATGATCACGCCAACCCCCGCCAGCCTGCCCGACCAGGTGTCGGCTGCCGAGGCCCTGTGGCGGGCCGTTGGCTGTCGAGTTCTGCGCGTTGATCCCATACGGCACGACCACCTGGTGGCCGAGGCCAGCCACCTGCCCCATGTGATGGCCAATATCACGGCGGCCCTGCTGTCTGCCGAGGCGGCTCCGGTGGGTGCCGGGGGCTTCCGCGACACCACCCGGATCGCGGCGGGATCACCGGCCCTGTGGGCTGACATCCTGACCGCCAATGCCACGGCGGTCACGGATCTGGTCAGCCAGGCCGAAAGCCGACTGATCCAGTTGCGTCATCTTCTGGCGATTGGCGATCGTGAAGCCCTGGCGACGTGGTTGGCTGAGGGCCACGCCGGCCGCCGACGTTTCGATGACGCTCGCCACCACTGATCTTCCTCCACTCCCCGGGTGTCCTGCTATGCGTATCCTCCCCTTGCTGCTGCTGGCGATGCTTGGTGGTGCCGCCGAACCCTTACGGCTCGTGGCCTCGGTGCCGGATCTCGGGGACCTGGCCCGGGAGGTCGGCGGCGATGCGGTCGTGGTCACCGTCCTGGCCCGCGGCGACGAGGACCCCCACACGGTGGAATTGCGGCCCGCCTTTATCAGTGCCCTCGCCCAGGCCGACGTGCTGTTAGAGATGGGCCTCGACTACGACACCCACTGGATCAATGCCGCCCTCGTCCAGAACCCCCGGCCGAGCCTCCTCCGCCTCAAGGCCCATGAGGCCGTGACCCTCATCAAACCGCCCGTCGAGGACGATGGCCACGGTCATGGCCACGGTCATGGCCATGACCACGGTCACCAGCACGCGGCGGGAAATCCCCATTTTCTCTGCGATCCGGTGGCGGCCGCCCAGGTCTGCCTAGCGCTCGGACATACCCTCGGCCTCCAACGACCCGATGACGCGAACGCCCTCCGCCAGCGCGGCGAGGCCGCTGCCCTCCGACTGGCCCGGGCCTTGGTGGGGCCAGCAGCCTGCGATCGCCTGGGAACCCCGGCCGTCCTGAAGGCCATGGCGGCAGGGGATCCCACCCCCTTGATCGGCACGGACCTGGGGGGATGGCTCGGCCGCACGGCGGCCCTCCGGGGCCTGCCCCTGATTGCCGACCACGATGGGTGGCCGTACCTGGCGCGTCGCTTCGACCTCGCCATCGTCGGTTTCTTGGAGCCCTCCCCCGGGGTGCCTTCGTCGACCGCCCATCTCGGGAAGGTCGTGGCCCTGGGTAAAGGTGCCGGCGTTCGGGCGGTGATCATAAGCCCCTGGAGCGATTCCCGCCAGGCCGACACGGTCAGCAAGGCCCTCAACGTCCCAACCCTGGTGCTGGCGCCCCAAAGTGCCGCGCTGCCCAATGCCCCGGACTACCATGCGGCCGTGGAATGGAATATTTCCACGCTGGAACGGCTTGCGCGATGAGTCTGTTCGCCAGCCACGGTCCGGTGGCGGTCGCCGCTGCCCAGGATCTTGCGCTGGGATATGGCCGGAAGACCGTCCTGCGGGACGTGACCTTCCAGGTCATGCCCGGGGAACGGTGGTTCATCCTGGGGCCCAACGGAGCTGGAAAAAGTACGCTGGTCCGGGCCCTTCTCGGCCTGATCCCTCCCCTGGCGGGGGACATCGCCCTTGCCCGTGCCCTTGAGGATCGCTCGCGCCTCGGGTACGTCCCCCAGGGCCTTGAGTTGGCCCGAGCGGTGCCGACCACGGCCAGGGAATTCGTGTCCACGGGCTTGACGGGACTGGCGGTGGACCGCCATCAGGGGGCCGATCGGGTCATGGCCGCCCTCCATCGGGTGGGGGTGGAGCCCCGGGCCGACGTCGCGTCCCTTTCGGGCGGACAACGGCAACGGGCCGCCATCGCCAGGGCCCTGGTCCGCGACCCCCTTCTGCTGGTCGTGGATGAACCGGCCACCGGCCTCGACATCGTCGCCCAGCAGGACCTCCTCGATCTTCTGACGGCCCTCAACCGCGACCAAGGCGTGACCATCATGGCGGTGGGCCATGACCTGGGTCAGGCCCAGCGGCATGCGACCCATATCGCCCTGGTGTCCCATGGTGGCGTTCAGGCCGGGTCGGTGGAGGAGCTGTTCACCACCACCCATCTCACCAAGGCCTTTGGTCGGGCGGTCTGGCCATGAGTTTCTGGGCTTCTTGGTCTCTTTTTGCGGACACGTGGCTGTCTTCCTGGCTGGCGGCGACCCTGCTCGGCCTCCTGGGAGTAGCCGTGGTGGCCAGGGAACAGGTCTTTCTCGGAGCTGCCATGGCCCAGGCGGCCACCGCTGCCACGGCCCTGGCCTTGTTCTTCGGCGCGTCGGCACGATCCCTGGCGGCCCTCCACCTGGCGGGCCCCCTGGCGGTGATGGCCGCCTCGGCAGTGGCCTTGATCACCGGCCGAGGCCGAGGCCATCGGGAATCCCACGTGGCCCTGGTGTTCCTGGCCTGCACCTCCTTGTCCCTGCTTCTGGTGGCCAAACTCCCCCATGGCCTTCAGGAGGTCCAACGGCTGGTGGCTTCGTCCGTCGTGGGGGCCAGTCGGAGCGACACGATGGTGCTCGGAGCCCTGCTCCTCCTCAGCACCGGCCTGGCCTGTTGGCGCCGCCGGGAACTCGTGACCTGGCTGATCGATCCGGCTTTTGCGGGGGCTGTGGGAATTCCCCTGCACCGCTGGAATGTCTTCTTGGCCCTGCTCCTGGGTGCGGCGGTCGGCTGGACCCTCCAGGTGGCGGGGATGCTGTTCGCCCTCGGTTGCCTCGTCCTGCCGGCCCTGGCGGCCCGGGCCCTGGTGCGGGAACTGGGCACCGCCGCCGTGGTCGCCCCACTCCTGGGCTTATCCGGAGCAATCATCGGCAGCATGGCCGCCCATGCCTATGACCTGCCGCCGGCCCAGAGTATCGTCGCCCTGTTGGCCCTGATGACCATCCTCGCCCAGGGCTGGCGGCGCCTACGGGGCTGAAGTACCGACTCAGCTGGTGAAGGAGATGCCCCGCAGGTTCATCCGCAGTTCTTCGGGATTCGGCGAGGTGGCGAGGGCCGCCTCCTGGGTAATCTGCTTCTCGAAGAACAGCCGGGCCAAAGCCTTGTTGTAGCCCTCGCTGCCGGATTCGGCGTCGCGGATGAAAGCGTCCCCGATTTTGGCATCCTCGCCCTCCAGGATCAACTTGCGGATGATCGGGCTGATGAACATCGTTTCGACCACCGGGACCATGCCCTTGCCGTCGGCGGCAGGCAGCAGTTTCTGATTCAAGACCGCCTTCAGGTTGAAGGCCAGAGAAGTCCGGATCTGGGCATGCTTGGCGGTCGGAAAGAGGTCCAAAAGACGGCCGATGGTCGGGGCGGCGCCGCTGGCATGAATGGTGCCAAAGACCAAGTGCCCGGTCTCCGCAGCGGTCAGGGCGGTCTCAAAAGTCTCGGCATCGCGCATTTCACCGAGCAGCATCACATCGGGATCCTCGCGGACCGCCGAGCGCAGGGCTTCCTCAAACGACACCACATCCTGGCCGACTTCCCGCTGGTTGACGATCGCCTTGTCGTCCTGGTAGACGAATTCCACCGGATCCTCGATGGTCAGGATATGGCAGCGGCGGCGGTGGTTGATGTCATCAAGGATGCTGGCGATGGTGGTGCTTTTGCCGGAGCCAGTGATGCCGCCCATCAGCACCAGACCCTGCTCAAACTGGGCGCAGCGGGCTACGCTGGGGGGCAGTTTCAACTCGGCGTAGGTCGGAATGGTCGGGCGATTGCGACGGATCGAGGCCGAGAGTCGGCCAAGCTGTTTAAAAACATTGCAGCGAAACCGGCCAACACCCTCCAGGGGCACGCCAAAATCGGCATAGCCACGGGTCTCCAGTTCATGTTTGGACTTATCCGACATGGCCGGAAGCAGCAGTCCCCGGATGTCCTCATCGGTCAGGGCCTCGCCCTTGACCCGCACGAGGTCGCCACTGATGCGGAAAACCGGTGGCTGGCCAACCTTGAGGTGCAGGTCGCTGGCTCCGTGCTTAGCCATGGAGCGAAATAATTCGTCGATCTTCATCGGTCGAGGATCCCATAGGATTTGAGTTTTGCGTACAGGGTGCTTCGGTCGATGCCCAGGGCCTCAGCAGCCCCCTTCTTGTTACCGCCGAGGCGTTCCAGCACCCCAAGAAGGTGCTGTCGTTCCACCTCGGCGAGGGTCAAGATCGGACCGCCAACCGCCGCCGCCGGGGAACCCCGGAGGGTCTCCGGTAGGTCGGCAAGGTGGATGACCCCTCCGGCGGCGGCGACCACCGCCCGCTCCAGGACCTGCCGCAACTGCCGAACATTCCCGGGCCACGGGTGACGCATCAGCAAGGACATCACACTCGCATCAATGGTCGGCACTGGCCGCCCAAGACCGGCGGCAATCCCGGACAAGAGGTGGGCAGACAACGCCTCAAGATCCCCGGGTCGCTCACGCAGCGGGGGAAGGGGCAGGCTGAAGCCGAACCGTTCCGCCAACGTCGCCAGGACCCGGGAATCACCGATCAGGGATTTGGGAATGGTGGCGATCAGGCGTACATCCGCGGCCCGGGGCGTGGCTTCCCCGGGACGTTGAACCACCCCTTGGTCGATCGCCCGGACCAAGCGCTCCTGAACTTCCGCCGGGGCCTCGGCCAGATCCTCCAGGACCACCGTGCCGCCGTCGCACAGTTCCAGGGCTCCCGGGGCTCCCGAGGAACCGAACAGCGCCGCAAGAAGATGGCCGGTATCCGCCGCACAGCGCACGGTTTGGTAGGGCGCCTGCCGACGGGGGGAGGCATAATGCACATGCCGGGCCACCAGATCCTTGCCGGAACCGGGCTCACCGATCAGGGCGACATGGACCCGGGCAGGGGCGGTGCGCTCAATGGCGGCCCGGACAGCATCCAACCCGACCCCCAACAGGGGCGGCGGTGAGGCCGAGGAGCGCTCGGCCTGGAGGCGGGCCAGCTCAGCGGTCAACCCAGCAACCTGGGCCAGATTCGCGCAACTGACGGCCAATTGGTTGGCCGCGGCGGCTAGAAAAGCCAGGTCATCCCGACCGAATGGCGTCGCCCCGTGAATCCTATCGACATACAGCAGGGCATGGATTTCATCGCCGATCCGCAGGGGAGCAGCCATCGCCGAACGAACCCCCGCCTGCAGCATGCTGACCGATGGATCGAGATCCCCGATGGCTGTCGTGCACAGGAGGGGCTCCCGACCAACATGAACGGCCTGCAGCAGAGTCCGGGCAAAGGGGATCGAGCCATAGCGGGCCCGCAGACGGACCGCGTGGGCCGGCCACAGGGCCCACCCCTCGGGCTGGTCATCAGCTGGCAGGAAGACGGCACAACGATCTCCCTCCAGGGCCTCAGCCGCCGCATCGTCCAGAAGTTCAAAGAGATCATCCCGGGAACGCCCTTCACGGGAACGTTCGACAATCCGATGGAGCAGCACCAAGTAGGCATTCTGACGGGCCAAATCCGCCACCGACGCCTCGGTACCGGGATTGCGCCGCAGCCGGTCGCTGTCGGAGGCCAACAGACCCTCGATCCGCTCCCGCTCGACGAGTTGGCCCCGGACTCCATCTTCGGGATTTGTCGGGGTGGCCCCCCCGGCCAATTCAAAGCGCAGGCTGGTCCGGCCGATGCGAAACTCCACGCCATCCTTCAAGACCAAGCTATCGAATCGCCCCGAGGAACCCCAGGTACCATTCGAGCTGCCCAGATCATGGACATGCCAATGACCCTTTTCAAAGACCACCTCGGCATGGAACCGAGAAGACTTGGGGTCCTCGATCCGCAGGTGATTGCCCTCTTCCCGGCCAATCGTGAGGCGACCGCCGACGATCGGGGTCACCGTTCCACGACCGGGACCTTGCATGATACTGACCTGAGGCATGGAGGGACGAGGATGGCCACTCGGACCCTCGACTCAAGTTGCCGACCCTGTTGGCCTTCCAGACTGTAGCGCATGGACATCCCCCCCCTGCTGGCCCGCCGTGAGATCCGTTCGACCCGATTCTTCACCCTGGTCGAGGAGGATCTGCCGGATCGCCAGGGGAATCCTTACACCTACCACCAGATTGAGTCCAAGTTCAACGCCGTGATCGTGGTCCCGGTCCTCGACGACGGCCGCCTGGTACTGGAGAAGATTTACCGCCACCCCTACAAGGCGTGGCTGACCGAGTTCCCCGCCGGCGGCATCGACCCCGGCGAGGATCCCTGTGCCGCCGGAATCCGCGAATTGCACGAGGAGACCGGTTACCTGGCCAGCCGCTGTACCCTGCTCCACCACATCGAAGCCATGCCGGGCCTGCTGCGCATGAGCCTGCATGTGGTCCTGGCCGAGGGCCTGACCGCCAGTACCCACCGCCACCTGGATGCGATGGAGATGATTGAGGTCGAGGTGTTGACCCGGGAGGAAGCCTGGGCCCGGGCCAAGGAGCCCCCTGCCAGCATGTTCCTGACCCTCGGGCTGCTGGCCTTGGGGCGTTTTGACGCGCCATGAACCGCTGGCGTTGCACCGAAGGGGCTTTTAGGATGTGCGGACCCGCAGGAGCCTGTCACCGTGGCTAAACTCAAGTTCATCTACACCGCCAAGTCCGCCGATAACAAGGAGGCCCGGGGCAGCCTTGAGGCCGACACGGGTGAGGCCGCCCTCGCCCAGTTGCGCAGTCAGGGCCTCACCGGCATCAAACTCGACATCGCTACCCCCAAACGGGTCGGACCCTCCCGATCCTGCAGCGCCGCTGACCTAACGATGTTCACCCGCCAGTTGGCGACCATGATTGGGGCCGGCATCCCCCTCTTGGAATCCTACGAAATCCTCTCCCAGCAAACGATGGAGAGCAACAAGGGTTTCGGCATGGGCCTCCAGGAGTGCGCCGACATGGTGCGCGGCGGCATGGAGATGTCGGAGGCCATGAGCAAGTTCCCGAAGATGTTCCCGGACATCTACGTCAACATGGTCAAGGCCGGCGAGGCTTCGGGCCAGCTCGACATCATCCTCAACCGCTTGGCGGACTTCCTTGAGAATGCCGAAGGCCTGAAGGCCGAGATCAAGTCGGCCATGACCTACCCGGTCATCTCCCTGCTGCTGATTTTCGGCATCACCTTCTACCTCATGATCGGCGTGGTTCCGAAATTCGAGACCATGTTCGTGAGCTTGAACGCCAAACTACCCGCCATCACCGTCATGGTGCTGGCGATGTCGAAGTTTACGACCTCCTACTGGTACCTGATCTTCCTTGGCATTGGTGCCGTCGTCTTCGCCTACATTATCATTATGCGTAGCCGGGATGCCCAACGGGTCCGGGACATTGTGGTCCTCAAGATGCCGGTGTTCGGCCCCCTCCTGCAAAAGGTCGCCCTCAGCCGTTTCTCGCGGACCTTCGGCACCCTGCTGTCCTCGGGCGTTCCCCTGCTTGCCGCCCTTGAGATCGTCGCCAGCACTGCCGGCAACATCGTCATCGAGGAGACCCTGCTGGAGACCCGCGACACAGTGAAACGCGGTGAAAGCCTTACCAGCCACCTCCAGACAAGCTGGGTTTTCCCGCCGATGGTGGTCAAGATGATGGGCATCGGCGAAAAGTCCGGTGCCCTGGAACAGCTCCTTTATAAAATTGCCGACTTCTACGACGCCCAGGTTCATGCCACCGTGAAGTCCCTGACCAGCCTGATCGAGCCGATCATGTTGTCGGTGATGGGTGCGGTGGTCGGTACGGTGGTGATCGCCATCTTCATGCCGATTCTGGAACTGCAGAAGCAGCTGTCCTGATCCTCTGACCATGCGGATTTCCAACGCCGCCCGGCAGGTGGGGCTCTTCCGCCTGCTGCTGGTGGTGCTGGCCCTGGCGGTGGTGGTGGTGACGGTCGAGGGTCGCCAGCGAGAACTGGCCCCCGAGGCTGTTCTCCTGGCCCGCTGGCTGATCGCCGGTGTCGCCACGATTGCCCTGGGGTTGATCCTGGCGGTGCCCCTGACCCGCCGGGCCTGGCAGATCGTCCTCCACCTGGTCTTCGACCTATTGTGGATCGGAGTCCTGGCGTGGATCACGGGCGGGGTGGCGTCCCCGGCCATCCCCCTGTTTTTCGCCGTCATTCTGATCAACGCCCTGGCCCTGCCCGGGGTTGCCCCCTTCGTCATGCCGGCCATCGGCGGACTGATCCTGGGGGTGATCGCTACCCTCAGCCTGGCCAACATCACCCCCCTGACGCCAGCCTATCTGCAAGCCTACCCGGGGGTGGCCGACATTAACCGCATCGTCGGGCAGTTAGCCATTCAACTCGCGGGGCTGTTCCTCGTCGACCTCCTGGGACAGTTGCTGGCCCGGCGCCTAGGCGAACAGCGGCTCTACACCCGGGAACTCCTCGACCAGTTGGGCGAGGGCGTGATCGCCATCGACCACCAAGGCGCCATCACCTACGCCAACGATGAAGCCGTGCGTCTGCTGCAATTGCCGGTCACGGACCTGACGGGCAGCCCCCTGGCCTCTGCCCTGGCCGATCAACATTTGGACCATTTGCGCGCCCGACTTGAGGGCATTCCGGGCCCGGGCATTGAACGTCTGCGCCTCGCTGACGGTCGGCAACTCGTGGCCCGGATTTCGGACCTCATCAACAAAAAAGGCACACTCCTGGGCCGGACCCTGCTGGTGGCCGATGAAACTCGAGTCCGAATACTTGAGGAAAATGCCCATCGGGCCCAACACTTGGCCAATCTCGGGGAGATGGCAGCCGGCATCGCCCATGAAATCCGCAATCCCTTGGCCAGCCTGCGGGGCTGCGCCCAGGAGATCGCCGCCATCAGCGCCCAACGGGGGGACGACGACGCCCGAGCCCTGACCACCATCATGCTCGGGGAATCCGATCGACTGGCGCGGATCGTTGATGAATTTCTGGAGTTTTCCCGGATGCGCCGGCCAGATCTCCAGGATGTTGACCTCGGACACTTGGCTCAAGACATCCAACACCTGATCCTCCTGCGCCAGGACTTGCCTGGGGGAATGGTAATGTCCGTAACCGTCGAGAACGACTGTCCACCCATCCACGCCGATCCGGGACAGATCCGCCAGGTCCTTCTCAATCTCCTCAATAATGCGATTGATGCCGTCCGCGGAGTGACTTCACCCCACGTCCAATGTTCCATCCGTCTGGTCGATGATCCGACCCGAATGGACACCTCGGCCATCGAAATCCGAATCAGCGACAACGGCGTGGGTATTCCGAAGGAAATCCAGGCGCACCTTTTTACCCCGTTCTTTTCGACCAAGGCCAAGGGCACCGGACTGGGCCTGGCCCTGGTCAGCCGGATCATCCGGGAACACGAAGGCATCCTGGATCTGCAAAGTCAGCCGGGGATGGGAACTGCCGTCACCATCCACCTCCCAGCCCGATCCGTGACCCGCCAGTTCCGCCGGGTGGCCGGCGGCGGCGGCATTATTCCGGCGGGGTCTGCCGGTGATGAACGGTCTTTTCCCAGCGATGGGGCTGGATGATAGCGTGGAGCAGGGCCCGCCAGGCGGCCACCCCCTGCAGGACCCAGTAGCCAGGGATCAGCAGCCCCCAGAGCCGTAGTCCCCGCTGGTCGGGACGCCCGCCACCCGCCATGGACAGGATGACCAGCAGGAGATTGCCGAGCACCAGGCCCCCAGAAACCACCGCCAGGATTTGACTGGCCGTGGACCATACCGGACTTTCCGCCGGTCCCGCGTACCACAGGGGCCAGGACCACCGTTCACCGGCCCAATCCCGGGTGCCCAGGATTTGCAGCAGGTCATGGCCCCGGATCACATCGATCCCCACCAACCCCGCATAGGCCATCAACACCAACCACAGCACCAGACCGAGGCCAGCCAGGAGCGGCACGGCGGGCACCACCAAGAGGAACCCCAGGGTCCCCGCTGGTCCCAGTCGGCGGGCCAGAGTCAGGGGCTGGCGCCCCCACACCGCCCAGGTCGCCAGGTAGCCCTTAAACCACCGGGTACGCTGGCGGATCCACGGGCCAAGGTCGGTGACGGATTCCTCCCAGGTAGTCCGGTCCAAAAGATCGGTGCGGTAGCCCGCCTGGTGGAGGCGCATGCCGAGGTCGCAATCCTCCGCCACGTTAAAGGGATCCCAACCACCGACCTGGCGCAGGATTGCCGTGCGGAAGTGATTACTGGTACCCCCCAAGGGAATCGGCGCCCCAAGCCGGTGGAGGCCCGGCAGGTAGCGACGGAACCACACATTATATTCAAGGGCAAACAGCCGGGTCAGGACATTGGTCCCGGCGTTGTGCCAGGCCAGGTGGGCCTGAAGACAGGCCGTGGTCAGCGGCAAAAGACCAAACACCGCCACCGCCTGACGGATCTGGTCGGGTTCCGGACGATCCTCGGCGTCGTAAATGACCAGGAACTCGGCCGTGGCCAGGACCAACCCATGGTTGCAGGCCCGGGGCTTGGTCTTGGGTTGAGCATCAGGCACCACCACTACCCGGGCTCGTGGCGGCAGATCCCCGGCCGCCAGGGCGGCCACGGTGGCCGGGTCATCGGCCTCGCACAGAAACAGGATTTCGAGGCATTCCGGGGGATAGTCGAGGGCCCGCAGGTTCGCCAACAGTCCCGGGACGATTTCCGCTTCCTGGTACAGGGGTACCAGGATCGACACCCGAGGCCAGCCGCCAACGGGCGGCTGGGGATCCACCACACTCAGGCCTGGCTGACCCCCCAACAACACCGCCAACACTCGGTAGCCCACCGCCAGCACGAAGATCAGGGCGATGCCGGATGCCAACACCCCGGTGGCCATCAGGGGATCCCACAGCAGGGACCACAGGATCAGGAAGCCCCCTAAACCCAGCCAGGGTTCCTGACCCGCGGGAATCGGACGACGGGCGGCCACCAGGGCCACCAACCCCGCACCAAGAATCGCCCCCGGAAGAACCACCGCAGGATCCCCCAACCACGCCTCCGCCAGTCGGCGGAACGTGGCTGGGAAGCCGGGCCAGGAATGGATACCCGCCAGAGCCAAGGCCCCGGCCAAACCCGCCAAGGCCCCGGCAAGGATCCAAGGACCCTGGAGAAACCGCAGGGCGCTACGGCTAGCGTGGGTCGCCAGCCACTGGCCCACCAACGGATCTCGCCCGTGTGCCGCCGGGATACGGATCACCGGATCCGCAGACCAGGCCGCATCCGGTGGAGCAAGAACTCGAGCCCGACGGCCTCCCGCCCCATCGTGATCCAGGGAAACCGACCAACGCCGTCCGGAAAGGGCCTCCTCGACCTGTTCAGCCCATTCCACCACCGCCACACCCGGCGCAGCCGCTTCGGAAAAACCCAAGCCCTCTAACTCCTCGGCCGACGACAACCGACAGGCATCCACATGGACCACCGGCAGGCGGGCTTCGTAGTGGTGCAGCAGGGTGTAGGTCGGACTGGCGACCACCGCGGGATCACCGCCCAGGGCCGCGACTAGGGCCCGGGTGAAGGTGGTCTTTCCGGCCCCCATGGGCCCATCCAGGGTGACGAGATCCCCCGCTTGCAGGAACGGGGCAATGCGCCGAGCCAGGGCGGCCGTGGCCTCGGCATCGGCCAGAACAAGGTCAGAAGACATCCTCGCCCTCATTCGGCTCCTGGCGGAAACGTTCCTTGCGTTCGGGGGCCCGGTCGGGGCCGCCATCCCGCTCATGGGCCGCCATCTCGAAGCGCATTTTGGCCGGGAAGAAGTTCATGTCGAGATCGCCCTGGGGGCCGAAGCGATTCTTGGCGACGATCACCTTGATCTTACGGGCGGTGTCGGGGCCATCCTCATTCTTCTCGCCGTCACCGGCATCAACCCGGTGAAGGAAGATAACCGCATCGGCGTCCTGCTCGATGGCACCCGAACCTCGTAGGTCAGCCAGCTTCGGCGGACGGCTCACCGCCCCCGCGCCCTTTTCCGAATCACGGTTCATCTGCGACAGGGCGACCACCGGGATCTTCAATTCCATGGACAAGGTCTTGAGGATACGGCTGATTTCACTGACCTTCTCGTGCTCATTCATGTCGGCCCGGGTGCCGTTGAGGAGCTGCAGGTAGTCGAGTACCACCAAGTGGAGGCCACCGCCCATTTCCAGCTGACGGCGTTTCACCAGGGCCCGCAGGCCGTGGACCGTCAGGTCGGTCACGTCCATCAAGTCCATGCGCCAGGTCTTGAGCCGCTGGAGGGTTCCGGCCAAGGTCGTCATCTCGTCGTGATCGAGACGGCCTTCTTCAATCTTGCGGAAATCGATGCCACCCTCAGCGGACACCAGTTTCTTCAGCAGATCCTTGCGATCGACTTCGAGACTGACGAACAATCCGCGATAGTCCGACCCCTCGCGGGACACGATGCTGGCCATGATTTTCAGGGCGAAGCTGGTTTTGCCGACGCCAGGACGAGCGGCGATGATATAGAGACCGCCCGGGCGAAGGGCCATCAGCTTCTCGTCGAGGTCGGCAATGCCGGTCTTAATGCCCTGATCCGGGTTGTTCTGGCGATCGACGATGGTATCGAGGGTTTCGTCGACGACCGTTTCGATGGAGTGGATGGTCGCCGCCGACAGGCCCCGACCGAGGTCAAGGAGGGTCTGGTTGCCCTCATCCAGCAGCTTATCGAAGGAGTCCGGGGTACGGAACGCGCGGTCAGCAATCGCCGTCAAACGGGTGATCAGTTTCCGCTTACGGTAATGGTCGATGAGCAGCGTGGCATTGCGTTCAATCGCCGACACCGGCCCGACGACATTCGAGAGGTCGCCCAGGGCGCTGAAGCCGCCGATGGCCGCCAGGGCGCTGTCTTCGTAGGCTTCCGTAAGGTCGGCCCCTTCGCGGCGCCACAGGGCCTTGAGACGGGCCCGGCCCATGGCATCCAACTGGTCTGATTCCAACAGCAATTGCTGCTGCCGCAGTTTATCAAGAACGGCCTGGAATTTGTAACGGGATAATAGATCTGCCACCCCGTGCATGTCGATGGGCTGGCCATCGTCGTCCAATTCCAAACACGCCAGGTAGACCATCCGGTGATCCCGGACGTAAAACGACAGGGGATGCTCCAGGATCGGCCGGACCTTCTGGATCGCCACCGGGCTGCGCCCATCGAGCAGGGCCGCAAGCACGGCCCGCTCGAGTTCCGCATTATGGGGTGGCTCACGGCCAGTCGGCACCGCCTGCCGGGGAGGACGGGGATCACGGGCATCACGGGGAACATCATCAGCCATGGGTCGGGTCAGCCTGGCCACGGCGGGCATATGCAAGCCCGCAGGGACCGCTAGGGATCGAACGCCAGGCGGAAGCCGGCCCCGGGATGGACAAACCGGGGATCCACATCCCGGCGGTGCGTGGCGACAAATCGTTCAGGGCGGACATCGAAACGACTTCCACCCATCATCGGTACCAGGCGCAGCCCCCCCGCCGAGACCAACGTATCGTCAGCGCCGTCGACGAACTCGGATACGGAACCCGCCAAGTCCTCCACGCCCTGGACACTGGCATCCGTGGGGAAGCTGCCGACCGGCGGCAGGGCATCCTTGGGCAAGGCCGCGCAAGCAGGGAACGAAGCACAGAGACCAAGATCCGCCGCATCGCCCCAGGGATAGACCCGGCCATCCCCACCCTGAACCGCGTGACGCCACTCGCGCAGGGTCGGCAAACGCCAGCGGATGCCGTCACGCCGGGCCCGCCACCGGGCATAGGCCACCGCATCCTCGGGACTGATGCCGGTAATTGGACTGGCCAGGTCCAGGGCCCGACCGTCGGCGGTCTCCACCAACAATCCCGATCCACTCCGGAGAGCGCTGCCCCGGGTCCGCCAGAGGGGTTCCGTGCTGGTATGGCTAGCCCGGGGCACCCGGATCAGGCGGCCGGAGCTGCGAGCGGCCTCAATCTCCTGGCGGACGGTGGGGTCATTGAGAAATTGGAGGTACTCTTGGCACGTCACTTCGTGGATCATCAGACCGATGGTCGGGAGCTGATCATCCCCGGGAACCAAGGCCGTCCCCGGAGGCAAGGTCGCCTCGGGCAGCTTGATCTCCCGCACCTCACCCCGGCCCAGGCGGAGGGATTGGCGGGTCCCCGACGCGTTGACTGCCAGCCACCGGCCGGCCCGCAGGTCGACCACGGAACCCGGAGCAATTTGGAGGGATGGGCCTTGGGTATTCAGACGCCGGAGGTCATCCCGTTCGATCCGGGTCAGGGCCACGGGGGCGGCGCCCTCGGGCACCTTGGCCTGGGCCCGACCATCCAGCAGGGCCGCCCGCGACCCATCATCATAGGTCCGAGCTTGGGCCTCGGCCGCCGCCGCCTCGTCGAAGATTCCCTCGGCCTCGGCCTCCATCAGACGAGCAATGTAAAAATCCGCCAGGGCGCCATTCACCCGGGGGTGCCAGGGGGCCTCGGTACGGGCTTGGTGCAATTCACCCAGCGCATCCGCGAGGGAGCGCGCCCGGCTGAGGCGGGCCGCCGCCAGATCCGCCTCGGAGCGGTGCAGGGCCCGGCGCGCATCATCACTGGGGGATTCAACCAACTGATCATTGAGTTTCCGGCACGTCAGGTCCTCACGCTCGGCGCGGGCCTTGGCGACGGCGGCGACTTCCAGGAAATCGCGGGCATGGGCCAGGGAAGATTCCGCGGACCGCTCCCGCTCCCGGCGTTCCGCACCCTGGACCAGGACTTCTAAGCGTGGGATCTCTGGATGCGCCGGGTCGATACCCCGGGCCCGTTCGAGGATCTCGCGGGCGTCACGACCCCGACTCATGGCCAACAGGCCGTCCAGACTCTTCAAGAGGCCATCGGCCTCGATCCGACGTGCCGCCTCCCGGCGGGCCCGTTCCTGACTCTCAAGACGGCCGGCCAACTCGAAAATGCGACGGGTGTCCTCGGCCCTGGGAATCAGGTTGATGGACCCTTCCAGGTACCCGATCGCTTCCTGAAGTCGGCCCGCAGCCTCCGCCTCGGTGGCCCGCCGCCGTAGATTTGCGGCCTGGGTGGAGCGATCCGCAAGAATTTGGTCCTGGCGACGCTGGGCTTCGCGCTCGGCCAGCAAACTGACCAATTGCCCATATTCCTTGGTTAACGGACCATCTTCGGGAGTCAGGCCGAGGGCTCCAAGATAGGCCTTCTGGGCACTCCCCAGAGAAGCATCCGTCGCCTCGGTGACCCATCGTCTCGCCTGATGCCTCAGCACCTGGGCTTCATCCCGTTTGCGCTGCTGCAAGTCTTCCTCGGCCCGCCGATCCAGGGCTTTGCGAACCCGCAGCATGGCCTGCTGACTGAGGCGGTCCCCGGGTTCGAGATCCAACAGACGTTCGTAGGCCCGACGAGCCTCGTCCCAGCTTTGGACGAGTTCGGCCTGGGCGGCCATCCGTCGGGCCTCAGAAATCTGGGATTGGCGCTGCATGGTGTAGCGGGCCTCGATCCAGGCCCAGCCCGCCCCGGCCAAACCGGCGGCCACGAGGCCGGTGATGACCACACGACGATGCCGCCCGACCACCCGCAGGCAGCGATCGAGGACGGATTCCCGGTACGCCGCCACCGCCTCGCCAGCCAAAAACTGGCGGAGATCCTGGGCAAAGGCTTCGGCGGAGGCGTAGCGATCGATGGGCCGCAGGGCCATGGCCTTGTGGACGATGGCGATCAGACGGCGGGGAATCCCCCGGGCCGACGCACGTTCCTCCAGGGTCACCCAGGTCCCACAGGCGGCCTGCTCGAGCACATGACGAGCCCCACCACTGACATCGTAGGGGGACATACCGGTCAAGGCGTGATAGAGGATGACGCCAAGGCCATAGACGTCACTGCGCTGGTCGGCGGGTTCTCCTGAAGCCTGTTCCGGGCTCATGAAGGCCGGTGTACCGACCGCACACCCGGCACCCGTGGCATTGGCCGAACCGCCGTCCTCGCCCATCGACCGCAAACTAAAAACTGCCGGACCATGGCGCGGCGTATCATCGCCGGAATCGACGATTTTGGCCAAGCCCCAGTCGAGGACCAAGACCTCACCGAAACGGCCAACCATGATGTTCTTCGGCTTGAGATCGCGATGGATCACCCCACGGCTGTGGGCGAAGGCCATCGTATCGAGGATCTTCAGGATAATGTCGAGCAGTTCGAGCCGCTGACGGTCGAGGCCAACCGGCGCATCAAGGGACGGATCCGGCATCAGCTCCGCGAGGGTCTGACCCTCGATGCGCTTCATGACGTAAAAAACCGTGCCGTCAGGCAGGACCTGGAGGTCATGGACGGGGACGACGCCGGGATGTTCCAACTGGGCGGTGATCTGGGCCTCATGGACGAACCGCGACACGTCCTCCGGGAGGCGGTCGCGCTCATGCATGGTCTTGATCGCGACCGGGCGCAGGAAATCCCGGTCGGCCACCGACCACACGGTGCCCTGGGCGCCCTTGCCGATGGAACCCCGCAGATCGAAGCGGGGAATGGTCGGATCCGTGGCCGCCTGGCGCCAAGTCTTCAGACGCTCAGCGAGTTCCGCCTCGTCATGGACCCCACGCATCAGGGCCAAGACCTCCTGGGGCGTGATCGGACGGGCCACCCGGCCATCGGCAGGAGACGCCGGGCGGGCGCCGCTGGGCCCCTGGGGCAGATCAGCGGGCTGGTTCATTGAGCCAACCCTTGCAATACCACCGATGACAGGGGATCACGGGTGACCTGGGCCACGGAGGCCGGTGAGACCCAACTCCCGGCAGCTCCCGAAACCGTCTCCGCTTGGGCCCGATAGATGAGGATCGCCTTCCGCCGGGCGGTTGAGGTATCGATCACGACCCCCGCCAGTTCCACCGCCCGGATACCGCTCCGGTTACGGGCCGTGGCCCGCAAGGCTGAGAGGCCCTCGCCCAGGGCGAGATCCCCGTCGGTGATCGGGGCCGCCTCTACCAGCCGTCCATCACTGCGGCACCACCAGCAGCCGGTGCCGGGCTGGACCACCAGGACTGCCAGCTCTACGACGACCGCCGTTGGATCCTCAGCGATTGCCGAGGACGCCGCCAACCAACCAGATGCCGCGATGGCATCGAGGAGCGTTAGGGGGACCGGCGCGGTGAATCCCGGGGAAATGGAGAGGATCTCTGAGAGAGGCACCGCCAGGAAGAGGTCGTCCATGGTTCCCGGAGCATGGGGGAACCCCATGCCAGGGAACCCCATTCCCTGAAGACACCTCAAGACCATCATCCCCACCCCATGCCTGCCCACTTGGCTTGCTCCCGCTGCGATGGTCCGGTCTCCTCCGCGGAAATCGGCGAAGGACTGGTCGTCCGGGTTGACGGCGAGTTGGTATGTGCCCTGTGCATCGACACCCTGCCGCCAAACATCCAAGGCGGTATCGCCCGGGCGCGTCGATCCCGGGGACTCAGCCCGATCCTCCGCTACCTGGAGCATCCCCGACAACCAGGCTTCCGGATCTACGCCTTCAGCGATTCCGCCGATCTCGCCCAACACCGCCGGTCGATACTGCGTGGCCTCCCACCGGTGACCATTCACCTGAGGGCCCCCGCCCGGGAGATGACCTGGAAACCCTGGCTGGCCCTGGGAGCGGTCACCCTGGGGTTAAGCGGCGTGATCGTGTTCCTAGTCCAGGCTCCGGTGGATGGCCGCACAACCCCAGCCCTCCCCCAGCCCTTCACGACCCCTCCTGCTCCACCCGCACCGCCCGTCCCGGTTGCGGAACCAGTCGCCGTACCCACGACCGCAACGATCGTCGAGACTCCGCCGCCGCCGACGTTGCCTCCGCAAGTCCTGGATCCGATACCTCCGCCCCTGACCACGCCGATCATCCAGGTACCGGCTCCCGTGGTCATCCCGGCACCACCGCCCATCCAGCCCCCGCTTCCCCCCGAAACTCCACCACAACCAGCGGCCCCGGCGCCCCCTCCTGAGCCCCCAACGCCGACCAGTGGACCATCGGCTCCCACCCCGACCCATGCCGAGGAGGAGGAGCCTTCCAGTGCCGTTCCAGACCTTGATCGTTTGGCCCTCCACCTGGAGCGCCTGATCACTGGTGGCAAGCCAGCCCAGCCCATAACGCCCCGCAGCAATGACCGACCGCCCCTGCCATGGCCACAGATTCCCGGAGCCACGGTGGCCCTGGTGGCCGCCCAGGAGGACCCCGGCCCAGGACCCTGGCGCGGTCGCCGGACCCTCCGCATCGCGCTGCCCGAGGATTCTGGGATTTCGGGAGTGACCCTCGCCCTTCACGGGGGCAGGGCCGACCGCAAGGAGCTGGAGGTTTTCATCCTGGAGGGCGGAAAGACCAACCGCCTGGGCACTGTCCCCGTCGCCCCCCGTTGGATGAGTATCGGGATCGCCGCCCCGCCGGGATCGACGGTGGTGGTCAGTGAAACCGCCAACCGCATCACCACCCCCTTTTGGTACGCGGGCGGCGTCATCGTTCAGGGAGCCATCCCCGCCGCAGGACTGCTTCCGTTGGACACCCCAGCCCTCCAACTGGGAGATGACCGGCGTTTACGGGAGTTGGTCGATGCGGCCACCAAGGAACGTCGCATCAAACCAGATCCCCTGCGTTTTCAGGTGATGCTGGAGGGCCCCCAGGGCGAAACCGCACCGATCAAAGCCTGGCAGGCCCCGTTTCGTAAGGAACTGCTGCCCCTGTTCGAGAAGCGGCCTCCGAATGGCTTGGTGCTCTTCGGCGACCTATTCCCCACCCAGGGGGATCCGCGATGGCCCGACGAGGACCGGGGTCAGATCCTGTTCTTCGGCCTGGAGGACGAAGACGGTGCCCTGCCAAAGGGAACCCTCCTGAACCGCCTCAACGCCCTGCGGAGCCGCCTACTCAGCCGTGAAGGACCCGGGGGAGGGGTGATTGCCATCCCGATTCTGGGCCAGGTGCTGGCCACCACGCCACCGTCGGCGGAATGGATTGGGGTCCGCGATGCCCTGACCCGCCGGGGGGAACCCTGGATCGACCTGCGGGGCGTGCCGCCAACCGACACCGCCCGGGTCCTCGGCCACGCCGTGGCCAATGTCATTTTCCATCTCCAGTGGCTTCAGAATCGACCGAAATGACCCGCACCCTCCGCCTCGCCACCCGCTCGAGCCCCCTTGCCCTGTGGCAGGCTCAGTGGGTGTCCCGCCTCCTGCGTCAGGCCCACCCGGGCCTGCGGGTCCAGTTGGTGCCCCTGACCTCCTCCGGCGACCAGGACCGCTCGACGGCCCTCTACCAGTCGACCTCGGTCGGAGTATTCGTTCGGGAAATCCAGGCGGCGGTCCTCGATGGCCGGGCCGATGCCGGGGTCCATTCCTGCAAGGACCTGCCAACCACCGAGCCCGAGGGTCTGACCCTGGTGGCCACCCCACCCCGGGCCGATGTCCGCGATGCCCTGATCACCGCCGATGGCCGGACGCTCGACGAAATTCCCGAGGGCGCCGTGATCGGCACCAGCAGCCTGCGCCGCCAGACCCAGTTGGCCGCCCGCCGCCCGGATCTCCGCTTCGTGCCGATCCGGGGAAATGTCGACACCCGCATCGCCAAGATGCAGCGCGGCGAGGTCCAAGCGACGCTCCTGGCAATGGCGGGCCTTCACCGCCTGGGACTGGTGGTGTCCTCAAAAGCCGTGGCCCTGGATCCCTGGAGGACCTGCACCCCCGCCCCAGCCCAAGGGGCGGTGGCCATCGACTGCCGCACGGGGGATGCCCGCACCCAACGCCTGCTGGCGGCCATCTCCGACCTCAGTACCTGGCGGGCGATCCATCTGGAGCGGGACATCCTGCGCCGCTGCGAGGGTGGCTGCAGCCTGCCCCTCGGGGTTCTGGCGACCCGCCACGCCGACGGTACTTGGCACCTGCGGGCAGCCCTCGGGGATGTCCACCAGCCCCTGCAGGTCGTGACCTGCGAGGGCGGCGACCCCGCCGGTTTCAGCGACCGTGTGCTGCGGGCCTTCGGCCGCGCATCCTAAGGGCCTTGGCGAACGGCCGAGGTGGACTCGGCAGCCCATGCCCGCTAACCGCAACCACGGGTTCAGGAGTCCGGGGCCTGGGGCTGGCTGGGGTCATGGCCGGAGTCGGAACAACACGCGCCTTCCAGTTCTGCACCCACCTCCTCAGGTCAGGAAAACGCCGGCATTGCGGCAGGCTGATTCACCCCATGAGACGCGACAGGACCGCTTTCTGGGCGTGCAGGCGGTTTTCCGCCTGATCAAAGATGATGGAGTTCGGGTTTTCCACCCCGAAATCCGTGATTTCTTCATTCCTATGGGCCGGCAGGCAGTGCATGACCTTGGCCCCGGGGGCCTTGGCCAGCAGGCTTTCATTGATCTGGTAACCCTGGAAATCCCGCAGACGGGCGGCTTTCTCGGATTCCTGACCCATGCTCGTCCAGACGTCCGTATACAAGACATGGGCGCCGGCCACGGCCCGCTGGGGGTCGTCAATTTCGACCACTTGGCTGCCCCAGGCGGCCCCGAAGTCCGCCTGGTCGGCGGCCGAGAAGCCGTAGCCCGCCGGGCGGGCGAGGACAAACCGGCTGCCGGTGATGATGCAGGCCTGAGCCAGGCTTCGGGCGACGTTGTTGCCGTCCCCGACGAACACCACATTGAGATCCTTCAAGGTCCCGAGGTGCTCACGGATGGTCAGCAGATCCGCCAGAATCTGGCAGGGGTGGTGCTGGTCGCACAGGCCGTTGATGACCGGCACGCCCGCATGTTCAGCGAGCCCGGCGACGGTGCTGTGCTTGAACACCCGGGCCATGATGCCCTGGACGTACCGACCCAATACCCGGGCCACATCGCGAACTTCTTCACGCACCCCCAGGCCGACTTCCTCGCCCCGGATGTACAGACCCTGGCCGCCCAGTTCGCTCATGGCGACTTCGAAGGACAGGCGGGTCCGCAGGCTGGGCTTCTCGAAGACCATGGCCAGGGTCTTGCCCGCCAAGCGAGTTTCGGGGATGCCCCGGGCCCGGCGCTCCTTGAGGTAAGTGGCGTGGTCGAGGAGGTCCGTCAGGCCCGCCACATCAAGTTGGCGGATGGTCAGCAGGGAGGTGGCCATGATCTCACTCCAGCCGCAGTTCGGTGCCGATGCCCTCGGCGGTGAAGACTTCGAGCAACAGGGCATGGGGCTCGTCGGCGCCAACAATGTGGATCTTGGCCACGCCCGACTGGAGGGCGGCGATGCAACTCTCGACCTTGGGGATCATGCCACCGGTGATGATGCCGGAGGCCACGAGTTCGCGGATCCGGGCCACCGTCAGGCTGCTAAAGAGGGTCGCCGGATCCTTGGGGTCGGTCATCACCCCGGGAACGCTGGAGCAGAACATCAGCTTCGAGGCGCCAATCGCCGTGGCTACCGCCAGGGCAATGTCGTCGGCATTGGTATTCATGGCGTTGCCCTGGTCATCCACCGACAGCGGGGGGATGATCGGAATGAGGCCGCGCGTCGCATAGCGGCTCAGGCGTTCGCGGTCGACGGTGGTCGGCTGACCGACCAGGCCCAGGGCCGGATCCATGACCACCCCCCGGACCAGGGTGTGCCGGGGCGGGCACATGCCGATGGCGGCCCCACCAAGGGCGAACAGCCGATTGACGATGTGGGCATTCAGCTTCTCAACCTCGCGGGCCACGATGTCCATGGTAGGCGCGTCGGTGATCCGGCGGCCTTTGTGGAAATTCGGCACCAGCCCGGCCTGTTCCATGGCCCGGGAAATCGACTTGCCGCCGCCGTGGACGAGGATCGGGAAGGTCCCGACCTGTTCGAGGAACACCAAGTCGGTCAAAAGCCGGTCCAAGACCTCGGGCTGCTCGATGGCCTCGCCGCCGATTTTCACCACCACGAACTGGTGATGGAAACGTTTCAGGAAGGGCAGGGCCTCGATCAGGACCTTGGCCTTCTGGGTAGCGGTATCGACCATGGGAACTCCCAATGAAAACAGGACCCTCGCCCCCGGCTCCAAACCGGGGCGTTTTGAAGGGCGGGATGCTATGCCCAAACCCTTGCTGTCCAGTAGGTCAGCCACCGATTGCGGGATCGGGGAACGGGTCAGGCTCTGCCGCCCGTGACGACCCCCTCCGCCCTGTCCCAGGCCCTCGCGGCCCTCGATCCCCCCGCAGGCCTGGCAGCCGCCGTGGAGCGCCTGACCGGGCGTTACCACGGGATCGGCGACATGGCCGAGGTTTTCCGCGATCCCCTGGCGATCCCGGCCTACCTCCATGCCCGGATGCCGGCCACCGCCGCCGCCGTGGCGGCGGTCCTTCAGCAGTTGCCACCTTTGGGGCCCCAGAGCCTCCTCGACCTCGGCAGCGGCTGCGGCGCGGTCCTGTGGGCCGCCGCCGAACGCTGGCCCGGCCTGACCACCGTCACCGCCATCGAGCGCAGCGCCGCCTTCGCCGCCGCCGGCAAAGCCCTTCTGGCCGACGGCCCCTTCCCGACCACCCGCTGGATTCAGGGCGACCTCCGGCGAATGCCCGAGGTCGCCCCGCACGACCTGGTGACCGCCAGTTACGCCCTCAACGAACTGGACCCCAGCGATCTCGACGGCGTCCTGACCACCGCCTGGAATCACGCCGGAAAGGCCCTGCTGCTCATTGAACCCGGCATGCCCCGGGGTTTTGCCGTGATCGAGCGGGCCCGAACCCTGCTGCCGACCCTTGGCGGCCACCTCGCCGCGCCCTGCCCCGGAGCCGGCCCCTGCCCCAAGGCCGCCGTCGGCGACTTCTGCCGCTTCGCGGTGCGCCTAGCCCGCAGCCGTACCCACCGTCAAGCCAAGGGCACCCGGGGGTTCGAGGACGAGCCCTACTCCTGGATCTTGGTCACCCGCACCCCGGTCGAAAACCGGCGGCGCGTCGTCACCCCGCCCGAGGTGCGTGGCGACGGCGTCCATTTCCAGGTCTGCACCACCGACGGTCTCACCGAGATGCTCGTCCGTCGCCGTGACGACGCATGGACCCAGGCCAAAAAGCTGGAATGGGGCGACGCCTTCTAGCCCAGATACCGCCTGGAGATCCCTGCGATGGGCCAGAATGCGATGACGCACGAAGTGCCATGATCAACAAACCCCATGCTGGTTCGTACACCTGGGTCGATGCCAGCCCTGACCGGCCCTAGTGCGTTCAGCGAAGTAACTGCCGCCATCTCACTTGCAACATGCTCAGCATACGAATGAAGTGACATGACCTACGACGCGCCCCTGTTCAGAGTCGCCCTCGCCGTCCCCCACGGGGTGCCATTTCTTGAACGACTGCAGGTGGGGGTTGCACAGCATGCCCGCGCCGCCGGCTGGACCTTCGTGCGCATGCCAGGGAATCTTGACGAATTCTCCCTCGACTGGCTGCATGAGTGGCGGGGCGATGGTGCCCTGGTCGCCGCCTTATCGCCAAAGAACCTCACATTGGTTCGACGACTAACGATCCCCGTGGTCAATCTCGTGTCCAATTCGGACGACGATGGCATACCGGCCGTGTCGATTGATCACCAAGCGGTTGGCCGGCTGGCCGCCCGCACCCTGCGTTCACGTGGTTTCGTGCACTTGGCGTACTACGGACAACAGAACACGTTTTCCAGTCAACTACGCAAATTAGGATTCATCGCAGCCCTGGCCGAAGACGGATTGCATCCGCAAATTTTTGAAGCCAACACCTACTCGCCCCGCACCTTGCTCACGCATCAGCGGCGACTGGAGCACTGGCTGTCCTCATTGCCGGCACAAACCGGGGTGTTTACCTGGAACGACATGATGGGCGTCGAGGTGCTCCAGACCTGTCAGCGTCTCGGACTGGCGGTACCTGAACATCTCGCGGTCCTCGGAGTGGACGACGATCCGGTGTTGTGCGAATTTTCCCAGCCCCAACTGTCGAGCATCATACGAAACAACGAAAAAACTGGCCTTGTGGCCGCGTCGTTACTTCAGCGTCTCATGGAGGCACGGCGTCATAACCGACCGACTCCCACGGATCGCCTCCACCCCACCATCCCACCGCTTGGTGTGACGGAGCGGCGAAGCACCTCAACCTACGCCTGCCGTCATCCCCAGGTGGAAGAACTGGTGCGTCGGATAAAAAGCGGCCTGGATCGGACCCTCTGTATTGATGAACTGACCCAGGGACTTTCCCTGTCGCGGCGACGCTTGGAATGCTTGTTCCGGGAGGAATTGGGCGTGTCCATCTATCAATTTGCCCTGCGAGCCCGCCTGGGCCGGGCTCGCGAACTTATCGCCCACAACGACGGCCACCGCACGCTGACCGCCATTGCTAAGGATTGCGGATTCAAATCCCTCAGCCACCTGCGCCAGGCATTCCGCCGCGAAGCGGGCCCAGCGCAGGAATCGTCCGAGATGATCAGCGAGTCGACGCCGCCGCAGGCTGGGTAAGCAGAGGCCTGAGGCACAGCCAGCCCACCAGGTAGGCTGAGCCAGCCACCAGTAGGATCGGTCCGAAACCAATGCCCATGGTGAGGACCTCGCCAATGACCTGTTGGGCGATGACCGAGGCCAAGCCTCCCGCGAAGACACCGAGACTGGTCAACATGGCCACTGAATGCTGGGGGACGTTATCACCCGCCAGGGAGAAAATGTTGGCCGACCATCCCTGGTGGGCAGCGGCGGCCAGTCCGATCAGCAGGCTGGCGTACCAGTGGTTGGTCATCCACGGCACCAGCATCACGGGAAGGACGCTCAATCCGCAGATCAGGAGCGCCGCCTTGCGCGCCCGCGCCACCGCCCAGCCGCGTCCGATGAGGGATGACGAAATCCACCCGCCGGCGATGCTGCCAAAGCAGCCGAGGCCGTAGACCAGCGACACATCCCAGAGGATCTGCTCCTGGGTGAGGCCGAAGCGGGTCTTCAAGAGCTTGGGCAACCAGAACAGCCAGAACCACCACACCGGTGCCGAACAGGCGAATCCAATCAGGATCCCCCAGGTCGAGCGCAGGCGGAGCAGCGCCATCCAGCCGAGCGGCGGCTGGGTTTCCTGGGCCATCGGCGGATCCTGGGTGATCCAGGCCCGCTCCTCCTCGCTCAGATTCTTGGACTGCTGAGGGTCCGCATAGAACAGCCACCAAAAAATCAGCCAGACGAAGCCCGCAATGCCCAAAACCACAAACGGGGCCTTCCACCCGCCCCAACCGGCGAGGCCCAGCACCACCAGGGGCGCGAGCAGCGATCCGACATTCGCCCCCGCATTAAAGATGCCGGTGGCCAGGGCCCGTTCACGCTGGGGGAACCACTGGGCGGTGGCCTTAATCGCCGCAGGGAAATTCCCGGCCTCGCCGACGCCAAGGCCGAAACGGGCCGCCAGGAACCCGACCCAGGAGGTGGCCAAGGCGTGGGCGGCAATGGCCAGGCTCCAGACCCCAACGCTCAGGCCGTAGCCCACCTTGGTGCCGACGCGGATAAGCAGCGGGCCAATGGCCACCAGACCGATCATGTAGGCAATCTGGAAGCCGTTGACGATGAAGGCATAGGTGCGGTCATTCCAGCCGAACTGCTTTTCGAGCTCGGGGGCCAGCAGCCCGAGCACCTGACGGTCCATGTAGTTAATGGCCGTAGCCAGGAACAGCAGGCCGCAGATGACCCAACGGATGCGTCCGCGCGGCTTCGTTGTCTCCATGGTGGGGGTGGTGGTCATGGTTCACACTCCGACGGCTTGCATGGCCGCCCGCATATAGCCACAGGCGAAGGCCATTCCCGCATGCCAGGGCGCGGCGCAGGACATGCCTGGCGCATGGTCAGGAATAAGGACGCCGCGGTAGTCGTTGTCCTTGAGAATGCGCAACACTTTGAGCATATCGATGTCGCCCTCATCGATGAAGGTCTCCTGGTAGTTCGGGACCTTCCCGCGCACATTGCGGAAGTGGATGTAGCCGACCCGCTGCTGCCGACTGTAGGTGTCGACCGTCTGGTAGATGTCGCCTTCGCTCATCTCGGCCAGGGTG
>CAIUVD010000141.1 GCA_903902515.1 uncultured Planctomycetota bacterium | reverse complement strand
GTTGGAGCTCCTGCGGGCCTGGGCCACGGGCTCGGTACCTCGTTTGGTCGCCTGGGTCCGCCATGACAATCCCGCCAGCCTTCGCCTGTTCCATGCCGCTGGCTACCAGCCCGTGCGCGACGAGCCTATCAACGGCCACCCGGCCACCTGTCACCACCTAAGCCTATGACCACCTTCGCCCTTCCCGACCGCACCATCGATTCGCGCAGCCCGGTGTTTGTGATCGCCGAACTGTCGGGCAATCACAACGGCTCGAAGGCCCGGGCCCTGGAACTGGTCCATGCCGCCGCCGAGGCCGGGGCCGACGCGGTGAAACTCCAAACCTACACCGCCGACACCATCACCATGGACGCGCCGGGGGAGTGGTTCCGCATTCGGGGCGGCCCGTGGGATGGCCGGGGCCTCTACGAACTGTACCAGGAGGCCAGCACCCCCTGGGAGTGGCATGCCGACCTCTTCGCCGAGGCCAAACGCCGGGGCCTGGTGTGCTTCAGCACGCCCTTCGATCCCACGGCCGTGGACTACCTGGAAGAGCTTGGCGCACCCCTGCACAAGGTTGCCTCCTTCGAGGTCGTGGACATCCCCCTGTTGGAGAAAATCGGTGCGACCAAAAAGCCGGTGATTATGTCCACTGGCATGGCGTCCTTGGCCGAGATCGACGCCGCCGTGAAAACCCTGCGCGCCCACGGCTGCCCATCCCTGGCCCTGCTGCACTGCGTCAGTGCCTATCCAGCCCGGGCCGCCGACATGCACCTCGCCACCATCCCCCACCTCGCCCAGGCCTTCCAGTGCGTGGCCGGTTTGTCGGACCACAGTCTGACGGCCACCGCCGCCGTGGCCGCCACCGCCCTGGGGGCCCGGGTCCTGGAAAAGCACCTGTGCCTGCGGCGGGCGGACGGCGGTCCTGACAGCGGTTTCAGCCTCGAACCGGCGGAGTTGACCGCCACCATTCAGGCCGTGCGCGAGGCCCACGCCGCCACCATCCAGGGCGTGGCCTACGGCCCCGGCACCGCCGATGCCGCCAATGTCCAATTCCGCAAATCCCTGTTTTCCGCCTGTGACATCCCGGTGGGCACGGTGATCACCCGCCAGCACCTGCGGGACATCCGTCCCGGCCACGGCCTGCCACCAGCCGACCTGCCCCGGATCCTGGGCCGCACCGCCCGGGTTTTCATCCCCCGGGGCACGCCCCTGGCTTGGGACCAGTTTTGATGCTTCCGGGTGTTGCCCCTGGGACCGCGGGCTGCTGGCCCGCCTGGGGCAATCCAGCAATTCGAGCGCGCCAGCGGCGCACGGTCTCAGGGGAACCCTGGTCAACCTGCTAAAAAATCAGGGGCAAATCAGCATCGCATCGCCGTAGCTAAAAAAGCGGTATCGACGCTCCACCGCTTCAGCGTAGGCGGCGTGCAGGCCCTCAACACCGGTGAAGCACGCTACCAGCATCAGCAGGCTTGACCGGGGCAGATGGAAGTTGGTCAGTAGGCCGTCCGTCACCCGGGGTTTCCACGGGGGATGGCAGAAGAGGCGGGTCCAGCCTTCCCACGGTTCCAGGGTTCCGCCCTGGGCGGCGGTCTCGACGGTGCGGACGGCGGTGGTGCCGATGCAGATCACGCGTCCACCGGCGGCCTTGGTGGCCTGGATGGCGGCCACGGCTTCGGGTGGGCAGCGGCACCACTCGGCGTGGATGCGGAAGTCCTCGACGCGTTCGGTATCCACGGGTTTGAAGGTCCCGGGGCCGATCCGGAGTTCGACTAGGGCGGTGCGGACCCCCAGGGCCTCCAGCCGCGCCAGCAGGTCTGGGGTCAGGTGCAGGCTGGCGGTGGGGGCGGCGACGGAGCCGGGGATGTCGCCAAACACCGTTTGGTAGCGTTCCCGGTCCTCCGGCCGATCCGCCCGGGCGATGTAGGGCGGGAGGGGGATGTGACCGGCCCGGTCTGCCAGGGCCAGCACATTGGTGCCTGGGGCGAAGGCCAGGATGCGGGTGCCTTCGTCATCGTCGCAGGCCTCGATGGTGACGGCAGCACAGGGCTGGCTGTCGTGATCCAGCAGGTCGATCACCAGGCCCGGGCGGACCTTGCCGCGCACGAAGGCCGTCCACCGGGGGCCGGTGCCCTCGGCCAAGGGGTGAATCAGCAGGACTTCCAGTTCGCCACCTGTGGGTTTGCGGGCGGCGAAACGGGCCGGAATGACTCGGGTGCGATTGAGGACCAGGAGATCCCCGGAGCACAGGAACTCCGGCAGGTCGGCCACCGTGTGGTGGCCCCGTTGGCCCCCCTGGATGGTCAGCAGGCGTGCCGCATCCCGGGGCTCGATGGCCTCCTGGGCGATCAGCTCTTCCGGCAAATGGTAATCGAAGAGGGCGGTGTCCATGGTCCCGGGGTCACATCGTGGCCAGCCGCGCCGGCATGAAGGACGGATCCGCCCCCAGGGCTTGGCCAAAGGCGGCCCTGGCACCGGCTTCGTCATCCCGGGCCCGCAGGGCGATGCCACGGTAGAACGCGACCTCGGCCTGTTCACGCCGGGTCAGGCGGGCGTCGGCGACAGCCCGTTCCAGCCACGGGAAGGCGGGGGCCGGGTCGTCACCGTTGCGGAAGGCCATCATGGCGTGGAACTGGCCGATTTGCAGGCAGGCCGGGCCGAAGTTGGCATCGAGGTCGAGGGCTTTGGCCACGGCCTTCTTGGCGGCGTCGAAGCAGTCGCCCTTCTCCAGCACGCTGGCGATGTTCCGGCTGACCGTCACCAGGGTCTGGGCGTAGAGGGTCCAGGCCCCGGGATCCTGGGGCAGGGCATCGGTGGCGGCCTGGGCCGCACCGACCGCCAGGGCCTCGTCACCGCCCTCTAGGGCTTGGGCCACCTGTTCGCGCCAGGCCGCCAGGTCGCTGGCTGCCTGGGTTGGCGGCCGGTGGGGGATGGCGCTGGGCTTGCGGTGCTGCCAGCCGGGTTGGCCAAGGTCCTCAAGGCCGGCCCATACCCGCAGGATGGCGTAGCGCGGGGTGCCCCAGACCTCGGGGATGCGGGTGATCCAGGCCGGCATCTCGTCCTCCATCACTTGGATGGTGGCGGTCAGGTCGCGACCGGCGTCGCGGTGGCGTTTCACCTCCGTCAGGAAGTAGCGGCAGATCCGCTCTAACTGGTCGAGTTCCGGGCCGTGGGCCACGGGGCCGTGGCCCGGGGTGACGTGGGCGGCCTGGAAGCTCCGCACCTCGTCGAGGGCCTTCAGCCAGCGGTCATCCTCCAGGCCTTCGGTCTGGCTGGGTTGGCCGAAGATCGGGAAGGAGCCGGTCATCACCGTGTCACCGGCTGCCAGGACCCGCTCCTCGGGGCACCACACGAGGGTCGGATCATCGCTCTCAGCGATGTGGCCCCGGGACAGGTGGAGGGTCAGGCCGCCGAGATCGAGAACGCCGGCTTCCTCTGCCAGGATATCGGGCTGGAGGGGATCGGGGCCCAGTTCAAAGCCACGGCTGGCCAGGAAGCCCTTCTGCCGGGGTGCCTTGCGGACCATGAAGTCAGCGGTGTCACGGTTGGCGACCAGGGTCGCGCCCGCGGCCTTGAACACCGCATTACCGTTGGTGTGGTCCCAATGGTAGTGGGTGTTGATGGCGTAGAGGATCGGTTTGCCGTAGGCGGCGGAAATCGCCTTCAGGAGGCGTTTGGCCAACCCGTGGTTGACCTGGGTATCGACCACCGCCAAGCCCTTATCGCCCACGAATACCGTCGAATTGACGATGTTGCGCCACAGGCCGACGCGGGGCGTGAGCTGTTCCAGGGAACCGTAGGTACGGGGGGCGAAGGGATTGCCGGCGGGTCGCATGGGGCGGCATGCTCCGGCGATTCGCGGCGGCGCCAGGGCGAGGACCGGGCTGGCAACGAGGGGCGCGGTGTCAGCATCCGGTCATGCGCCTCCTGTTGTTGATGACCTTCGCCCTGTTCGCCCACGCCGTGGATGTTGGCCAGCCTGCGCCCTCCCTGGCCAGGGTGACATGGTTGAAGGCGGGGCCCGTGGACCCCACCCGGGGCCTCACCGTGGTTCTGTTCTGGGCCACCTGGAGCGGTCCCAGCCGCACAGCGATCCCCCACCTGACCAAGCTCGCCAAGCAGTATGCTGAAAGAGTCAAATTCGCGGGCCTGAGCGACGAGGACAAGTCCATCGCCTTGCCCTTCATCGCCGCCCAGGGCCCCGAAATGGAGTACCCGGTGGGGCTACTGGATGGGGCCACCCACGCCGCCTGGATGGGCGCCCGCACCAGCATACCCACGGCCTTCGTCATCGCCGCCGACGGCAAGGTCGCTTGGGTTGGAGATCCGATGGAACTGGATCCCGTCCTCGCGGGCCTGGTGGCGGGCACCTGGAATCCCGCCCAGGCACAGCGAATCGCCACCCTGGAGGAGGAATTGCAGGGCCTGCTGCAAAGCCATGACGAGGCCTTCGAAGTCGTGCTCCCCAGGGCCCTGGCCAAGTCCGAGGAGGTCCTGGCCCTGGAGCCTGCGCACCTCAAGGTCCTCGGTCTGCGCCGGGGCCTAGCCAAGCACCTCGGTAAACCCGAAATCTTTCACGTGGTCCTGAAAAACCTGCCGACGGACCAGCCCCCCGGCCGGGCGGCCGTCCTGGCGGATTTCCTGCTGGAGGAGTCGGCCCTGGCCTACCGCTCCCCCGCCCTGGCGGAGCGATTGGCGGTGGCCGCCAGCGAAGCCGCCCCCGGGGATGTCGAGGTGTGGATCCTGCGGGCCCAGGCCCACGCCGAGGCGGGCCGAGTCACCGCCGCCATCAAAGCCCAGAAGAAGGCTAATGCCCTCCGGGACGATGCGGCGGGGGCGGCGGCCCTGGCCACCCTCGAAGCCATGGACCTGCTGCGGTGGGACGAGACGGACGCGGAGTGACGGACTTCCGGTAGGTGGACGGGGCCCATCATCCCCGCCCATGCCCACCGTCCTTTTGCTCCTGGCCTCCAACGTCTTCATGACCGTCGCCTGGTACTGGCATCTCGTGTCGAAGAGTTTTCCCCTGTGGCAGATCATCCTGATCTCGTGGTTCATCGCGTTGCCCGAGTACTGCCTCGCGGTGACGGCGAATCGTCTGGGTCATATCGAGCACGGGGGGCGCTTTACCGCGCCGCAGCTTAAGATCCTGACGGAAGGCATTGCGCTCACGGTGTTCGTGGTGTTTTCGATCACGTACTTAAAGGAGACTCCGCGATGGAACGATTTTGTGGCACTGGCCCTCATCATGGCGGGGTTGGCGGTGGCGCTGCTGGGGAAGACAGGATGACCAGGCCTCTTCATGGTGAAACGGTGGTCACCAAGGCTCAGCCACCTGTGGGCCCGGAGCAACGTGCGAGCAGAGGGAATGTCATGCGCTGGAGCATCCTCATGCTGATGCTCCAGATCGGCATCTGCGCTCAGGAAGCGCATGCCCCGATTATTGAACGAGCACCGCTCGAATCAGTTCACTTCGAGGGGCCCCTACGCCAGCATCTCGATGCGCTCACCGAGCAGTGGCTTCTGACGATGCCGGAACGCAATCCCGGCATGCTCGCCATGCTCTCTGGGCCGGGGGCGACACCGGATCTCCTGCCCTGGTCGGGAGAATTCGCCGGGAAGTACCTAACCGGCGCAGTGCAAGTTTATCGCCTAAACCGCGATGTGCGGCTGCGGCAGCAACTGCAACGGTTCGTCGCCACCCTCGGCAGTCTGCAACGGCCGAGTGGATACCTCGGACCGTTCTCTGAAGCCTCCCTCACGACCGGGCGGGCGGCCAATTGCAAGGATGGGACATGGGACGGCTGGGGGCATTACCACCTCATGCTCGGTTTGTTGCTGTGGCATGACGAAACCGGCGATGCGGCGGCGCTTGACTGCGCGGCAAAGATCGGCGATTTGCTGTGCCGGGAGTTTCTCTTTGCTGGCAAGCACGTCCTCCAGGCCGGCAACGCCGAGAAGAATCACGCGATTGCCCATGGCCTATGCCTGTTGTATCGGCAGCGGAAGGAATTGCGGTACCTGGAACAGGCCAGAAGCATTATCGAGGAATTCCGCGAGCCCGGAGCCGGGGACTACATCCGCATCGCGACCTCTGGAAAGGAATTCCACCAAAGTCCGCAGCCGCGTTGGGAGAGCCTCCATCCGCTGCTGGCCCTGCCGGAACTGTATTGGCAGACCGGCAACGCCGGGTTCCGCACGGCGTTCGAGGCCTTGTGGTGGAGCATCGCCAAGCTGGACCGCCACAACAACGGAGGGTTTTCGACGGATGAGCAGGCCCATGGCGATCCGTACCGCAGCGGTGCGATCGAGACCTGCGCCACGGTCGCCTGGATGGCGATGAGTGTGGAGATGCTTCGCCTAACCGGCAATTCGGTGATCGCCGATGAACTCGAACTTTCCACCCTCAATTCGGTCTACGGGTATCAGTCGCGCGACGGAAAATGGGTCACTTACAATACGCCGATGGACGGCAAACGGGTGCCGAGCATGCAGGATGTTGCTTTCCAGATACGCCCGGGGACGGAGGAAGTGAACTGTTGCAGCGCCAACGGCCCCAGAGGATTTGGCCTGCTGAGCGAATGGGCCTTGATGCGCAAGGGCGATGATGGGGTGGTCGTGAACTGGTACGGGCCGAGTACGATGACGACGCGACTCGGCACTCTGGCGCTAACCCTGAACCAGGTCACGAACTATCCAGGCGATGGACGGGTAGAACTTCAGATTTCGCCGAGTCGGGCGGCCCAATTTACGATATTCCTTCGAATCCCGCAGTGGTCGTCGGCTACCCGGATCGCCGTGAACGGTAAAGAGATCACAGATCCCGTCGAGGCGGGTCGGTATTTGGCCATCACCAGAACCTGGACCAAGGGGGATCAGATTTCGCTGATGCTCGACATGTCGATACGGCACTGGGCCGGGGCGGGCGATCTTGCCGACAAGGCCTCGCTGTACTGGGGTCCGTTATTGCTAGCGCTCAATGCACCCATGCGTGCCTCAACAACGTTCGACCCGGAGTGGAAGCGATACGGCGACCTCCAGGCGACGGATCAACGCGGCAGCTCGGTCGTCTTTGAATTTACCGGAACTGGGATCACGTGGCGGGGTTATCGCTTCGATGACGCGGGCATTGCGACGGTTTTCCTCAATGGACGCGAGATCGCTGCCATTGATCAGTATGATGCGACACGGGGAACCCCTTTTTCCTGGAAGACCTCCGGCCTGACCTCCGGCAAGCATCGTCTGGTGATCACGGTCTCCGGTTCTCGCAATCAGGCATCCCGGGGAGGATTCATCAACGTAACCGCACTGGAGCCGACGGCATGGCGCGATGAGGTCGGGTCCCTCAACCTGGCCCAGCTCACGAGTAGGCGGCTCGACGATGCCGACGGATCCTCCTACACCGTCCAGGTCACCGATGCAGACGGCCGATCATTGATGCTGCGCGATTTCGCGTCCAGCGGTGCGAGTGGTCTGCATTATTGGTCGTGGATCTATGTTGTCGGCGCGAAGAAATCTGATTTTTCACCGATGAATCTGCTCCGCACCTCTCGTTAGAAACATCATGCCGACATCACCGCTTCCACCGCCTTGCGGACGGCCTTGGCCGTGGGCAGGTCGCTGAACAGGAAGCCCTGACGAGCCATCACCGGATGCTCGGCCAGGCCAGCCCGTCGTTTGGCCAGGGCCCGATCGACGCCGATCACCAGGGGTAGGCCCGGGGTGGCCAGGCGTTTAAGGCGGCGGTCGAGGGCCGCCTCATGCCAGCGGTGGAAGAGTTCGACCGCGATCGTCCGGCCGCCGATCCGTACCTCCAGATCCGGCACCGCCAGTTCACCGCCGCCCAGGGGCATGAGGGGCGCTTCACCGATGACCGCCTCGGGCCAGGCTTCGGCCAGGGCTTTGGTCAGCTGGGCGACTTCCTGGGGAATGTGGGCGAGGTAGCGGGTATCGCCCCGGAGGCCCAGTTCCTCCGTCAGCACCAGTTGCTGGTCGATGCGTTCCTGGCCGGGGCGGATCCAGGCGGTGGCCTCCCACCGGCGGCAACTGGCCAGGGCGGGCAGGAACAGGGCCAGGTTCAGGCCATAGCGGCTGGCCTGGTCCAGCACCGAGGCCGGGCCACTGATGACCAGGGTCAGGGCTTTGCCCTCGTCCCCGGCCACGTCCGCCAGCAGGCGGCACCAGCGCAGGGCCTTCAAGAGTCGCCGCCGGACTCCGGCATCCGTGTCGTGGACCGTCACGGTCATTTCCCGGGCCGTCAGCAGCAGGCCTTGGCACTGGGCCAGGTTGTACTGGGCGATCAGGGTTTCTGGCGTCAGGTCGCTGGGCACCGTCAGGCGGGCGAAGCCCGGCAGATCGGCGTAGAGTTGCTCCGCCAGGGCCTCCGCCGTCAGGCCGACCTCCGTCGCCACCTGGGTCCGGTGGGCCTCCTCATCGGCTAGGGGATTTTTCAGGCGTTCCGCCGCCACCGCAAACGCCCGAGCCCGCAATTCCCCCGCCGAGGGCGCCTCGGCAAAGGTGCAGGCATCTACAATCAACTTCTGGAAGCCTTTCGCGATCAGCAGGGACCGGGTCTGGTGCAGGATCGGCACCGCCCCGTCCTCCAGGTCATCCAACCGCTGGCCCACGCCACCGTTCCAATGGCCGAGGAGATTGGCCGCCAAGCTGAGGATCGCGGGAGTCGGCTTTACCAACGACGGCAGCGCCTTGCCGTCGGCGATCTTGAAGCGCAGGAGGTCCTTGGTCAGCATCAGGGAGCCTCGGTGTCCCAAAAATTCTCATTCCCAAACGCCGCATGCTGCCGCCGCCGCTCGCTGGTGTAGCCCTCGGCGGTGCCAGCGGTGACGATCTCGTACAGCATGGCCACCTTGTCCTTGGAGGGGCGGAGGATGCGGCCCAGGCGCTGGACGTGCTCGCGCACGCTGCCGCTGCCGCTGACGATAATCCCGACCGCGGCTTCCGGCACATCGACGCCCTCGTTGAGGACTTTGCTGGTGGCCAGCACCGGCCAGGCCCCGGAGCGGAACTGGTCGAGCATGTGTTTGCGCTCGGCCGACTTGGTGTGGTGGGTCAGCACCGGGATGACAAATCGCCGGCCGATGTCGTAGGCCGTGGCGTTGTCGTCCGTGAAGATGATGGTCCGTTCGCCGGCATGTTCTTTCAGCAGGCGCCACAGTTCCCTGATTTTTCCGCGTCCGCTGCGGGCTAGACGTTTCTGCTCGCGGTAGGCCCGCAGGGCGGCCCGGCCCTTGGGATCTCGCGCGGCGGCGGACAGGAACTGCTGCCAACCGTCGGGGCGGCTGAAGTCGACCCGCGACAAGCGGGCGAAAGTCAGGTACTCCTGGCGGTGGGCGCGGTAGGCCTCGTCCTCATCCGGGTCCAGGGCGACCTCCACCACGTCTACCTGGTAACTGGCGAGGAAGTTGCCCTCCAGTTCCGTGATGCCCGTGCGGTGGACCTCGGGGCCGATCAATTCATCCAAGCGGGAATGCAGACCGTCGATGCGTTCGGGGGTGGCGCTGAGGCCCAGGCGGAATGGTGCCAAGCACATCTCGGCGGCGGTGGAGGTGATGCCGGCCGGGAGGTGGTGGCATTCATCGGCAATGAACATGCCAAAGCGATTGCCATGCCACGGCATGAACAACACCGCGCTGTCGTAGGTGGACACCGTGATGTCCTGGAGGTTCTTTTCGCCGCCCCCGTACTGCCCGATGGGCACACCCAGACGACGGTGCAGGTCCCCGGCCCATTGTTGCACGAGATCGATGGTCGGCACCAGGATCAGGGCGCTGCGCTGAGTGGCCAGGATGCAGCGCAGGGCGACGTAACTCTTCCCTGCGCCCGTGGGCAGGACCACCACGCCGCGTTTCTTATTGGTCAGCCAGGCGTCGATGGCGACCTGCTGGTAGGGGCGCAACGCCTGGGGCTGGCCCTCGCGGACCTTGAGGACGCTGTAGGCCTTGGCCTCGTCGCGGTACTCCACCTTGCCATGAAGGCGGCGGAGGATGCCTTCGTAATGCGACGCCTTGGCCCGGTGCTTGCCGACCCGGCTGTCGAACACGCACAGGTCCCCCACCAGGGCCAGGTGCTCGTTCAGCCCATCAAGGAGCAGGGTGCCATCGGCGAAGGTCAGGGTGATCACGGCGGCGGCAGCCTAGCGACCCTTGGCGGCGGACCATCACCGCTACCGTGCCCACCCCATGAACGCCGCCGCCCTTATCGCCCAGTTCGGTTCGCCCCTGTACGTCTACGACCTGGACACCGTGCGTGCCCGGGTGCGCGCCCTCAAGGCCGCCATCACCTGGCCCCGTTTCCAGCCCCTATTTGCCATCAAGGCCAACCCCTGTCCCGCCGTGGCCCGGGCCATCATCGCCGAGGGTTTTGGCATCGACGCCGTCAGCCCCGGCGAGGTCGCCATGGCCCTCCGCCTGGGCGTGCGCCCCGACCTGATCCAGTACACCGAGAATAACATGACCGACGCCGAGCAGGCCGAGGCCGTGGCTCAGGGCGTCATGATCACCGTCGGCAGCCTCGACCGTCTGGAGCGCCTCGCCGCCGCCGGAGCCCGGGAGTGCAGCGTGCGCTTCAACCCCGACGTGGGCGACGGCGCCCACGAGAAGATCTGCACCGCCGGTCCCCTGACCAAGTTCGGCGTCGCCTCGGCCTACGTTGACCGGGTGCTGGAGATCGAGCGCCGCAACCAGCTCAAGGTCGTCGGCTGCCACATGCACATCGGTTCGGGTTTCCTGGACCACAACGCCTTCGCCCAGGCCTGCGAAGTGATCTTCAACATCGCTGCCCGGCTGCCGAACCTGCGGTTCATCGACTGCGGCGGCGGCATAGGCATCCCCTATAAGCCCGACCAGCAGCCCCTCGACCTGACGGCCATGGGCGCCCACCTGTCCCGGGAGTTCGCCGCCTTCTGCCAGCGCTACGGCCGCGACCTGGAACTGCGCCTAGAACCGGGCCGCTTCCCCGTGGCCGAGGCCGGCACGTTGCTGACCACCGTCACCAGCGTGAAGGAAAACCCTGATGGTCGCGTCTTCGTCGGCTGCGACTCAGGCTTCAACCACCTGATCCGCCCCTGCATGTACGGTGCCTGGCACCGCATTGCCAACGCCACCCGCCCCCAGGCCCCTGTGCGTACGGTGGACGTGGTCGGCAACATCTGCGAGAGCGGCGACATCTTCGCCCGCGACCGCGCCTTGCCCCTGCCGGTCCTGGGCGACGTCCTCGCCATTGGCGACGCGGGCGCCTACGGCATGGCCATGGCCAGCACCTACAACCTCCGCCCGCTGCCCGCTGAAGTGGTTTTGGATGGCGGCGCAGCCCATCTGGGGCGCCGCCGCCAGACCGTCGAGGAACTGCTGAACGCCTGGGTCTGGTGATGTGGGTCACCGCCGCCGACCTGGCCGAGGCCTGCCGCCGGACGTCCTTCGTCACGGGCCTTGAGGACGGTTCCCTGTCCCAGGACCGGTGGACGGACTACGTCGCCCAGGACGCCTTCTTCCTCGGGGAATTTGCCCGGGCTTACGCCCTCGGCTACGCCAAGGCCGGAACCCGCGCCGAGCAGGCCACCTGGAAGGCCTTGATGGACGGCGTGGAGGCGGAGCTCGGTCTCCACCGTACCCAGGCCGAGGTCCTCGGCATCGACCTCGCCCAGGTGGAGCCCCGGGCTGCCACCCTGGCCTACACGGACTTCCTGCGGGCCACCGCCTTTACCGAGGCCCCGCCCCAAATCTCCGCTGCCATGGCCCCCTGCATGCGCCTCTATGCCTGGCTGGGCCAGACCCTGGCCCCAACGGCCCGCGGCCCCTACCGCACCTGGGTCGACACCTACGCCGACCCGGGTTTCCACTCCCTCGCCGTCCAGGTCGAGGCCCTCCTTACATCCCCCGGAGCCGTGCCCGAACGCCAGCACCGGCTCTACCGCCAGGCCATGGCCTTGGAACTCGGGTTCTTCTTGGCGTCTTGACGTTTCCCGATCCCGCCTATCGTCCCCACCCTCCACCCGCCCGGGTGGCGGAATTGGCAGACGCACTAGCTTGAGGTGCTAGCGAGGTAACTCTCGTCGGGGTTCGAGTCCCCGCCCGGGCACCAAGACACAACCCACTGCTCTGCAGTGGGTTGTGTCGTTTCCGGGGGGGGGGGGGTCGATTTGGCATTTTTCTGTGACCGATCGTCGAAAAATGTCCTCAGGACCCTAACGAGTCATGGGGGTAACTTGTTCAGTTCGATTCCTTGCGGGTAATCGTCACTGCCCCGGGGGTCGGGAGGTTGATCTGCGTCGAGGCATCGCGGCCCCCAACCTCCTCAGCGTCCTCGTGGACGCCTGCAAAGAGCCGTGGTGGCAGGCGATTCTAGATACAAACATCATTGAGTTAGTCACCTGGGGCGAAGTTCTCAATGGGCTCAAAACTCGGCGAAGCCTTTCCCGGCAAACTCTGGGGCCGGGGTTCTATCACCATGGCTATGTGGACGGTTTTGTCGCGCCAAGCGCAATTGCCTCGCCATAAGTCCAGTTGGCGGACTTTCCCCGCATTGCTATAGTCGTGATAGTCAGCGATGAAGACGTAAGTCTTGTAACTGGAGACATCAATGGATGAATTTGTGAGATAAAACCATGGAAATAGCCATAGATAAAAGGCGGTCGAAAAAAAAACATGACAAAAAATCAAAACGCTTAAATGGAATGGTTCATAGTTAAGGCGATTTCAGAAGAACCACCACAACGGGTCGATCTATGTTAAACACGCCAGTTGGGATAGCGTCATTTCCATAACGGACATGGATAATCTCCATAGATCAGTGTAAACTAGCAAACATAGACCTCCGTATCCCTCTAGGTTCAGAACTGAAACACCATGATGCATGCGCCTTCATTAATCTGCCTGCTGGCTCTCTCGTCTGGTCTTCAAGCGCAAGAGTTGGCTCTTACGCGCATTTCTGATTGCACGATGGAAATCCAACTTGGGTCTGCTACTGCAGAGCATGCCTCTACCTCGATGCTTGTTGAAATGTCGCGTGAAGAGACGTGGAGGGGATCGGTTGAGACGGCACCGGCAACCGTCAAAATGGGCGATCTGCGTGTGGAAATCGTGCGTTCCCCTCTAACGATCACTGTTTTTCGCAAAAATGGGACACTGGCCCAGAGGCTCGGTTGGTATAACGGCAATAATGGAAGTATGACTTTTAAGGCTGACGGACCTGTTTTTGGCCTTGGTCAAGGTGGAGGTTCGTTGGATAGGAGTGGTAAGTTTCAGCCAATGATGGATGGATATTTGGCCCATGATTCGACCACGAGAGTCAGTTCGCCGGTCCTAATTGGAGCGGATGGGTGGGCGCTTGTGGTGGCAAATCTTCAAGATTGGCCAAAGAAACTTCGCAACTGGAGAGAATCTGGGTTTCTCGGTGAGTTTGATATGCGAGATGGCCATGGCGTCTTCCGGAACCCGATGGGTGACGGGTCGATGAGATTGTTCGTCGTAGGTTCCGATCAGCCGGCGCAAATTATTTCAGAGCTTCGACGGATCACGGGTGGAGCTCCCATGCCTCCGCGCTGGGCGCTCGGCTATATGCAATCCCACCGGACGCTTGCTGGATGGAATGAAGTGCTCCAAATCGCTCAAAGCTTTCGCGAGAAGAAGTTGCCATGTGACGCCTTGATATACCTCAGCGAGATGTTTTGCAAATCCGGTTGGGGAAATGGAAAAGCTCCCTATTCATGGAATGCTGGTAATTTCCCCAATCCGACTGCCAATATTGACGAGTTGCATGGTCTGGACTTTAAGGTGGTTCTCCATGCAACGGGGTATCCATCGAATCTGCATGGTGACCATGTTTCCGAGAGATCTGCCGACGATGCCCACATCGCGAGTTACTGGGAGAAGCACCTGCCAATTTTCCAGACGGGTGTTGATGGCTGGTGGTTGGATGATGGCGAAGAGTTGACCACGATTGGACGCATGGCTCGGCATCGCATGTATTACGAGGGGCCGCTTCAGGTGCGCCCCAACGAACGTCCTTGGGGTCTGCATCGCACGATGACTCCGGGTGCACATCGCTACGGTGGGTGGGTTTGGTCAGGGGATCCTAATACGAGTTGGGCAGCTCTGTCGGCCCTTGTGCCTTCCGCATTGAATACGGGCCTGAGCCTCACACCTTTCTGGGGTTCAGATGTCGGTGGATTCATCTGCACGCCAGAGCTTACAGCAGAGCTCTATGTTCGTTGGTTCCAGTTCGGTGCATTTTCCCCTTCGTTTCGTTCTCATGGCCGAAATTGGCACCTTCGCCTGCCCTGGGGCTGGAACAATGGCGATGCGGGGCCTCGTGAGAGCGGTATTGCCGGGGCGCCGGATGCGAATGTAGTCCAGGAGGGAACTGCTGCGGGAAAAAAGGAGGGTTACTCCCATGTATTTGAAGAGGGTCATGTTCCGAAGCCTGAGGAGCTCCGCAATGCAGAGGTCGAGCCTATTTGCCGCAAGTATCTGGAGCTCCGTTATGCCCTGCTGCCTTATAATTATACGATTGCACGCGAAGCTTGTGATACGGGTATGCCGATGATGCGTGCGCTCTGGCTTCATCATCCGGGCGATGCCGAGGCGGTTAAACGAAGTGATGAGTTTCTTTGGGGTCGCGATATACTCGTGGCTCCTGTGATGACCAAGGGAGCCAAGGCGCGCAAACTTTACCTTCCGCGTGGGCAGTGGCATGACTGGTGGAGTGGTGAGGTCCACCAAGGCGGACAAGAAATCGAGAGAAAAGTAGACCTTGCGACAATGCCTCTTTTTGTTCGTTCTGGTTCCATCATTCCGTTAGATCCCGTTCGTCAGTTCACCTCGCAAGTGGTGGCCGACCCAACCGAGCTTCGCATTTATCCCGGTGCTGACGGTATGTTCACGCTCTACGATGACGATGGTCATTCCCTTGATTACCTCAAGAATGACGGCGTTCGCATTCTCATGGTGTGGAATGACAAGGCCAAGACGCTTTCACTTGAGCCCGCTAGCGCCGTCGCCCACTCTTTAAAACGCAGTTTCAAAGTTCGTGTCATGCCTGCAAATAAGGCGATTACGATTGAGTTCGAGGGCGTCAAAGTAACGACGTCGGTCAAATAGCTTAACTAGCCTAGATGCCGCTATCACCACGCGCAGGCCATATAAAGGCCTATGTAGTATGAGGCAAATTAAAGATGGTCGTGCTCATTACGGAGTTCTCGGTGTTGGAGTCACGGAGCATCAATGCGAAAGAAGGTTGTGATGGCTAATACAAGCGTTTGTATCTGCTCATACGTCTTGACATGGTTTATATGTTCAGTTTGATGTAAGAATCTCGTAACATGGAGTGCCTACTCACGTGCATAACAATGGGACTTCAGCCTTTACCTTGATTGAACTCTTGGTCGTCATTTCCATCATCGCCATTTTGGCGGGTATGCTGATTCCGGCCGTCGGTATGGTGCGTGACCAGTCGAAGTCTACTCATTGTCGATCCAATCTTCGTCAGATGCAGCTTAGTAACATGGCCTATTCCGTTGAGTGGGATGATTTTATGCCAGTTTTCTTCAACTCGGCTTCTTACCCGAATCAGTGGATCAATAATGTCAGTTTCCTGTCTGCCAGCACGGATGGCCAGATCACCACAGGATCGTCGATGGGCTACCCTTCTCGGTTGCTTTGTCCCTTGGCCAAGCCCGATCCTAGCGGGGTCGTGTCGCCACTTTCGCTCTCTTATGGTTACAACACACAGACCCGGTACCCATGGACAAATGGGGTGTACATCGGCCCGCGTTTAGCCAACAAGGGCCAATCAAATTTGGTTTCATTCACTGACGCTTTGAATATGCAAATATCACTCCCTGGCTCAACGATAACAGCCGGTTATTGGGTTTCGGGCATCGCAAATTCCGGTCCAGGAAAACCGGAGGGCGTCCAAATTGGGACCATTGACAGCCCTGCCTTCCGGCATGCGGGGAAATTAAACGCTGCCTATAATGATGGACGTGTAGCGACTTCAAATTTTGAGTCCATAAAATCAAATAAAAATTGGCAGCCATAATAAGAGTAAGTATGTAGATGATGCCATCATCTACATGCGAATGAGGTTTTGTTTATAACCACTGGGCCCCCTTCGTTCTTAAGATGCTGTGTCCTGCGACGAAGTGGCGTTATTACTTCCTTTATCACAACCACGCATAGCAATACAAGGTTCATAGTCCATGAAGCATCCCTCATCTTTTCATCTTTTAAGCCATGTCGCGCGGGCAGGACTTTGCTTAGGTATATTGGCCCTGTTGCAGCCGACGGCCTTGGCTTCCGATGCCGATTTTCCGGTTTCGATTGAAGTTGATGCAAGCAAGCCTACCGGTCCGTGGATTCCTATCTGGCGTTTCTTTGGTGCCGACGAGCCCAATTACGCTTATATGCCTGAAGGTGAGCGGCTCATGGGTGAACTTGGAAAACTTGGATCCGCACCTGTTTTTTTTCGAGCCCACCACTTGTTGACGAGTGGGGATGGGGCCCATGCCCCAAAGTTTGGGTCGACCAGTGCCTACAAGGAGGATGCCCTTGGAAATCCGATCTACGATTGGTCAATCAATGATCGAATTTTTGATGCGTACTTAAAGCATGGCGTTCGGCCATATGTCCAGATTGGATTTATGCCTGAGGCTCTTTCCTCCCATCCTCAGGACTACCTTCGGAATCCCGATCAAAATAACGCCGCGCCAGTTAATGCCGGTCACTCTCACCCGCCAAAGAGTTATCAACGCTGGGGCGACTTAGTTCATGAATGGGCAAAGCATTGTGTGGAAAGGTATGGTAAGGACGAAGTCAAGCGCTGGTATTGGCAGGTCTGGAATGAAGCGAATGCCTCGACCTATTGGATGGGTACGAAGCAGGACTATTTCAAGCTGTACGATTATGCAGTAGATGGTGTGCGTCGTGCGCTTCCCGAGGCGAGGGTTGGTGGTCCCGAGACTGCAGAGGGAGAGGGCGGAACGTGGATGCACGATTTCCTTGAGCACTGCGCCCGCGGCAAGAATTATGCCACGGGCAAGATTGGCTCTCCTCTTGATTTCATTTCCTTCCATGCCAAAGGACAGCCAGCCATGGTTAATGGCCAGATCCGCATGGGTATGGCTGAGCACCTTTCAACGATCAAAAGGGGCCTTCAGGCGGTTGCTAAATTTCCTGATTACCGAAATCTACCAATCATCATTGGTGAATCGGATCCTGACACGGGGGCTGCCTATTTCCGCCCGTACTGCGAATATCGTAACAGCACCATGTATTCGAGTTACACGGCTGCGAGTTTCCCTCGCAAGCTTGAATTGGCTGCTCGGTATGGGGTTCAGTTGGAAGGCGCTTTGACTTGGGCATTTACATTTGAGGGGAAGCCTCCATTCGCTGGTTATCGTCAATTGGCCAGTGCCGGAATTGACCACCCGGTTCTTAATGTTTTTCGTATGTTCAACCAGATGAGTGGTCAGCAGTTATCTCTTGTTAGCAGTGGCGCTGTAGGAGTTGACGAGATCTGCACGAAGGGAGTGCGGTCCGAGCCTGATGTCTCAGGTTGGGCTTGCCGCGATGGAAACCGTCTTGTTGTGATGCTTTGGCATTACCATGATCTCAATGTGGCTGGACCTGCCGCGAGGGTTCAATTGGCCATGCGGGGCATTGAGAAGGGCGTTTCCCTCACTCGCCAAGTGATTGATCAGAGCAATAGTAATGCCTACAGCGCCTGGCAGAAGATGGGTTCACCCAGTTCGCTCTCTCCGCAACAGCGAACTTCCCTCGAGAAGGCGGGAGGCCTTACCGACCTGGGGCCAGCCGAGATTCTTTCGGCTCATGCAGGGGGCATCCACCTCACGGTAAATCTGCCGCGTCAGGCCGTCATGCTACTTCGTTTTGATTTACTCCCGCTGGCTAAGTAAGCGCCTGTGCCTGCATGTCAAAGGTCCAGGCGCTCCACCGACGGCAGGAGATTTATTCACTGAGCGCTTAGGTTCTAAGTGAGTTCATTTCATTTCGTGCTAATTTCAGTGGCCTGGCCACGTCGCCTGCTTCGATGGATTGTTGCCTCGAACTGAATTCATCGAAGTTTTATTTGTGGCTATAGTGTCATTACTGAAAAAATTAGATTGCCGACTGCTTCACTATAGGGCGAATGCTATGTCAAACAAAGAGTCGCTGGCCCCAATGATTCGACATCATGTTTCATTGCACGCCTTTGGATCTGGGTCCATGTCGCTTGGGGGACGCGTCTATTTATTCCCACGTTTCGAGTATCAGGATCGTCCTCCTGTTATGTGGGGATGGAGTGGACATGGCAATGAGGTTGTGGCGTGTTCAATAAATTCATTTTTTCAATGCTATGGCGAACTCCGCAATTTGAACGCATCCAAAATCCACCATCACCAAAATTTTATGGAGTTTTAATAATGTTCTCATCTGGATTTCGCGTCGATAACTACACGCTCGTTGCCCAACTGGGGAGCAACGCATTTGGCCCCGTATGGTCCGCGAGGGAATCCATTCTCAATCGTGTAGTAACCATCAATTTTCTTGATAAGAACGATGATGTTGAAATTTATCGATTTACGCGTGCCACCTCTATTCTTTCGCGGTTAAACCATTCGGCTATTGTGAAACTTACTGGAAGCGGATTTATCAACCATCTTCCTTTCTTGGCTACTGAATATGTTTTAGGGCCAACGCTCGCCTCGCTGATTTCTAATGGTGGACGAATGGATGAATTGCGCGTTCTCCAAATTGCGAGTCAAGTCGCCGATGCCCTCAATCATGGTTGGTTGACGGCCGAGGTCATTCATCGTAACCTAAGCCCTGAAAACATTCTCGTCGAATTAGCGAGTCTTACCGAGGAGGATTTTGCCGTTCGAGTGAAAGTCACCGATTTCGGTCATGCCCTGGGGCAACGCCTTGTCGACCAAAATGATGTCGAATTCGTTGCTGCCGAGGCCGAATTTCAGCGCCTGACCAAATCGGAGAGCGTAGGAAGTCTCCTCACCATGGCCCCGGAGCAAATCCGCGGGAGTAAGCTATCCCCGGCTGCAGACATGTATGCATTGGGAGTTATAATGTACCTCCTTCTGACTGGAAAGGCCCCATTTTCAGGAACCGACGAGCAAATTCGTAATGCGCATTTACGTAACACCCCATTCGATCTCGGGTCACTTGTGCCTGGTTTGCAGAGTGGAACTGCAGCACTTGTTCGACGTCTTTTGGGGAAGTCTCCTGAAGCGCGATTTCAGGACTGGACGAGCTGTCTCGAAAGGTTGACCACATTGCGCCAGCGACTTGAGGCAGGCCGTAAAACGCCTGTGCCACATGAGCGGGGGTCTCCGGTTGGCAATCATCGATCGTCACAGGATTATGAAGCGGTGCCTTCAGAAGTACATGAACGTCGCAAGGGAGATCAGGGGAGCCATGCCTTGCGCCGAAAAACTGAAACGTTTTTGCGGACACCCCAGGGACATGGCGTGAGTGGTGGCGTTCAAGGAGGCGGGGCGCAGCCATCGCAAGGGCTGAATCGTCATTCCCGTATTGAACCAGTGCCTGACTCCATTCCTGTAGGGTGGGTGCCGCAGACGGGAGCTCCTGAGCACCATCTGATTTTTGCCCTCCTCGCAGAGAGAATTCATCAGAATGCTAAGCTCCAACCAAGTCCGACTCCCGCAAGGACGTTGGCGCCAACGCTCGATGATGGTCTAACCTCGGAACAGCGAGCTGCGGTCTGGTCCTATCTGTTCCGTGCATCAACCATTCCAGGGGCCTCGCTATCTGGAGTCCCTATGGTCCCAGGGTCGCCAGAGATCCAATCCCCTCTTCCTGAGATCCCAGATGATGGACATCATTTGCGATCTCAGGACCTAAGTCCTTCATCATTTCAAGGTCAGCAATCCGCCCCAGTCATTGAAGAGGAGCCCATCGCACCTGAATTGGTGCATGATGATCACCGTCTTTACTCAAGTCTCTTCGTTGCGGTGGACCCCGAGCATGCCTCGAACAATACGACCACTGCCCCCGACGAGGTTGCGACTTTATTGCCCGATGATGTTGGACGAAAGCCTGCTGCATTATCGATGTGGTGGAAGCCTGTTACAGAGATTCTGCGTGTCGCCGTAATCGGCCGGGTTCGCTATCAGGATCGTGCCCCTTCGACACTCACGCAGCGCTTTACATCTCGTTTGCGTCGCCTTGTCGCTAATCGTGAGGCGTGTTTGGTGGAGGTTATTAAGCTCACCGAATCTGGAAATTTCGATGAGGCTGAGAAGCTTCTTGATCGGGTCGCCGTCAGTAAAGGTGCTGCTGGAAACGACGATCAGATGTGTCTCCTGCGCAGCCGGATCAGCGCCCTGCGTGGCGATGCGACGAATGCGATGTTCTGGGCCCAGGTAGCCGTTGGCCAAAACAGCGGCAACCCCTTAGCTCTAGCCATCGTCGGCTATCATCACCTTCTGGATCGGCATGTAGCTGCGGCGAAAGCTATTTATGAGGAGCTCACCAGCTGCCATCCTCAATCCGCTCTCGGACCTCTTGGCCAGGCATGTCTCCTTTTCCTTTCAGGTTTTGATAAACGGGCTGAAGAAGCGTTGCGTATCGGTTCGAGCCGGGAAAAACTTCCGGCCATGGTTCAGCTTAGTGCCATTTTTTGTCGTGCAAATGGGGATGTTGATGGGGAAATGGCGCTGCTCCGTCAGCTGCTGACAGGGACCGCAGCAGACTGGGAAATCAATGAAAGGCTGCAGGAAGCCGCTCAACGGCGCGATTTGAAAACAGGCTCTTCCAGAATTACAGTGGGAATCATTAAATAAATTACATGATACTCTCCCTCCGGTTCTTCTCAATTGATCCCCGCATCCTGTCTTGGATGTCCAATGTCCCAGCGTTTGGTTTCGTCGAGCTAATAATCGTCAAGGGTTGGGCGTTGTACACATGCTCTCGAGTCACGAATGCTATGGACCAACTCCGCTACT
>CAIUVD010000140.1 GCA_903902515.1 uncultured Planctomycetota bacterium | reverse complement strand
TCGTCGAGGACGAACACCTGGAGGGCTGACAGGTCGACAAATCCCTGCTGGGCGAGATCGAGCAGACGGCCGGGGCAGGCAACCAGGATGTCGACGCCCTTTTTGAGGAGGTCTTCCTGCGGGCGCTGGCCAACACCACCGAAAATGACGCCAACCTGGAGGCCGGTGTGCTTGCCGTAGGTGCGGAAGGAGTCGGCCACCTGGAGGGCCAGTTCACGAGTCGGGGTCAGAACCAGGCAACGGGTCGGCTTGGCCCGGGCGAGGGTCGGCCGGGGCGAAATGACCCGCTGGGCCGGCAGCTGGACCAACCGCTGGAGGATCGGCAGGGCGAAGGCAGCGGTCTTGCCGGTGCCCGTCTGGGCGATGCCCAACAGGTCGCGGCCGGTGATGACCTTGGGAATGGCACCCGCCTGGATGGGCGTGGGGGCCGTGTAGCCGGCATCGGTCAGGGCCTTGAGCAGCTGGGGAATGAGGCCGAGGTCGGCGAAGGAGACGGACATGGAATTCCTGCGGCACCCACGTTTAGGGGTGCGGTTCACGGGGGATGGAAAGGGTTATTTGATTTCGACCTGATCGCGGTTGGCGTCCCACCAGGACTGCCAGGCAATTTTCAGGGCGTGCTTGTATTCACCGTGCCAGGCGGCCCACACCCGTTCCTCGGCATCGAGGGCCAAATCCGTGGGCTTGGGCACCGGCGCCAGGGGTCCGGACTTGGCGGTCCGGGGGATTTCTTGGTGCTGGCAGAACTCTTCGAGGGTGGCGTTGGCGCGGTGGGCCACCAGGGGTTGCTCATCATCGAGCATCACGATCAGGTGTTCGATGCAGGCCTTACTGCCGGTGGCCTGGAGAACCTCGATCAGGCCAAGGCGAATCGACCAATCTTGAGCCCGGCGCAGGTGGTCGATGAGTTGGGGTTCGATGGCGGAACCACGAGCGATCAGGGTGCTTACCGCCTCGTCGTAACGCTTGGAGGCCTTGGCATCTGTGGGATCCCGACCCGACGCGAGCTGGGCCACCAACTGATCCACGGCGGATCGTTCCTGGACCACCGGGGAATCCCCCTCGGGGGTGGTCATCACGGGTTCGCTACGGGTGTCTTCACACCCCGCCAACAGCAGGACGACGAGGGGCAGGAGGAGCTGGCGATGGTTCATGGATAGGGAGTGGCGATGACCGCCTCAGGGTAGAAACGGGCCGTGATTGCGGAGGCGGAGGATCCCTCCCGGGCCATCTGCCAGGCGCTGACCTGGGACAGACCAACGCCGTGACCGTAGCCACGCCCGGCCAGCGCCAGGGTGCCTCCTTTGGCTTTGACGACCACGCACTTGTCCCACCAGGTGGAGGCCACTTCCGTGGGACCGACGGCCAACCGGAAATCATTGGCCCGCAGCTGGGTGCGCCGGGTTTTTCCGCCCTCCTTGTGCACCACCTCCACGACCGCCACGCGGCCCGAGGGGCTGCGCTCCAGGATCCGGATGTCGGTCACGGACCCCAGGCTGGGGCGGTCCGCCGGCTTTTCATTGGCCCAGGCCCGCAAACGGGTCGTGACCTCATGGAGAGGGATGTCGTTCTTCCACCGCCAGTGGGGGTCGTTGAGTTTCAGGCCTTTGGTGCCGGGTTCGCAGGCTGGGTCATCCACACTGGGCATGACACCCGTGGCACTGCGCCCATCGGCCGCCGCCAGGGTTGGCCAGACGGCCACGGCGTTCTCGGTACGGCCACCAGACGAGGCGTGGAAAAGGGCAGGAAAGGGCTGGCCCCCGGTGGTCAGGATCTGCCCCCGGGTGGAGCGGACAGCCTCGATGGCATTGGCCGAAGTGCGGCCCGGCAATCCGGCATAGGCCATGTCCACACTGTAGTGCCAGTGCAGTTGCCAGGGCCGATGGGCCCGGGGCAGCCACTTGGCCGCCGCGTAGGTACGGGCAGCAATGGCCTGGGCACGCAGGGCTTCCAGGGGCCACTTCGGATTCATTTCGATCGGCACGACTCCGGCGAGGTAGCCTTCGAGGGGAATGCGCTCGATGAGTTGGACGCGGCCATCGTTTAGTACGAGACGCGGCATCCCCGCAAATTCCAACCGCTGTCGGGCCCCAAAGGGCGGGGTCAGTTCAGCCGCAAAACGGGCTCCTGGGCTCAGGGCCGGGCCGTCCATGGTCAGGGAGGCATCGGCGGGCAGGCGGAGGTCATCCAACAGAAGACCACCCGGACGGACGGTGACATCGTGCTGGCCTGGGCTGATGGTCAGGTTGCCAATGCGGGCCGGAGCCAGGAGGGTAAAGCGGATCCGGGCCCCGCTCATGAGCAGGACGCCGACCTCGGGTTCACGATGGAGGGTGGCCTTGGGTCGGGGCGCGGTTGGGGCTGCGGGGTCCGGGGTGTCGCCACGTGGGGCGACACTGACGGACTGGCTGGTGCCATACGCCGGCACTCCGGGATCGATGGTCCTCCGGCTGGTGCAACCGGCGGCGGCGCACCACAGGACGACCGCCAGGGTCAGAAGAAGGACACGCAACCGCTGGGGCATCCCCGCAGGGTACTCCACTTCCGGAAAAAGCAGCCGACCGCTTAGGGAACGAAGGGTGCCTGCCAGCCATCGACCGCCATCTCGATGCCCACCGGCAGACGATCCGTCCACGCCGCCACCTGGACCTCGGGCCCCAGGTGGGTCAGGACCGTGCGCGCGGGGCGGAGGCGGTTGACCAGATCCAGCGCCTCGGACCAGCAGAAATGGGTGGGATGGGGCTCCTCACGCAGCATGTCGAGGACGAGGAGATCCAGGTTCTGCAGCAGGGGGATGGCCGCCTCTGGGCATTCCTTGAGATCCGTGAGGTAGGCCATGCCACCGCAGCGGAAGCCGGTGGTCCGGCCGGCGGGCCCATGGGACAGGGCAAAGGGCGTCACCGCCAAGCCCGCAATCGGGAACGGCACCCCATCGGCCACCGGGACCGGCAGGAGCGCCGGGGCTCCGTATTGGAACCCCCCGGCCGTACCATCCCCGAAGCAGTAGGGAAACATGCCCGTGAGTTCCGCGAGGTGCCCGGGATGACCATAGATCGGAATCGGGGTACGACGGCCGTCCGCTGCCCGCCGCATCAAGCGATTGAGGTGCCGGAGTTCGTTGAGGCCATGGCTGTGATCCGCATGGCAGTGGGTCAACAACACCCCATCGCAACGTTCCACGGCCCGCGTCGGGTACGAACGGCCATCCCAGTCGGCGTAGGGATCCCGCAACTGGTGCAGGAGGTCCGGGCCGGTGTCGATCAGCACCACCTGGCCCTGGGGCCCGAACAACATCGCTCCGGAACGACGACGGCGATCCCGGGGATCCGTGGACCAGCAATCGGGAAAGCCCCACAACGGGTTCCCGTGGGAGGTGCCACAACCGGTGATAACGATCGACCAGGGTTCCATGCCAGGACGCATGATCGGTGAGACAGTCGACCCGTCCAGCCGGACGGGCGGCTTGCCACACCCCCAGGCAGCCACGACCATGCCTGCTTATGATTCTTCTGCTTGCCCATGAGCGGCCCGATGGCGATGTCGATACGTACCACCTGAAACCCGGGCGGCGCTACCACATTGGCCGGGGCTCCGGCTGTGAGGTGCGAATCCTCGATCTCAAACTCAGTCGCAAGCACGCCGTGGTGGAGTACGCCGACGGCGCTTGGCGCTTTGCCGACATCGGCAGTACCAACGGCTGCACCGTCGATGATGTTTTAGCCGACGAGGCCCTCAGCCTGGACAAGGGTTCGGTGATCAACCTGGGCCAGACCACCCTACGGGTTGCCGACTTGGTGGATCCGACGGCGGTCCCGCTGTACACGAAACAGCCGAGCGAGGAATTCCAGCCGATGGATTTCACAGCGGCGCCCGCGCCCGTGAAAATCGAGCCCCTGACCGCCATTCGCAGCGCCACCCCCATCGATAGCTTGTTTGATAGCACCACCCCCCTGCCCCTCGCCGTCCAGGTGCCACGGCCCCCGTCGGGGCGGCAACCCGTGATCATCGAGCCCACCCCAGCCCCCGAGGCCGCCGCCACCGTCATCGCTGACGACCGGCCGTTTTTCATTACGGTCCTCGGCACCCGCATCGGACCCCTGACCAAACTTCAGGCCCGGGAACTCAAGACCCGCGAACTCAAGGGCCTGCTCAAGCCCGAAGACCTGGCTGCCTATCCCCGGGCTTAAGGCAGGACGGCCGGGCCCGGCAAACGGGCGGCGGCCCCGGCCAACGGAGCGACGGCCGACAATAAGTGTTGGTGCAGGGCGGGTGTGCCCGCGGCCAGGATCGAACGACGGGTTATCAACCCCTGGGTTGATCCTTGGTAATCAGTGGCCACGCCCCCGGCACAGCGCACCAAGAGTTCGCCCGCAGCAACATCCCACGGCCAGATGGCCAGTTCGTAGTACCCATCAAGGCGACCGGCTGCCACATAGGCCATGTCCAGGCTGGCGGCACCACCTCGCCGATGGTCCTCGCAGCGGGAGGCCACCTCCAGATGCACTCGGCCACAGGCCTCGAGATGCTCCGGGAAGCGGAATGGCAGGGCACTGGCCAACAGGGCGTCCTCAAGCCGGTCGCAGGGACTGGTGTAGATGCGGCGACCATTGCACCACGCGCCGGCCCCATCCTCGGCCGTGAAGGCCTCGTCCCGCATCGGGTCGTACACAATCCCCCACCGGGGCACCAGACCGTCCCGGCGCGGCTCGCAGAGCGCGATGCTGACGGCCCAGGCCGGAATGCCCCGAAGGTAATTGGTGGTGCCATCGATCGGATCAATGATCCACAGGGGGCGGTGGAGATCGGGGAGGCCACCGGCTTCCTCACCCAGGATCTGGTGGTCGGGATAGCGACTGCGGATGCGTGAGGCGAGGGTGTCCTCGATCAGGCGGTCGACATGGCTCACCCAATCCCCACGGCCTTTAGAATGGACGTCCCGTTCCACCCCGGCGTGGTCCCGGGCAATGCGGCCGGCGGTGCGGGCCAAGTCGATCAGGTCATTCAGCATCAGCGGGCCTCGATGGCGATGGCCCGGCGGGTCGCCCGACGGGCCAGGGCAGGTTCACCGGCATCACCGGCAATGCGGGACAGCAATTCCCAGGCTCCCGGCTCCTCGGGAGCTGCCACCACCAGACTCCGGGCGGCGGTCAGGGCCTCGGGCAGGCGATCCGCCAACCAGGCGGCAACCGCTTCACGATGGAGGGCCCGCACGGCGACAGGATCCAAACGCTCACGCCGGTCCTGACGCCACCACAGGGCACCAGCGATCAGGGCGAGGACGACCCACAGTCCCGCCAGTACCCCCAGGACGGTACTGGCCAGGGGGGCGGCCAACAGCCCCGCCGCCAAACCCATGACCGCCATGACCAGGATCGTCGGAACCAACAGCAAAATGCCGGTCCCCAAATGACCCCGGACCACCAGACCGGCCCCGGGAAGCCCGAGGTTCAGCAGGGCGAGGAAACGTGGCGTCACCGGACCTCCAGCAGACGACGCATGAACTGGTATTCCTCGACAAATGACGGGTCATCGGCGTAACGCGCCGCGGCTTTGGAGGCCACCAGCAGGGCATGCTGGGGACCACCCTGGAGGGCAGCTCGCCAGGCGATCCAGTACCACTTGGGCTTGTAGTCCAGCTCCTCCTGCCAGACGGCAATCACCCGCGCGTACCAGTCCATGGGCAGGAAGCGGGCGGTATCGCCTAGCCATTGGGCCGTGTCGTCCCGCAGACGTTTATCGTTCTTGTCCGCGACGTACCGCAGGCGTTCCCGCAGGCCCGCTTCATCCCGGGCCACCAGGGCACCCACCAAAAGCGCCAAATGATGCTGGTGGTCTAATTGGATATCCTCATGACCGAGGGCCCGCACGGCTCCATAGGCCTCTTTGAGTCGTGCGACCTCAAGGGCCAGGGCCGGGGCATCCAGCTCTTTCCGCTCGCGTTCAAATCGATCGGCGATCCGCGACCACCAGTAGGGCACGGAGGCCCGGATCCACGGCAGATCGAGGTGCATCTGGGCCAGGCCACCGACTCGTTGGGCATGGTCGCGATCGACAGTCGGGAGGGGGGCCTCGGCCACCAGCCGGTCAAAAGCCTCCGGTCCGACAATCGCGGCGTACAAGCGGGCGGCCAGCGCATACCGAGCCGCGACATCCCCCACGTCATCGGCATCACGGAAGGCAATTCGGTCGAGCCAGCGTTGGGCTTGGCCGGCTGCCGCCCGGAGGGGTGGCCGCGTTGCGAGGCCACCCGGGCCCTGATCCCGAATCAGGCTAATGGACAGGCCCGCATAACTGGCGGCCAAATGCCGAAGCTGCAAGAATTGACCGCTGTTTTCCCAGGTGCTCTGACTGAACTTCGGGCTGTCGAGGTAGGCGATCAATCGCTCGATGTTGTCCGAGAGAGCGGGCACCTGATCCCGAGGGGCCTCCTGCAGAGCCTCTTCAAGCACCCGAACCGCCAGATCCTGTTGCTGGTGATGATTGAGCGTCACCGCAAGTTGCAGGCCCGCCTGCCACAGGCTGGGACCGAGCTGGGCCCGCAGAGCTGGATAATCCTGATCCAAGATGCCCTCGGCGACCTTGACGGCTTCCACGGTCTGCCCGCCGTTCAACAGGTGCTCAATCAACTCGTTCTTCATGTACAGTCGGCTGTCCGGCTGGGGCGTGGCGTCCAGGGCTTTGCGATGGAACTCTGCGGCCAGATCATACTGGCCGGTGAAACTGTAGAGGCCGGACAGCTCTCGGTAATTCGCCGTGTCCAGATCACCCTTGGCGATCATGCCCTGCATGGTGGCGATGCCCCGCTGGTAGGTCTGGTAATGCCAGTCCCGCTGGACCTCGATCATGGCCCGGGCGTAATCCGGTTCGGCAAAAATGCGCCAGGACAGACGCCAGGAAGATCGGGTGTTTTCCCCGGAGAAGCGCAGGAGCAGCCCCAGGCCGTTGACGTCAAAGGCATCGGATTCGTCAAAGCTCTTGTAGGCGGCCTCCAGGGCCTTGGGCAGCTCGACGTCCACAAATTCCAGGGCGGGGCCGGTCTGCAGGACAAAGACATGCCACTTGCCATCTTCCTTCTTCTCCGCCCAGGCCAGGGCCGCATGGCCCGGGAGCGACAGCACAATGGCGGTGCGGCCCTGACGCTCGGCAATGTTCTGATAGAGCTCGGCCACATCGTCACAGTCCCCACGGCAAATGCCGCCCACCGCCGTGGAAACCGTCTGTTCTGCCGTCTGATGGATATCGCCCTTGACCTGTTTACTTCCGACCAATCCCGGGAAACGGCTGTCTGGACTGTCGTAGACGTAGGTCACCAGGTATTCACCCACCAAGTCCAGGTGGGCCGGATCCGTGAGCTGCGCCGCTGCTTCACGCAAGAATCGCTCCTGGTCCTTGGGTTGGCCCGTGGCGGGCGCGGCCAGGAAACCATTGCGGGTGATGATCCCGGCGATGTCGCCATTGAGACCCGACACCGTCATGTGGGGCGGCAGAAAATTGGTGACGGCATTGGGATCGACACCGCGTTTGCCCTTGGCGGGCACGGCATCTCGCCAAACGGAATCCTCGACCTGGAGCCCACTCGCCGGAGTCCACTGGGCGACCTTGGTCGAGCCACGCCACAACCTGGCGGAGATGGGCTTGGTGAGGGACGTACAGGGATCCGTTCCCGGGGGCAGGTCGACGGCCAGGCTCATCCGAGCCATGTTCCAGTGGTACTGGGGCTCTGGATGGACCCGGAGGAAGGCCGAACGGGCCGGAGTGGTCAAAACCCAGCCGCCATTCCCAAAGGCATCTTTGACTTCCGCCAGACGAAGACCCGGGCCTTCGTACAGGACGGTGGGATGGAGGACCTCAGACGCCCGCACCGCCTGGGCGAGCGGAGCGACTGCCGCAACCCCGGGTAACAGGCCCTCTAACCATCCCTCACGCACCAGGCGACGGGCCATGGCGGGGGTCAGTTCATCCAACTCGCGCTTGCCATCCGGCGCGGCGAGCAGTTGCAGCACACCGACCACCGAGGCCTTTCCCAGGTCATCAAGTCGGGTCGAGGAAAGGGCCTCGGTCAGGGCGGACACCGCCGTGGCAATGCCTCCCGTATCCGCCTGGCGGTCAGCCGCCGGAACCTCGACCTTCCGCAGCACACCTTCGGAAAGGACCACGGCGCTCGTGCCCCGCAGGTGCAAACCCGCCAGGGCCCCCTCACGCAGGATCAGCCCGTCGGCGCCGAGGCCTGCGGCCTGGGCGGCGGCCACCAGGGTGGGAACCGCCAGGACCGCCTCCGGTCGATGGGCGGCCATCAAGCTGCGATCGACCTCAAGGCGACCAATGGCGGTATCAAGGAAGGGATTCCCGTCCCCCACATCCACCGGTGCCACCGGAATGGCTACGCCAGCGCCTTCCCACCACAGTTTGCCATCCCGCACCACCAGCGATGGCACCTTGGGCAGACGCTCCGCCAATAATTCCGGGGTGATGACCGCCGCCATTTCCGTTGGAGCTACGGGGGCTGAGTCCTCCGCCCCAAGGGGCAGGGCAAGAACAAGGGCAAGAGCGAGGAGGGTGGGACTACGCATGGGTCTATGGGTTCCGAGTGCGGGCAGAGGACGCCGACCAGCGCCGTATCTGTCTTCCCATGCTGGACGGCGCCAGCGGGATCAATCCCCGGCCGGAACGATCGAAGGTCAGGGAACGAGGACGATCACCCCGACCAGGGCCAGGGCCACCACCGCCAGGATCACCAAATTGCGGAACATGGCGGGATCTGCGGAGGGCACCGACACTGGTCCTGGGTCCGGGGACCGTGGACCCGGGATGACTTCAGAACCGGCGGGACGTCGATGGATCCCTGACGATGGAGTACCGGAGGGGGAGAAGGCCCCGGAGGGAGGACGAGCCACGGCGGCGGCAATCAGGGGCGCGACACCCTCCGCAGGATCCCGATGCTTCCGAATCCGGTCGGTCATGACCTGGGCCAGGGCCTGTTCACCACTCCGGGAGGGCGTGGGCAAGGGCGTGCGATGGACTCCGGACGATGTGGGGCGGGGGGAAGACGGATCCTGACTGGGGATGGGCAACGGGGTACGAAGGATCGGGGCAGTCTTCGGACGGGCGTTCTCGGACGGCACTTTTGACAGCGAATCTGGGATCGGCTGGATGCCCGAAGCGGGGCGTGGGGTGGTAGTCTGGGCCGACCGCTCGACGGGCGGATCCACGATGACGGACCCGGGCAGCGGAGTCTTGCGCAGGGAATTGGGCAGAACCATCGGCTTGCGCAAAAGACGAATCGACGGGGTTGGGGTGTTTCCCATCTCCTGGAAGACCGCTTCGATGGCGGACTGAAACGCCGCCCAGGAACCAAAGCGGTCCTCGGGCTTCTTGGCCAAGCAGGTTTTCAGGAGTTGACGGGTTCCCGGGCGCAGGCTCGGGACCCGGTCCCCTGGGTCTGGGACTGGGGCATTGAGGTGTCCGGTGATGACCGTGGCTGAACTGGCGCCCTCGTAGGGAACTTGGTTGGTCAGGAGGTGGAAGACGGTCGCCCCCAGGGCGTACTGGTCCGCCCGATGGTCGAGATCCCGAAGACCATGAATCTGCTCGGGGGACATGTAACTGGGGGTGCCCATCACCACCCCGGTCATGGTCATGTCCTGGTGCCCCTCTTCGAGGGTCGTGGATTTCGCCAAACCAAAGTCGATGACCTTGGCCATATCATGCTTCGACAGGGGAGCGGTGTCTTCTGAAGGGCGGCCCGAGCGATCGATAAGGATGTTTCCCGGCTTAATGTCCCGATGGACCAGGGCCTCCTGGTTCCAGGCGTATTCCAGGGCTTTGGACACTTGCAGGGCAATATGCAGGACTTCGGCCTCGGCGAGGGCTCCATGCTGTTGCTGGATATCCTGAAGGGTCGGACCTTTGACGAACTCCATGGCTAACCACGGAGCCCCCTGTTCGGTCCCCCGGGCCAGGGCCGCGGCAATGTGGGGGTGATGGAGACCCGCGATCAAATCCGCTTCCCGCTCAAAGCGCTGGATAAAATCGCCCTGGGCGACAAATCGGGCGCCGATCGTCTTGAGGGCTACCTCCTGGCGTTCCCCCACCCGGCGGGCGACCCACACCTCCCCCATCGCACCTGCCCCAAGCTGGCGGAGAATTTCAAAATCACCAACGAGACGGACCGGAGCAACCAAGGAAAGCTGGGCGGCCTGCAAGGGGGTCAAAGCCCCGGCCTCCTCAAGATGCCGGGCCAGACTTCGACGAGGCTCCTCCGCGACCATCCGCTTCAGGGCGGTCTCAACCGGTGCATCGCCAATCCATTCCCTGGCCAGGGCAGCATCGGAAATGGCCCCCACCAGGGCGGGAAAACCCTGGGGAGCAACCATAGTAGCATCATTCGACATGGGCACTCCTATCGGGCAGCCTACCACCAATGATGGGCTACGGCAATGTCATCTCCTGCGCATGTTCTTACCTGGCCCCACCATTGCATCGCCAGGGCGGGTACCTCATCATGGACGGAATGAACGATGAGCGGACGGTGCTGACGGATCTGCGATCCGGCACGGGCGACCAGCCGACTAACACCCTGGCTACCCGGGGGATCTCTGCAAAGGCCGACGGCGCTCCTCCTGAGGTCGTCGCCGGTTATCGGCGCATCCGCCCCCTCGGTGCCGGCGGCATGGGGGATGTCTACCTGGCGGAACAGGTCCAGCTTCACCGTCAAGTAGCCCTCAAAATCCTCAAACCCGGGGCCGACGAGGGCTTTGCCAAACGGTTTCTCCGAGAAGCCACGACCATGGCGGCCGTCACCCACCCGAATGTGGTGGCCATCCATGATGCCGGAGAGGCCGATGGATTCCTCTACATGGCCCTGGAACTGGTCCTAGGTGGCGACCTCAACCGTCTGCTCAAGACCCGTGGGAGACTGGAGGAACGGGAAGTCCTCCGCCTGATCGTCGGCTGCTGTAAAGGCCTTGAGGCCATTGAGGCCGCCGGCTTGATCCACCGCGACATCAAGCCCGCCAACATCTTCCTGACCCGGGATGGCCAACCCAAGATCGGCGACCTTGGCCTGGCCCGCCATGCCGACGGCGATGATCGGATGACCCTCACCGGCCACAGCTGGGGCACGCCCGCGTACATGTCGCCGGAGCAGGTCCGGGGCGAATCGGATATCGACATCCGGAGCGATCTCTACGCCCTCGGGGCCACCATGTTCTGCCTGCTGACGGGTCACCCGCCATTCCAGGGCGGTACCAGTTATGTCATCACCAATGCGGTCCTGACCGCCCCGGCGCCTGATGTGCGCCAGTTCAACCGGACCGTGTCGGCGGCCACCGCCGCGATCATTCGCACGGCCTTGATCAAGGATCGACGACTGCGTCATCCGACCCCTGCGGCCCTGCGGGTGGACTGCGAACGGGCCCTGGGGGACCTACCCCTCGCCTTCGCCGCCGTCCCAGATGCGCCGCCCAAGGAAATACCCGCCCCCACGCCCCCATCTCCGACCGGCGGACTTGGGCGGGAGGCCCCTTCCCTGACCATTGATCCGACCACCACCAAAATCCTGGCCTACGGGAGTGGAGCCATGGTGTTGATGCTGGTGGTGTGGTCCCTCGGTGGGGAAACCCATGTCAATCGACCGGCCACGGCAGCTCCCACTCAGCCCACAGCCAGCCCGGAAGTGGCGCGTACCGCGCCGTGGATGTCTGCCGAAGGACGCGACGAGGTCGGGCCATGGGCAGAGTTCCGAAGGGAAGGCCTGCGCCTGCGCCTGCGGCCGATTCCGGCTGGAACCTTCCTGATGGGCAGCCCGAACCTGGAGACCGGCCGGTCAGCCTGCGAACCCCAGCACGAGGTCACCCTGACCACCAACCGCTGGATGTCCGAGACCGAGATCAGCCGTGGAACCTGGGCCACCATCACCGGCCATGAGTCCGAGACGCACCCCGACCTTCCCGTCACCGGCATCAACTGGTATGAAGTCCAAGAGTTTTTGAAGAAGCTCTCGGATCTGGGACTGCCAGCCCGGCTCCCGACCGAGGCTGAATGGGAACATGCGGCCCGAGCCGGATCCGAAACTGCGTATGCGACCGGGGATGTTCCCGATCCCCGGGACTGGTTGGGGCAACCGGCTTTGGTCGGTCCTCGCATCCCGGACCCCTTAAGCGCCAACCGCTTTGGACTCCTCGACATGCCTGGGAATGTCCGGGAATGGGTGGAGGATGCCTGGGATGGAAAACGTCCCCACGGTACTCAGGCGACGACCGATCCCTGTGAAACCTTCGGTGGATTCCAAGTCGTGCGTGGTGGTGCCTGGGATACTCCGCCCCATGCCGCCCGCAGCGCCGCCCGCAGCGCCGTGGACCCCCAGATCCGGGACGAACGCATTGGCTTCCGCCTCGTCGTAGGCAAATAGTATGTTTCTGCAGGGATCCCCCGATTCACCTCTGGCGCGAAACCAACTTCCTCTCTAGGATAAAGGAAAGGGACTTATGGTGAGCGCTCTCCGTATCCTCGTTGTTGATGACCGTCTTGAGACGATCTCAGCTCTTGTTGACCAATTACAGGCCTTGCGTCACGTGGTCGATACCACCGATAGCAGCATGGAGGCCCTGTCATTGGTCGCGCGGAAAACTTCCGCCGGCCATCCCTACCATCTGATGATCAGCGACCTCAACATGCCGCTGCTTGATGGCGTTGGTTTAGCCAAGGAATTGCGCCGTCGCGGCGAACATCTGGCGATCGCCCTGATCAGCGGTTACGGATCCTCACCCGCCAAGATTCGTACCGAGGCCTCGGATCTCCGCCTGGCGGGCATCCTCGGAAAGCCCCACAACCCCCAGGAAGTTCTCCAACTGCTCAGTCGGATTCAGCCACCACCTGGCGAGCGTCTCGGTTCAACCGAGCAAACCGATCCCAATGCGTTCTTTGGGACTGGGCGCATCACCAGGACCCTGGACCCTAACGCCCGCCCAGAAGAGGGTGCCCTGGCCCGCGCTCGCCTGGATCAACGCGATCAAACGGCCCCGGTGGATATGGACGCCTTGCTCAACAAAGCGACACCACCCCCCGCGAAAACTTCGCGAGCAGAGGTCGAGCCGGTGGCTCCGGAGTTTGCGGAAAACACTACGGAATCCCCGGTAGTCACGCGGCGATCTCGGACCCCTGACCCAACGTCGTACTATCAGCCGAATGGCAATCTGGGGACCACCAGTTCTTTCTACAAACGGCCAAAGACGGATCCCTTTGTCACCGCCCATGGCGTTGTTGACCCCAAGGCGGCGACCCCTCCGCCGGGGACCAGTCGGGATCCCGTGACAGGTCACTATAAGCGCCAGCCCAGTGGTCTCTACCAACCCGAGCCGAATCCCATCCCGGGAACCACCTCCCGTTTTCGGCGGGACACCAACACTCCCACCAATCTCCCCGGCGAAACCTCGTCCTTTACCCCACCGGGGCAGCCAAGCCTCCCACCGGCCGGGGGCATCACCTCGGGATTCCGTCGCAGCCTTACCGGTCGGAAGGGCGCCGCACCCGCCCCGGTTCCGCCATCGACCAGTCCTGGCACCAGGGTCACGCCCACGCCGCCGGTGACCACCCAGACCTGCACCGTGTCCTGCGCCCATTGCAACGGATTGTTCCAGGTGCTCGTCAAACCAGCCGCCTACACGGTGCTCTGTGTCCATTGTGGTCAGCTGAACCGCATCGATCCCCTGCCCAATCGCTGAGACCGCCGCGCGTGCCCTCGGCGCCCTCCCCCGGTCAATGACGGGTGAAGGGCATGACGGTGGCCGGTGGCAGGTTCATCCACACCCGCCGCCCGGGCTGAGGATTCAGCCCTGTCAATTCCAGGCGGCTGAAGGCCCGGGTCGAATAGGTGAATTGGATGAAGGGCCGACCAACGGGCAGGACTTCCACCACCGCCGCAATAATCGCCTGAGTGATGTCCCGGGGCAGGGACAACAACGGCAAGCCACTGACAACAGCGCCAACATTTTCGAGGGGAATCCCGTGTTCCCGAAGCAACTGCGGAAGTTGGGAAGCACACCCCTGCAAAATCTGTACCCCGGGAAGCTCCCGGCGCAGTTGGGTGGCGAAATGATCGTTCATCTCAATGGCAATAATCGGATTGTCCGGAAACATCAACAGCAGTTCCCGGGTACAAACACCGGTGCCAGGGCCCAATTCGATGATCACCTGCCCCGGCGACAATTCACCGACGGCCTGGGACATCTTCCGGGCCAGTCGACGGGTGCTCGGCATCACGGCACCGGTTTCCCGCCACTTTCGTGCCGCCTGACGAACGAACGAAAGCGTTTGATGCATTCGATGAAGTGAATCGCCATGCATCAGCGGATCAACACCAGACCCGCCGCGCCGACACCAGTACACCCATCACCGACGGGGCGGAGGAAGCAGGGAATCCGCCGGTCGGGGATCCGGGGCGGAGGGTTCTGGAGTCGCCCCATGATCCGAATCGGTAGCCCGAGCCTTGGCGATGAGGTCATCCATGGTCGTCCGCTTGTACTCCACGTCGTCGTAAACGAAGGAGAGTTGGGGCAGCAAGCGCGTATGCACCACCTTGGCATAGGCCCGCTGCACAAACGGACGCGCCGCGTTGAGGGCCTGGGAGGCCAAGTTCCGGGCCTGGGGATCGCCCAGAACCGTGAAATAGGCCTTGGCCTCATGGAGATCATCGGTCATCACCAAGCGGGTGATGGTAATGAAGCCCAAGCGGGGGTCGCTCAGTTGCTGCTGAACGCAGACCGCGACCTCCCGCAGGAGGAGGCTTTCGAGCTTGGCTTTACGATTGTCCGCCATGGATCAGGTCCCCGCCGCACGGCGGACGACCTTCTCCTTGGTGAAGAACTCGAAGATGTCGCCGACGGCGATGTTCTCGAAGTTCTCGACCGTAAGACCACACTCGAAGTCACGTTTGACTTCCTTGACGTCCTCCTTGAAGCGCCGGAGCGTTCCGACCTTGCCGGTGTGGAGGATCTTGCTGTCCCGGGTGATGCGCATGTGCGCATCACGGCGGACCAGACCATCGGTGACGAACAGACCGGCGACCACGCCCACCTTGGTGATGGTGAAGGTCTGACGGACATCGGCGTGGCCGATGATGATGTCGCGGTACTCGGGCTCGAGCATGCCGTGCTGGGCATTCCGGAGGTCGTCGAGCAGTTCGTAGATGATGGTGTAGATGCGGATATCGAGACCGAGATCATCGGCCATCATCCGCGCCTTCCCATCCGCCGTGACGTGGAAGCCGAGGACGATGGCCTTGGAGGCCTCCGCCAGGGTCACGTCGCTGGTCGTCACGCCGCCGACGGCGGAGTGGATGACCGTCATGCGAACTTCATCGCTGGTCAGGTCGGCGATGGTCTTAAGGAGCACTTCCAGGGATCCGGCGGTATCCGCCTTCATCACCAGGCGGATTTCCTTCTTCTTGCTGGCGGCAATGTCACCCATCAGCGTGGCGGCAGTGGTGGTCTTGTTCCGGGCCGCCAGGTCGCGCTCGCGCTTGACGATGGACCGCTCACCGGCGGCTTGGGCCGCCTGCTTGAGGTCAGCCATGACCTGGAAGTTGTCACCGGCGCGGGGCATTTCGGAGAGGCCCGTGACCTCGACCGCGTGGCTGGGACCGGCGATGTCGACGCGCTCGCCCTTCCAGTTGGTTAGGCTGCGGACCTTGCCGTACCCGGTACCGGCCAGGACGACATCGCCCACGGCCAGGGTGCCGCGACGGACGAGGAAGGTGGCGGTAACGCCGGTGCCTTCCTGGCGGCGGGCCTCGATGACATTGCCACTGGCTTTGGCGAAGTGGTTGGAACGGAGTTCCAGGACTTCGGTTTCCAGGGCCAGGCGCTCGATCAGCTCGTCGATGCCTTCACCAGACTTGGCGCTGACGCGCATGATGGCGATCTCGCCACCCCACTCCTCGCCCTGGAGACCGTTCTCCGCCAACTGGCGAACGACCTTCTCCTGGTTGGCGGCGGTAGCCTCGGGCTTGTCGCACTTGTTCATGGCGACCACCACATTGACCCCGGCGGCCTTGGCGTGGTTGATGGCTTCGATGGTCTGGGGCATGACGCCGTCGTCGGCGGCGACCACGATCACGGCCACGTCGGTAATCTTCGAACCACGGGCACGCATCTCGGTGAACGCTTCGTGGCCGGGGGTGTCGATGAACGTCACCTCCATGCCGGACTTGGTGGTCACGGTGTAGGCGCCGATGTGCTGGGTGATACCACCCGCTTCGCCGGCCACGACATTGGTCGACTTGATGGCGTCGAGCAGGCTGGTCTTGCCGTGGTCGACGTGACCCATGATGGTGACGACCGGCGGACGGGGCGCGAGGTCCTCTTCCTTGTCGTCAAACAGGGCCAGCTCATCGACCTCATCCTCAACCGTCTTGGCGGCCTTGATGTTGACCGTCTTCTTGAACTCCTGAGCCAGGAGCTCAACGCCGTCCTTATCGAGGGTCGAGTTGATGTTGGCCATCATCCCGGCCATGAACAACTTGGCGATGATCACCGACGACTTGACGCCGGAGGCTTCGGAGAACTCACGAACGGTGCAGGGCACCGAAATATCGAACTCGGTGACGCCGCTGATGTCTTCATCCAGGGTCGAACGGTAACGCCGGTTGGCGCGACCTTCCTTCTGGTCATCGGGGGAGGCCGGATCCCGGGGATCGCGAGCCCGACCACGGCCAGGGCCGCCCGGACGGGGCGGACCACCCGGACGGGGCGGACCACCCGGACGGGGCGGACCACCCGGACGGGAGGTGCCGCCAGGACCACCCGGGGTCTTGGTGCGGTCGATGGTGCGGAAGCCGGGCTTCTTGGCCTGGAGTTTGGCCTGGGCGACGCGCTTCGACATCTCCAGGTTACGAGCGATGTTGGCCTGGATCAGCTTGCGGCGATCCTCGGGGGTCAGCTCCGCCTGGGGGGCACCGGGAACCGGCACGACCACCTCGGGCTTGGGCATGGCCTTGATCGAGTGATCCGCCTTCTCGTGGGTCTGCTTGGCCAGGGTCGCCAGTTTGCTGCCAATGCCCTTGGTGGCCTTGATGACCTCCGACGGAACGGCGGTGGCTTCCAGGACCTTGGGCGGATCCGCAGCGATCTTTTCGCCAATCTTGCTGTCCGCGAGGGTGCGGATGATCGGTGCCGAGGACAGGGCCTCGGTCTCGACCACCGGGGGCAGGTCGAGGGGTTCGGGCTCCGCTTCCGCAACCGTCTCGGGCAGAGGGGCGGGTTCCGACGGCGTTACCGGGGAAGCCGGAGTGGCCGGGGCAGCGGGGGCGGCCGGCTTGGGAGGACGGGGGGCCGGGGCATTGGCAGCGCGCATGGCCGCAAATTCAGCGGACATGCGCTTGGTCTGCTCCTCGCGCAGGCGAAGACCTTCCTCGGCCGCCATGCGGGACATTTCGATTTCCCGAGCGGCAGCGGCATCCGCCTCACGCTTGGCCGCAGCGGCGGCTTCACGGGCGGCACGGGCCTCATCCTCCGCCTGACGGCGGGCCAGTTCGACGGCGTGCTTACGACGCTCGGCATCGACCCGGCTGCCTTCCTCCTGGCGCTTTTTCTCCTCGCCCTGGGCGATGTTCTTCTTGCGCGTCTCGGCCGCCTTCTTGGCCGCAACCTTGGCCTTGTGCTTATCCTCGAATTCCTTGGCAATGATCGGCGTGAAGGGCTTGCCATCCGCCGTTTCCAGGCCGTCACAGGCCAGGATGCGGGCGATGGCGTCGTCCTTCAGGACCGTATCAAGGGCTTTCGGCAGCTTGATCTTGAGGTCCACCTCGACGACCTCGCGCAGCAGGTCGATGTCGAGGTGATGTTCAGCAGCCAGTTCGCGAAGGTTCATAAGTCAGCAGAGGTCCGATCAGGGGTCCGGATGCGGATGAGCCGCCCGGAAAAGAGGAGAGAAGCGTCCGCAATGGCGGAGGGAATCAAGCGACCGGAGCGTCGCCATTGGCCGCCGCCATGGCCGCCGCCGCCTCAGCTTCGGCCGCAGCCACTGCCCGGGCTTCTTCCTCAAGGGCACGGCGAACCGTTTCCTCACGGCGAGCGACGATTTCGTCACGATCCTTGCGCTCATCGTCGGACAGCAGCTCATTGGATGCCGACACCAACTTGGTCACCCGCTCGAGGTCAAGATTCTGACCCTCCAGCGTTTCGATGATGAAGGACGGCTCCTGGGCCGCGAGCACCGCCAGGGAATCCAAGTGGTTGTCGAGGAATACTTCGCGCAGGAAATCGTCCATCAGGCCGGCATCCACCAGCTTCTGGAGGGCTTCGCTGCCGGCGGTCTTGGCGCGGGCGGCGTCTTCTTCGCTGCTGACATCGATCTTGTAGCGGGTCAGACGGGCCGACAGGCGGACGTTCTGACCGGCCTTGCCGATGGCCAGGGGCAGCTGGTCCTGACTGACCACCACCCGGGCGCGGTCGCGGAAGTGGTCGTAGCTGATGCGCATGACCCGGGCCGGCTTGAGGGAGTTCTCGATGTACTGGGCGGAATCTTCGGCCCAGGGGATGATGTCGATCTTCTCGCCACCGAGTTCGTCCGTGACTTTGGTGATGCGGCTGCCGCGCATACCGACGCAGGAACCGACGGGGTCGATGCGGGGATCCTGGGTGGCGACGGCGATCTTGGTCCGGCGGCCGGGTTCGCGGACGATGCCCTTGATCTCGATCAGGCCGTCAGCGACCTCGGGGATCTCCTGCTTGAACAGCTCCTTGACAAAGTCGCCGTGGGTGCGCGACAGGACGATGCGCACGCGCTGACCCTTCTTCTCGACCCGCAGGACGAGGGCGCGAACCACCGAGCCGATGCGGATGATTTCGCCGGGGATCTGCTCTTCCTTGGGCAGGATGGCTTCGGCGCGGCCGAGGCTGACGATCATCAGGCCGCGCTCTTCGCGGGTCACGGTGCCGGAGGTAATAGTCCGCTCGCGGGGGGCGAACTGCTCGTAAACGATGTCGCGGTCGGCCTCCTTGAGACCCTGGACGAACACCTGCTTGGCGACGTTGGCCACGATCCGACCCAACTCTTCCAGATGGACGGGCTTGTCGTCCTCGAAGGCCCGGATCTCGCCGGTCTCGCGGTCAATGGTCAGGGTGAACTCACCTTCCGCATCAAAACGCTTCACCGCCGCCTGCTGAAGGGCCTTTTCGAGCTGGGCGAAGATGAGGTCTTTATCGAGGCCGCGCTCACGGGCGAGGATGTCGATGCGGCTCAGGAAGTTGGCATTCATGGCGGGGCTCTGGATTCGAACAGGAACGAAAAAAGCGTGAGCCGAGCGGCCCACGCTTCACGGTCGTCCGTGGAAGGTGTTGGAAACAGTGTGGATACGAAGGCTAGGGAGTCAACCACCCGCGACCATGGACCATCTCGCCGCCATAGTGCCCGGTGAGGATCACCCCCGCCGCCACCAGGGGCAGGGCAATCCATAAGAGCCGGCGCAGGCGGGGGGTCCGATGGCTGGCCAACGCCAGCCCGGCGGCGGTCAGGCCAAGCGCGGTAACGACCCACCCCAACAATTCATGGCGAGCCAACAGGACGGGATCCTGGACACCCTCCAGGGCCGTGCCGGTGGCGGCGGCGGCCAGGGCCCCGAGGGCCCCGAACGACAGCAGAACATCGGTCACCAGGGACCAGGAGCGTCGGCGAAGAGCCACCAACTCGGTGATCAGGGCCAGACCCAGGGCGGTAATCGGCAGGTGAACGACCAACGGATGCAGCCTGCCGAACAACGGTGGGCGCTCGGGCGGTGCGGCGGCCACCACGGACGGGGCGGCGCTTGGCCACGGGGCACCCATCCGAATCCAGGCCTCGACATCCTGGGCCACCTGCTCGGGCAGCTGGTACTTGGGCGGCATGTTGAGGTCCGAATCCCCCTGCCAGCGCAACGCGGGAAGGAGGGAACCCTTGGATGGATCCCCCGGCTCCACCACCACCCCCTCATGACCACCCGCCAGGAGGTCCTCGAGGGTATCGAGCTTCAGCCCGCCATGGCGCTTACCATTGAGGTGACAGGCGGCGCAATGCTCAACGAACACGGGACGGATCTTCGTCTCGAAAAATCGCACGGCGGTCGGATTCGGGCCGACGGCAACCGAAGCCAGGTCCGGGGTCCGGGGTCCGGGGTCCGGGGTCGTCACGACCTCTGCACCCGGGGCCAGGGCCAAGAGCAGCAGGGACAGCGCACAACACCGGGACCCCGAACCCCGGACCCCGGACCCCGGACGCATCATGCCAGCACGCCCTTGGTCGACGGAACCCCCTCCCCCGTGACCTTGATGGCCTGGCGAAGGGCGCGGGCGAAGGCCTTGAAACCGGCCTCGATGATGTGGTGGCTGTTGCGGCCCTGAAGCTGGTGCAGGTGCAGGCAGACCTTGGCATTTTCCGTGAAACCGCCAAAGAACTCCCGCACCAATTCCGTGTCCCAGGTCCCGATCATGCCGGCCGGCGGGTGCAGTTCGTAGACCAGGTAGCCCCGTCCGCTGATGTCGAGGGTCGACGACACCAGGGCTTCATCGAGGGGACAGGCGATGTGGCCGAAACGCTCGATGCCCAGGCGCTCGCCGAGGGCCTGGCGTAAAGCTTGGCCGAGGGCGATGCCGACATCCTCGGTGGTGTGATGGCCGTCGATATGGAGGTCCCCCCGGCAACGCACGGCCAGGGCGGTGCCGCTGTGCTTACCCAGGGTTTCGAGCATGTGGTCGAAGAACCCGATGCCGGTCGCGACCTCGGCAGGGGCCGGACGGTCGAGATCCCAGGTGACGGTGATGTCCGTCTCCTTGGTGGTGCGGGTGATGGTGGCGATGCGAGGCATGGCGGGGAGGCTACGGGACCCACCCCCGGGGCCAAGGCCTCCATTGGCGACGGATCCGGCGGGGCCAGGATGGGCGTATGCGCCCGCTGCTCCTTTTGTTGCCAATCCTGTCTCTCGTCGCCGCCGAGCCGCCGCGCTGGGCGGGGGGCCAGGGCCTGATCGGGGGCCTGGAGGCGACCTCGGGCCAGGAGATCCCCCAGCCGACGACCCTGGTGGCCGGGACCGATGGGGCGCGCATCGACCTCGGTGATCAGGGCGGCGGTGAAATCCTCCTCGGGCCCGGAGCAGTGGCCGTCTTCTCGATCGAAGATGGGGTCACCATCCTCAATCTTCAAGGCGCCGCCCAGATCACGCGCACCAGCGCGACGACCGACTTTCGCCTGCGCCTGCCGACGGGGGAATTGGCGGTGGCCGAAGGTCTCGTGGTGGGCGAATCCCTGCCCACGGGGGCGGTGGTGGTCGCCATACGCGGAAGTCATCGTGGCCGGGCGACCGCCAGCGACCTGCCCCGCCAGGCCTGGACGCCCCTACCAGCCGGCCAAGCCGCAGCGGTGGACACCCGGGGCCTCCGCTCCCTCGGCGTTCAGCGGCGGCCCCAGATCCTGGCCACCGTGAGCCTCGCGGATCAGGTGTCGGGCCGGGCCCTAGCCCCGGCGTCGGGCATCACCGACCTCGACGATGCCGACCGGGACGACCTGGCCCTGGCTCTCGTCACGGTGGCCGCCGGAAGGGATCCCGGGGCGGCCCTGCGCCAGATCCGCTTCCTCGCGGGAGTCAACCGGCCCATGGCCCTGGCCGCCGCCCAGATCCTCTTGATCCAGGTCCCGAGCCGGGCCGAGGAAGTGTTGGTGGCCCTGGTGGATGGCGGGGTGGCGGCGGAGCGGGCTGCGGGCATCGCCGCCTTCTGCGCCCCCGACCGCGCGGTGGCCGTAGCCCGGCGGGCCCTGGCCCTCAAGCCCGCCAACACCAAGTCCATCATCCGGCTGGTGGCTGCCGCCGCACCGGCCCAGGCGGCTGCGGTCGAAGCCCTGGCGCCTCAGGCGCCCTGACGGCCAAGGCTGACGATCAGGTCGAAATGATGGCGCTCCACCGGCTGGATCGATAGCCGGGAGCGTTGAAACAGCCACAGGTCCGCCAAATCCGGGACCTGGCGCAGGGTGGCCAGGGCCAGGACCCGGGGGAACGCCTCGACGAAACCGACCTCAACCATCGACCACCGGGGATCCGCCGGGGTCGCCTTGGGGTCGAAATACTCCGAGGACGGATCCAGGGCCGTGTGGTCAGGAATGGCCGGGGCGGTGATGCGGGCCAGGCCCGCGACCCCTGAAGGTTCGGCGTTGGAATGGTAGAACAGGACCTGGTCACCGACCGCCATGCTGCGCATGAAGTTGCGGGCCTGGTAATTTCGGACCCCATCCCAGCGTTCGCGCTTCTTCTTTCGCAGGTGGTCGATGCTGAAGACGTCCGGCTCGGACTTCATCAGCCACCGGCCACCGTCAGACGAGGACATCCCGCAACTCCTGGGCGCTGGTGACAAACCAGTCGGCACCGGCCTTGACCTTTTCGCGAACGACCACGCCACCAAACCCAATGAAGGCATCGGCAGGGGGACGGGCTTCCAAATCCGTGGCGCCATCCCCAACCATCAGCAGCGGGGCGTAACCAAAGCGAGCCTTGAGATCCCCCAGGGCCTTGGCCTTGCCACCGGAGCGGCTGGTCGGCTGGTCGGGATCGAAATCGCGGTAATTCCCGACGTCATCAAAACGGATGACATTGGCGATGATGCGATCGCGGGACACACCCACGGCGTCGGCCACCGGCTCGATCATGGCGCGGAACCCCCCGGACACGAGCCACACGGTGGTACCTCGGGCCTGAAGGGTCTGGATCAGATCACGAATCCCCGGCGTCAGGCGCGGAGGATGGGCTGCCAAACAGCGGGCCAGGAGATCCCGGGACGGACGAATCAGGTCGAGGCGACGAGCCAGGGCGACCTCGAAGGGCAGGCTCCCGCCCATGGCATTGGCGGTCATGGCCGCCACCTGCTCGCCGACCCCCGCAAATGCCGCAAGAACATCGATGCCCTCATCCTGGATGACGGTGGAATCGACATCGAAACAGACGGCCTGGGCGTGGGCGAGCAGGGCTCGCGCGTCCGGGGTCCGGGGTCCGG
>CAIUVD010000139.1 GCA_903902515.1 uncultured Planctomycetota bacterium | reverse complement strand
TCACATTCGCCACCGTCGGGACGCGGTTGGCTGCCGCCGACACGGTCAGCGACAGATTCGTCGACACCGTTCCGCCCCGGACGTCATTCGCTGTCACCACCACGGTGACGGCCGAGGCCGCAGCCGTCGGCGTGCCGGCAATCGTCCCGGTAACGGCAGTGAACGTCGCCCACGATGGCAAACCCGACACAGACAACGTCAACGAATCGCTATCCGGATCCGCAAACGTCGCGGTTGGTATCACATAGCTGAACGCGGTGCCCACCGTCGCCGTCTGCGACGAGATCACATTCGCGACTACGGGAGCACGGTTAATCGTCACCGACAGTGTCTGGCTCGCGTCAGCGGGCTCATAGCGGCCATCGCCAGCCTGCGTTGCGGTGATGATGGCAGTCCCTGGCCCCACCACCGTCACCTCATTCCCGAGGATGGTGGCGACCCCTAGTGCGGAGCTGGTGTAGGTCACCGGCAGTCCACTGGAGGTGGCAGCGGCCAAGGCGAAGGACGGATCGCCGACCTGCATGGCAGGGATGGCGTCGAAGGTGATGGCCTGATTCAGTCCCACGACGGTCAGGAAGGCTGTCGTTTCGGCAGCCTGATACCAGCGATCACCGGCCTGTCGGGCGGTGATGGTCGCAGTTCCACGCCGGGGGAAGGTCAGTGTCCCATCGACGACCTGGACCACGTCAGGAGCGGATGAGGTGACGGTGACCGGGCGGTAGGCGGAGCTGATCCCCGTGACCGCGAGCGGGGCATCCATGACGAGCACACGGTTCGGGATCGAGGACAGGGTGAGACTCGCCGGCTGGGGGATGTCGACGGGGGCGATGGCGGAGATGCGGTGGATTCCCGGAACCATATAGGGAGTGGGGCCAAAAACCGAGTAATCGCATACCAGGAGGTTGCCGTCCTGGTCCTCGATCGCGTCGATCGGCGCACCAAATCCTTTAGCGATCACCTGCACGGAACCCGTGGCTGGATCGACCATCACGACATCGGCGTAGGTGATAGAAGGCGGCTTACCTGGCGCAGGCGTAACACCATCATTTACCGGAGACGCATTGGGTACCAACCTGGTGATAAACAGTTTGTTCCGGTAGGCGGCGGGGAACCGACTCGCCGCGTACCAGGCGAAGCCATTGGCAGAACAATGGGGGCCGAGGCCTTCCAATTTTACGGTAAGGTCATCCGGATTGTAGATAACGTTGTCCGGCGTCACGGATCGCACAGCCCGTTCCGGAAGGAAGAATCCCGCCGACATTGGGATGGTGTTGCCACGCCATTTCGCGTTGGGATAACCTGCATCCGCATATTGAGGCAGCAGGAAGAGCTGATCGTGGTGGTCATCGGTCATATCCGAATCGTACCTATCGTTCGGCGCGGGATTCTTGTAGTTGTTGGTCGCCCACAGCCGGCCCAGGGGATCCAGGGCAATGCCAAACGGGTTCCGGAGTCCACTGGCCCACACCCGCAACTTTCCGGGATTCCGACTGGTAAACGGCGCCCCGGCGGCCACCTCCGGATCGGTGAACCCGGCTGCGTTCTCGCTGTCGGGCACCTGGTTCAGGTCATCAATGCTGCAGACGTTGGCGGTCCAGGCGGTCTCGCCATCTTCCACGGTCACAGGAATGCCCGATCTAAAGAACGTCTCCTTGTTGGAGTCGCTGATCCCATCGCTGGTCCTGGAGCCGATGCTGACAAACAGACGATCACCGAGGACCTGCAATTGATCGATATGGTGGGATACATTTGTGATGCCGCTGACGATTTTTTTCCTAGTCTCGCTGGGCTCGCCATAAATTCCGTTCCCATTGCTGTCCCCCAGCCGCCAGATGCAGCCGACTGCGGATCCGGGGTACACGTATTTGGTCTGCTGGGTCACGTACATGTTCCCCCCATGGAAAGCGATGCCCAGAGCGGTTCCTCCCGGGGCTTCGCTGGAGATATCGGCTGCGGTGCGGGGATCCGCCAGGGGTCCTGACGGAAGATACTGATAGCTCATGACCTTCCCCCCCTGGATAACCACATACAACCGCCCATCGGGGCCGAAGACCATTTGGGTAGCGTTGGAAATGGCCGTCGGATCACTGGAAAAGCGTCCGCTGATGCGGGTGATGGCGAGGCCGCCAGCATGCGCGGTCGTGATGACAGGTTCACTCCCAGACACCACCACTGCATAATCAATGGTCGCAGCGGCATAGGCGGTATTGCCTGCCTGCTTCACGGTGATGGTTGCCCGGCCGGGCTTCTTGAAGGTTCCGATGATGCTGGACCCGCTTCTTAGGGAAGGGAGACTGATCACCGTCGCATCGCTGGTGCTGAATGTGAATGCCGTGAGCCCGCTCGATGCGACTGGCTGGAAATTGAACGAGCCGTCGGCCATCCGGACGTCCTTGTCGACCTTCGATCCCGAGGCAAATCCATCGATGGTCTGGTCGGCTAGAACCGTTGCTGCAACGACCGGGCTCGCCGTCAGGCCAATGAAAGATGCTAAGACAACCAAGGTACATCCAACCCGGCGAACCGCCCACCAAAAATCAGCACGCATACATTTCTCCTTAAGAAATAAGAGTAGATTGAAGCCGCAAGCACCCGTGGTGGATTCTTGCTGGTGTCTCATCCGACCAGTGGTCTGCTCATACATGTTTTGAAGCCCTAGAATGAAGAAGGTCTCGTTTAAACCTTTAAATAACTCTCAAAGGATCTTGCAATTTGCTCCACCCGGTGTTGCCTGGCTTGAACCGGTGTTCAATCGTTACATATGATTCAAGTAGTTCGATTTCCTTGGTCACATGATACTTCAGGTCCCTGTGCTGATGTCCCTCGATACCCAGCTCGAAGACGTCGATACTGGTCGGCAAGAACCCCCGCAATCGGCGTCATCTGGGTCCTGCGCGGGACGAGCGGCCCTACGATATCCAGCGTATCAGTACGTACTGCTATTATCTGCCTGTCGCAGTTGGCTGCCCCGAAATCAACGTAACCCCATGTCATGCTGCCAAGGTCATCGCCCCAAGGGGCCAGGCCCAATGCTGTTCGACTAAGGAAAGCGACGGCGAATAACGGACAAAGACCGGCTTTTACGGGCTTCTGCAAAGTAAGATACCCCAGGCGAGGCCTGACAATTCAGATGTGAATCGACG
>CAIUVD010000138.1 GCA_903902515.1 uncultured Planctomycetota bacterium | reverse complement strand
GTGCCGGTGATGAGGATGCCACCGCGACCGGCGGCGGCTACGGCGGCCACGGCGGTGGCCGGGGCCGCCACGACCAAGGCGCAGGGACAGGCCGCCACCAGCACCGCCATCAGCACCGCCATGGAGCCGCTGGCGAATCCCAGCAGGGCCGCCGCCAGGACCACGAGGACCAGATAGGCTCCGGAGAAGCGGTCGAGGGTCCGGGTGATGGCGGGTTTGGCCCGTTCCGCGTCCCGCATCAGGGCCACCACCCGGCCCAGGGCCGTGGCGGCGCCGGTCCGCAGGACCTCGACTTCCAAGCGGCCCCCGGCATTGATCGCGCCGGCATGGACCTCGTCACCGGGGCCGACCTCCCGCGGGACGGATTCCCCTGAGATGGGCGCGGTGTCGAGGCAAGAGGACCCGACCAGGACCCGACCATCCACCGCCAGGCGAGCCCCGGGCCGGACTTCGATGCGATCCCCGGCAACAAGGTGCTCGGCTTCGACCTCCTCCACCTGGCCCGATGGGGCCAACCGGCCGACACGCCCCCGGGTCAAGGCCCCCAGGGCGGCCAAGGCCGCCTGGCTGCCGATGATGCTTCTCTCTTCGATGGCATGACCGATGACCATCGCCAAGGGCACCAGGGCGGCCGTTTCCAGGTCACCCACCACCCAGGCGGCAATCAGGGCCAGGGCCACCAGCAAATCCGTGGTGCCATCCAGATTGGGGGAGCGCAGGGCCCGGGCGGCGGCGGCCAGCACCGGGATGCCGACCAGCAGGGCGGCCACAGTGGCCACCAGGCGGGCCAGTTCCCCATCCTCGGGCCGCCACCAGCGCAGCAGGCCCGCCAGCGCCAACAGACCCGCCGCCACCAGGGCGAGGACCAACCGGCCGGCCAAGGTCCAGCGGGCGCGGACATCCTCTGGAAGGGCGTGGGGAAGGGGGCAGGCCGTCGGGGTCATGGGGCGATCCAGGGCTGGGGAGCGCCGTTCACCAGCGTCACCTGCAGGCGACGGAGGATGCTCTCCGAACGTTCGCGCCACAGGCGTTGGCGCAGCAGCAGCCGGGCCTGGGGATCCTGTTCTTGGGCCAGGGCGGCGATGGAGTCGGTGGCCACCCGGGCCTGGGACAGCAGCTCCGTCGCCACCGCCTGGGCGCGGGCCGCCCGGGTGGCGGCGGCTTGGCCGGCCTCCTGGCGGACCCGCTCGGCCACCGCCCGGGCCTCCGCCAGGTCCCGTTCGGCCCCCTGGGCCGCCGCCAGGACCTGTGCAAAGGCCGGACGGGCCGCCTCAGGCAATTCCGCCACCAGATCAACCCGTTCGATCCGCAGGCCGGTGGCGAGGATCCGCAGGCGACGATCCAAGTCCCGGGCGACCTCGGTGCGCAGAACCTCGCGGTCCTGGGCCGCGCCACCGCGTTCATCCCCGCTGGCCACCAACACGCCATCGACCCCGCGGCGGGCACAGGCGGCGGTGACGGCAGCGGTGAAGGTCCGCTCGATGGCCCGCCGGATGCGCTCCGGTTCGCCCCGTTGGGCGGTGGCGAAGGCCAGGGGATCCTCGATGGTCCAAATGACGGAGCCGGTCAGGTGGACCAGACCCGCGTCCCCCGTCAGACAGCCCCCCAGGCGGGTCGGCTGGACCTGGGGCGGGCCCGCCGGTGCGGGGGTCGCCGAGGCTGGCGGCAGGGCCAGACGGGTGACCTCGGTGGTCTGGGGCCGTTCCAGGGCCGGCAAACGGATGAGAGTGTCGATGGGCGCGGGCCAGGCCAAGACCAGGCCCGCGGGCACGACGGTCCTGGGCACTCCCCAACGGGCGATGACCACCCGCTGACCGGGTTCGACGGTGGTGATGCCCGAGATCAACCACAGCAGGGCGGCGACCACCGCCGCCGACCCCAGCAGGGTCACAGCCCGGCGACCGGCGACCTCCACCGGATCGGAGCGGGGTGTCATCGCGACTCCACCGGGGCGGCGGGGGGCGTGACCAGGGCCTGGAAGGGCGCCTGGGCCGTGGACAGCACCAGCCGCGATCCCGGCTGCAGGCCCTGTTCCAAGGTATCGAGGGAACGCAGCCAGCTGTAGAGGGCCGGATCGGCGGCGTGGGCCTTGGCGTAGATGCCGGCGGCGGCCTGACGGGCGGTCGCCTCCACGGCGGCGGCCTCCTCCTCGGCCTGGGCCTTGATGATGCGGGCGTCCTTCTCGGCACCGGCCTTGAGGGCCGCCGCCTGACGACGGCCCTCGGCCTGGCGTTCCTCGGCCGCCACGCGGCGTTCCTCGGCCATGCGGCTGACGGTGGCCGTGAGGGTGGCATCGGGCAGGGTCAACCGCTCGATGCCGGCAGCCACCACCTCGATGCCGAAGGTCTCGCGGGCGGTGGCCGCCACCCGGGCGCGCAGGTCCTCTTCGTAGGCGCCCAGCTGAACCGCCGTGGGCTGCTGGTTCACCAGGTCCGTCAGGCGGTAACGACCGGTGATCGTCTCAAGGGAGCTGTTCAAGAGGGTCCGCAATTGGCCGGCCGCGAGGTCCGGTGCATTGCCGGTGGAACGGACGAAGCGCAGCACGGCCTCGGGCTCGCCGGGGATCCGCCAGGCCACCCAGGCCTGGACGGTCAAGGAAAGCCCTTCCCGCGTCAGGACGCCATGGGCCCCGCTGGCGGTGGTCCGCAGGCGACGATCGACCAGCATCCCGCGTTCGATGGGTGGCGGCAGGATCCACGTCAGACCCGGTTCCGTGACCACCTGCACCGGCGCGCCGAAGCGAGTGACCACTGCGGCCTCGCCACTGCTGACCACCAGGGCGCCCGCCGCCATCCCCGCCAGGGCGAGGACCAGGGCGGCCATGCCGATGCGCAGCCAGGGACGGATGATCATGGGGTCGTCCTTCCTGCGGGACGCAGGTCGAGGTTGGCGGGGGGCAGGGTGGCGTCGAGGATCGTCACCGGCCCCTTGGACAGGGCGGCACGGACCCCCTCCAGCCACCGCTCGGTGGCCACGGCTTCGCGGTGCTGAGTCCAGGCGGCATGGTCGGCGGCAAAGCGATGGGCCTCGGCCTGGGCCCGGAGGGTGACCTCGGCGGCGGTGGCGGTGGCCGCCGCCGCCCGGACGCTGGCCCCGCCCCGGGCGGCGGCGACCTCGCGGGCGGCCTCGGAACGGGCGCGTGCCGAACCGACCCGAGACAGGATTTCGCTCGCCTGGACGCCCTGGTAGGCCGACGCGGCACCGACCGGGGGATGGATGGCGTCGACCACCACCTGGACCACCCGCAGGCCGCAACGGCCGCCCGCCAGGGCATCCAACCGTTCTTGGGTGCGCAGGGTCAACAGCCCGGCCAGAGCTTGGCGGTCGCTGCCGACCAACTCCTCCAGGGGCAGGCGGGCGATGGCCGCCGTGACCGCTTGGCGGGCGGCGGCGGTGACCAGGGTCTCGGGCGCGGCCACCTGGCCCACCAAGGCGATGGCGTCGTCGCTGGTGGGACCGACGGACCAGAAGACCCGCAGATCCGCCGAGATGGCCTGGAACCCCGCCTTGTCCGCCGAGGGGATCACCAGGGTGGATTCGGCCGGATGGCCCGCCTCCCAACGACGATCGAAGAGGGGACCGGGTTCAGCTTCAGCAGCCAGCACGGGCAAAGGCTGATCCGTGGTGCCTAGGATAGTTTCGCGAACCCGACCGTCGTCGATGCGCCGGAGGGACCGCCAGGGCCAGGGTCGGTGGATATGGAGGCCCGCCCCCAGGACCCGGACCTGGGTCCCCTGCTGGAGGACGACGCGCTGGCCGAGGTCGACACTGGTCAGGGCGGTCAACCACCAGGCGATCACCGCCAGCCCGGCGATCACCGGGGGAAGCGCGGCCCGGACCACCCGCAGGGACCAGGAGCGGGAGACCTCTAGCCCGGCTTGGTGCCGCAGCAAATCCCGCAGGGTGGCCCCGGGGTTGAGGTGGGCGAGGAGCACATCGGCAACCCGGGACACCACGGGCTTCGGACCACCACCCAGCACCAAGTGAACGACGGAGCGGCCCACCACTTCCAGGCCGATGGCCGCCACCAACACCTGCACCGGCATCAGCAGGATCCCCAGCCCGGGCCACCCCATGCGGGCAGCCATCAGGACCACGCCACCGATCAGCAGGGTGATCATCGGCAGGCGCAGCACGGGCAGCAGACGCGCCCCGACCTCAAGAACTTGGAGGGCCGGTTCGAGGACCAGGAGCGGCAGCAGCAACACCAGGAAGACCAGGCCCGGAACCAGGGTGGGCACTCCCGGATCAGGCACCCCGAGGGGCCACCGAGACAGGGCCACGAGGCCGAGGACCGCGAGACCGGCGAGCAAGCCCAGAGCAGCGAGGCCCCGGCCATCCGACGCCCGGGGTTCGACCACGACCCGGGCCAAGGGATCGTCCTCGCCCCATCGACCGAAGGACGTGGGAGGGACCCGTCGCCGGGCCACCGCGATCGCTTCGGCCCGATGCCAGACCACCACCCCCAGGGCCAGGGCCGAGGGCAGCAACGCCGCCGCCAGGGTCAGCAACCACCCCCGCAGGGTGCCGGTCCACCACCAGGCTCCGCCGCCGGCCACCAAGGCCGCCACGAGCAGCAGGGCCACGACCACAGAACACCACGAGGGTAGACGAGGGGATGGCGGTGGGGAATCCATGGAAGGCATCGCGATCGACGGGGGGATTTAGCGACGACGGCCCGCGAGGGCGATGACCCCGGCCGCCAAGGCGGTCAGGATCACCGCCACCGGCACCGGGGGCAGGTCTGCGGCATGGGCCGTAGGCAAGGCCAGAGTCACCCCAAGCAGGGCGATCACCGGGGCCAAAACCAGGGCCGCGCCGAGGGTGCGGCACCACCTCAGGGCCCCGAGACCAGGCAGGACCAGAAAACCGATAACACCAATCAGGCCGATGGCCGGCAGGGCAGCCCCGATGGCCACCCCGCCCCACAGCCCGAGGAGCCTGGACCACCAGGCCGGGTGGAGTCCGGCACTGGCGGCCCAGGCGCCATCGAGGACAGCAGCCCGCAGGGGACGCCGCCCCCACCAGGCCAAAAGCATGCCGATGACGGCAAGTCCCACGCTGGGCCAGGCCCCGGTCCACCCCAGGCCCAGGACCCGCGACAGGGTCAGGTCGGTGACCTCATTCATGCCGTGGGGACTGCCGCTCACCAGGAGAACCGGCAGGGCCAAGCCCACGGTCAGTACCGCCGCTACGCCTGCGGACGGCACCACGACCCCGGCCACGGCCGCCGCTACGGCCGCCGGAAGGGCCAGTTGGTCCCGGGAATAGCCCAGCAGCAGTCCGATTGCCGCGCCGACCAACGCCGCTTGGGGCACCGCCGCCGCCGCCAGGCCGCGACCGGCGGCCCACCACAGGGTACCCGGCAGGGCCAGGGCGACGGAAGCCGCCGCCAGGGCCACCCAACCGGGGCCGAACCAGGCCCACCACTCAGCGATGGTCATCGGTGACCTCCCCATCGCGACAGAGCCAACGACCGGTCACCGCCACGGGTAATTCCTGGTGCAGGACCGCCAACCACGAACCGCCACCGCTCCGCTGGTCCTCCAGGGCCCGGACCAGTAAATCCCGGCCTTCCGCATCCAGGTGGCTGTCGGGTTCATCCAGGAGGATGCCCTGGGGCCGGGGGGCCAGGGCGCGGGCCAACAGAGCCCGCTGCCGCTCGCCACCGGAACTGGCGGACCACCGTTGGTGGGCCCGGGATCCGAGGCCGACCCGGGCCAAGGCCTGGGCGGTGTCGCCCCCGGCCAGGGCCACCAATTCACCGAGGGTCGTCGGCAAGTGCGGAGACAGGCCACCGACCTGGGGCATCCAGGTGATGGTCCCCTGCCGCTGCTGGCGGCCCGCCAAGGCGGGCAGGCTGCCGGCGATGGTCGCCAGCAGGGTGCTCTTGCCGCTGCCATTGCCGCCCTGCAGGACGATCCCCTGCCCGGCGTCGAGGTGTCGATCGCCCAGGCGAAGGATGGGCCGACCACCATGGCCGACCACGAACCCGGTACCGGACCAGATCATGGAACTCCGGCCACCAATAAACGCACCAGACGGTCAATCCAGGCGGCGTAGGTAGCGTCTTCATCCCCGGCCTGATGGGGGAGTTCGACGACCCGGGTCCCGGCCGCTTCGGCGACTCGCCGGGCCTGCCGCTGATCAAGGTAGGGTGCGACCAGAATCGGACCGAGCTGTTCGGCCCGGATACGGGTAATCAGGCCCGCCAGGTGGGCTTCCGTCGGGGGAACTCCGGGTCGGGGCTCCAGGAAGGCGACCACGGAAAAACCCGCTCGCCGGGCGAGGTAGGGCCACAGGTCATGGTCGGCCACCAGGTTGCGGCCCCGCAGGGGCGCGAGAGTCGCATACCAACCGGCCGGGGTCAGGCCCCGCAGGCCGAGGAACATCAGGGCGTTGTCACTCTCCAACACGCGCTGGGCGTCGGCCGGTGGCAACGCATGGCCAATCCAGGACCGGGCCAAGGCCACGGCGAAGGCGTCGCGACGGGCCAGGATACCGACCCCGGGGCGCAGGCGTTCACCCGTGCCGGCGATGGCCTTGGCCACCCGCCAGCCGACCAGGGGGTCGCAGATGGCGTGGGGGTTGCCAGCGCCGTGCACATGACCGTGGGATCGGTCGATGGTGCCGGTGGGAACCCCGAGGGGCTCGATCAGATCGCCGACGGCGATCCGCGGCAGGTCGGTCCGGCGGGCCCCGGTCAGCAGGACCGGCAGCCAGCCCACCTCCAGTTCTAACCCGACCTCGACGAGCAGGTCGGCACGGCGGAGCCGAGGAATGAAACTCGGCTTGGCGATGACTTGATGGGGATCCTCCCGGGAACGGGCGAGCACGGTAACCTCGGCGGCGTCGCCGAGGATCTCGCGGGCGATCAGCCCCAATTCCGGCACCGTGGCCACCACCTGCAGGGGTTCCGCAGCCCAGGCCAGACCAGCCACCAACAGTCCCAGGAGGATCCGCATGATCAGAAGCCGTGGGCGGGATGGGCGCCGAGCAGGACTTCCAGGCCCAACCAGACGCTGTGGACCGGCTCATCCAGGTGGCCCGCCCGGTCGTAGGCGTACTGCAGACGGAGTTTGCTGAACTCCGACGGCTGGAAGGCGATCAGCGGCGAAATCCGGGTGCGGGTCGAGCGGTCCGGACTTTCGTCGAGGTCCTCGCGCTCGATTTCTTCCGCGATTTCCTCGCTCAGTTCATGGACATGCCAGTTGTCGCCCTGGCCACCCATCCACTCCGCCCGCAGGCCGATGTGCCAACGGGGGGCAACGCCGTAGGTCACTTCCGCCGACAGACCCTGGTCCCGCAGGGATTCGTCGCCGGCCTCCAGCATGGTGCCATTGCCAACCGGAGCGTCGGTCGGCGAGGTGCCATCCCACTCCTCCCAGGAACGGGGGGCGATGACCGCCGTGCGACCGATGTATTCGAAGGCGGCCTTGAGGTCACCGGCCCCCTCGCTGCCACTCCCGGTGCGGACCCGCACGGTGACATCGGCACCATAGAGGGCGGTGCGGCCCTCGGGGCCGGTGGCGTTGGGACCGAAGGCACCGCTGACACCGACCTGCGTCGTGGCATCGGAACTGACCTCAAAGGCTGTGACAGCGCGGGTGCTCCACAGGAAGTCGCGCGCCTTCCGGGGCTCATACTCCACCGACTCCAGGCCTCCCAAACCATGGGCATGCTCTTCGCCCTCCTCCTCATGGCCATGGTCGTGGCCGCCGCCGAGGAAGGACGTCATGGTCGCATCATCGGGATTCTGCACCCCCAGGCCCACCCGCAGGTACTGGCTGGTGGGGGCAACCCAGTCAAGACGGGCCCCGGTCCCACGCATGCCTTCACCACCCAGGAGGCGGGCGGCGGCCATCGGCCGGTCCAGCCAGGACCAGCTGTGGGCATGGCTGGCATTGGTGATGCCGAACTCGGTCAGGTAGTAGCCAGCCTTGGCCTCCAGACCACCGGGCAGGCCGGTGGTGGTGGCGAAACCTTCCTCAAGCTCGACGCCGTGGGCTTCACTGGCCGTAATGTGCGCCTCGGCGGTAAAGTAGGGATCGACGGCCCCGGAGAGGGACAGTTCGGCCCCCTGGAAGGTGAAGCCTGTGCGGGCCGGATCATGGCCGCCCAACTGGAGCTCGGCCAGTTCGGCATTCTTGGCGGAGGAACCGCCCGCGGTGGTCATGACCACCAGGGACATGTCGATAAGCCGCACAGGCAGGGTGGACTTGGGGGCGGTTTCCGCCGCCGGAACGGTGGCCGCGATGGCCAAAAGGGAGGGCAGGAGGGTCTTCATGGGGGAGGCTTGTAGAGATGCAATTCGGTTGCACAAGTGTTTCATGCAACTGGATTGCACTTCACGACACTTCACCCGGCCCGGATCCCGCCCATGCTCGCCCGCCATGTCCGCCGCCGAAGATGTTGCCCGTGATCTGTTGGCCCGGACTTCGGGTCGAATCACCACCGCCCGCCTGACGGCCCTGTCGGCCCTCCTGTCCCTTGGGCGGGCCGCCACCCATACGGATCTCCATCGGCAGGCCCCGGACATGGACCGCGTGTCCCTCTACCGGGCCCTTGATTGGCTGGCGGAGCAGGGCCTGGCCAGCCGCATCACTGATGCCGATGGCGTATGGCGCTACGAAGCCTCGGTGCCGGGGGCAGACCACCACCATCCCCATTTTCAATGTTCCCGCTGCCACCAGACGACCTGCATTGAAATCGAGGGCGGCTTGACGGTGCGCCTGCCCGCGGGTTTCACGCAAGAAAAGATTGAAGTGCTGGTGAAGGGCCTGTGCCGGACCTGTAGTTTGGTCAGTGTGCCCCTTGGCAAGACGACCAAGGCTCGCCGCCCGGCCTAAAGGGGCGTCGACGATCCATTGCCATCCAGTTGCATCAGCCATCGTGCCCGGCCATGGCCGAGCCCCTGGTGCTGGTGCGCAATCTGGTCCTGACCCATCCGGGGCTAGCGGAGCCGGTGGTCCAAATCCCCGCCTGGGACCTGGACCCCGGCGCACAGGTGGTGCTCGAAGGCCCCTCCGGCTCCGGCAAATCCACGGTCCTCCATGCCCTGGCCGGTCTGCGCCCCCTCCAGGGTGGGACCATCATCGTCGACGGGATTTCCCTGGGGGACCTGGATGAGACCGCCCGGGATCGGTGGCGCGGGTCCCAGGTCGGGGTGGTCTTCCAGACCCTGAATCTGTTGCCGGGTTTCACTGCCCTCGAAAATGTTTGTCTCGGATCCGCCTTTAAGTCGGGCCCAACGATGGATCCCGTGGCCCTGCTGGAGGCCGTCGGCCTGGGACACCGGCTACACCACCGGCCCGGGCACCTATCCCTCGGGGAACAGCAGCGGGTGGCCATCGCCCGGGCGGTGATCCGTCGGCCCCGCCTGCTGCTGGCGGACGAACCCACGGGCTCCCTCGATCCGCGCACGGCCGAGGCCGTGACGGACCTCTTGCAGCACCTGGCGGCCCAGGCTGGTTCGACCTTGGTGATGGTCTGCCACCAGCCGACCATCGCCGCCCGCTTTAGTCAGCGCATGGATATCCGGGACCTGAACCGAGCCGGGAGGGGTGCATGCACCTCCTGACCATCGCCCGGATTTCCCTCCGTCAGCACCGCGTGTCGTCCGCCGTGGCAGCCCTAGCCCTGGCGGTAGGGGTGGCCCTCTTGCTGACCGTCACCGCCCTACGGGAGCAGACCCAGGCCCGCTTCACCCAGGTGGGGCTGGGGGTCGATGCCCTCCTGGGGCCCAAGGGCTCACCCCTGCAGATCGTCCTCAATGCCCTGTACCACCTGGAGGACATGCCGGGAACGGTGCCCTGGCCCCTGTTTACGGCGGTAAAACAGCACCCGGCGGTGGCCGATGGGTTCGCCCTGGTCACCGGCCATTCCTACTCCGGGGTGCGAGTCAACGCCGTCGAGACGCGCTTTCTTGCGAAGTTCACCTGGAAACCTGATACCCGCTTCGCCCTCGCCCAGGGTCGGTTGGCCGAGGCCCGCCACGAGGCGGTGGCTGGGGCCGAAGCGGCAGTCCGCCTTGGCATCACCCCTGGTTTCCGCTTCTGTCCGGTGTGCGGAGTCGATCCCGGAGACCCGGTCCACGACCAGGACCACATCACCATCACCGGCATTCTCGCCCCCACGGGCACCCCCCATGACCGGGTGATCTACCTCCGGCTGGAAGACTTCTACACCCTCGGAGGCCATGGGTCCGCCACCGGGGCGATGGCCGATGATCCAGCCCACCGGACGATCAGCGGGGCCTACCTGGTGTTGCGGCGAATCCGGGGCGGGGGCTACCACCCGGCCATCCAGGATCTGCAGTACCAACTCCAGCAGTCGCCCCAGGCCCAGGTGGTCCTGCCCGCCGAGACCCTGCCCAAATTGCTCAGCATTATCGGCTGGGTGGATCGTGTGCTGGCCGCCATCGCCCTGGTGGTTGCAGCCCTGGCCACAGCCCTCTTGACCCTGGCCCTCCTCGCGAGCCTGCGGGAGCGTCGGCGGGATCTGGCCCTGCTGCGGGCCCTCGGGGCCGGGCGGCGGACCATCCTCGGCCTGATCCTGCTCCAGGCCCTGGTCATCAGTCTGGCTGGTCTGACGGTGGGTCTGGCCCTGGGCCAAGGACTGTTGGTGATCGGCTGCGGGATCCTGAGGGCCAAAACCGGCCTGGTGTTCGACCCCTGGACCTGGACCACCGCCCACAGCCTCTTGTTGCCCCTGGTCCCCCTGGTTGGGGTCGGGGCCGGCCTGCTGCCAGCCCTCCAGGCCTACCGTTTGCCCCTCCTCGATACCCTCACCGCCCCCCACGCTTAAGCCCTGCCATGGTCCGATCCGTGCTCCTTGCCCTCGCCCTCGCCACCCCACTCCTGGCCGAGGAGCACCGCCACCAGCACGCCGCCGCCCACGGGGGCGTCCTCAACGAGATCGACGGCTGCGGCATTGGTCACGCCGAAATTCTGCTGGAGGGGCCCCGCCTGCGGCTGTGGTTCGTCGATGGGGGCCACGCCACCCACCGGGCCATCCGGGTGCCAGAAACCCGCCTGGTCCTGACGGCCGCCGATGGCCGAACCTTGACCCTGACCCCGGACCCCCTGCTGCTGGCGGGCGAGTCCGAGGGCGACTGCTCAGCTTTTCAGGGGGAAGCCCCGTGGTTGGTCGGCCTGACCCAGGGCCGCCTCACGGGCCAGGTGACCTTCAAGGGCCGGGAGCGAACCCTGGTCCTGACCTGGCCCGAGGGCTATTCCGCCGCCCCGGCACCCCAGCGATGATCGTCGCCCGTTGGTTCTGGCCGGCCCTGGTGGTCCTCGCCCTGGTGATCGCGGCCAACCACCTCGAATACCACCTCCGTCCCCAACCCGCCTCCGGCCCCGGGCCCGTGGTCCGGGCCGAGGCGGGCCCTGATGGCCACACCACCATCGCCCTGCGGGAATCGACC
>CAIUVD010000137.1 GCA_903902515.1 uncultured Planctomycetota bacterium | reverse complement strand
GCATCCTTCACCGAGTGGGGGCCGGCGAAAGCCCGCTCAAGCACCAGGTCCACGAGGGCGAGGTCGATTTCAGGATCGGGGTAACTGCGAAAGGCCCACACCGCCAAGTCGACCCGGCTGGGGGGGGTAACGGCTTCACGAGGCAGGCCGAGGGCCATGCGCGACCGGCCGGCGCAGGCCAGGAGGGCGCTGGAACGGGTGTGTTCGCCGTCCTTGCCGAGAAATTTCACCACCACTTCCCGCTGGCATACGAGGTCGATGGACCACGGCGGATTCTTCATCTCCAACAGCCACTTCCGCACCAGGGCGGCGGTATGGTGGAAGGGTGGGTTGCACACCACCCGCCAGCGGGCTGGGAGCGCAGTACGGAGTTTCAGGGCATCGCCCGTGAGGAGTTCCAACTGCTTGGCCTCCACAGCGGTTGCAAAACGCTTCCGCAGGTGCTCAGCGCGGGAGGGGTCGATTTCAATGGCCACAACCTTGGCCCCGGCCTCAAGGAGGGGGCCCGTCAGGGCACCCAGGCCGGGACCCACCTCTAATACCGTATCTCCGGTCTTGATGGCGGCGATGCCGACGATCCGGGTCGCGAAGGCGGCAGAGAGGTCGTGTTGCTGGGTAGGGAGGTCGTGGCGCACGGGGGCCAGCCCACAGGATGGCGGCCATGACGCAAGCCCCCGAGCATGCCTGCGCGATCCTGGTCGATCCCCGGGGGTGGCTGCTGCTGCAACTGCGCCCGACCACCGCCCGCAACGCCCCCGACCGACTGGGGTGTTTTGGCGGCAAACGCGAGGGGATCGAAGACGCCCGGGCCTGCCTTGATCGGGAATTGCGCGAAGAACTGGGGTGGCAGCCCCATGATCCGCACCCGGTGGTGGAACTGCGGCGAGCTGACCGATGGATCGCCACCTTCTTCGTGGCCGAAGTCCCCGATGACGCCCGCCTAACCATCGAAGCGGGCTCCTACGCGGTGCGGGCACCCCTGGCGGCCCTCCCGGGCCTGCCGGTGACCTCCTGGCATGCGGCGGTGATCGCCGCATGGCGGATGGGCCACCACGAGGTCGAGGTCTAGCCCTGGGGATCGCTGCCGAGGGTCCGCAGGGCAGTGACAATTTCCGCAGCGGCGGTCGAACGATTCAGGCAGTAGAGATGCAGGCCTGGGGCCCCGGCGGCCAATAACTGCTGGCAGAACTCCACCGTCCAGGCGATACCGGCCCGGCGGACCGCCACCTTGTCGTCGGCGAGGGGGGCCAGACGGGCCCGCAGTTCCTCGGGGATCGGGGCGCCGCAGCGCAGGCAGAAACGCTCCAGGGCATGCCAGTCGGTGATCGGCAGGATGCCGGGGATAATGCGCGCGGTCCGGCCGGTGGTCGAACGCAGGTGCCGCTGCATGTCGAGGTAGGCTTGGACCGTGAAAAAACACTGGGTGATAGCCCCGGCAGAGCCGATGGTCAGCTTCTCGGCCAGGTGGATCCAGTCCGCTTCGCGGCTGGCGGCTTCCGGGTGGCGGTCGGGGAAGGCGGCGCACAAGGTGGCAAACCGGCCATCATCGCGGATCAGGCGCAGGAGGTCGGCAGCATGGGCCAGGCCGCCATCGGTGGGCACAAAGCGTTCCTGGCCCTTGGGCGGGTCACCGCGCAGGGCCAGGAGGTTCTCGATGCCGGCGGCGGCGTACTCGTTGAGGAGTTCCTTGAGTTCGTCGCGGGTCGCCCCGACGCAGGTCAGGTGGGCCATGGCGGTCATGCCGGCCTTCTGGAGGTGCTCGACGATTTCCCGGGTCTTGGCCCGGGTCGAACCGCCGGCGCCATACGTTACCGAGACGAAATCGGCCCCGAGGGGTGCCAATTGGTCGATGGTGTCTTCCAGGGTGTACCAGGTCCGTTCACTTTTCGGCGGGAAAAACTCGAAACTCAGGGTCCGGGTCCGGCGGGCGAAAAGGTCATCGAGGCGCATGGTGCAGCATCCTTGGCAGGCGGTCCAGAGGGGCAAGAACGGGGGAAATCAACGAGTCCGGGCATCGCTGAGACGGCGCCACGTCTGGCTGACCTCGGCCTTGGCGGCGGCACCACCAGTCCCGAGGGCGCTGCGATACAGAGCTACCAGGGCGTCGATGGCATCCGCATTGCGGAATCGGTCCTGACACTCGGTCTGGGCGGCGGTGCCCATGCTGCCCCGGCGTTGGTGGTCGTGGAGTTGCCGGAGGGAACTCGCCCAGGCCTCAACCCCGTGACCCGACACCAACAAACCATGCCAGCCATCGGAAATCAATTCCGGGATACCACCGATCGGCTTGGCCACCACCGGCAATCCCGCCGCCTGGGCGGCGAGGACGGCAATGGCCGGCATTTCCCGGCGTGAGGCCAACGCCACGGCATCAACCTGGGCCAGAAAGGCGGGCAGGTCGGCGTCGATGGCGGTAGCCTGGAATTGAGCCAGGAGGGGATCCACGGAGGCGCGGACCCGGGGGCCGAGCCACCCCGTATGGACCACCGCTTCCAACGCCAAACCGCTTTCCTGGACCTCGGCTACGGCCTCCAAAATTTCGTTCAAGGCGGCCAACAAGCCCGGCTCTGGAAGGCCGAGGATCCCCAAACGCCAAGAGGATCCCGCCGCCTGGTGCGGCTCCATCGGGGGTAAGAGGGGGGGGATCAGGGCGAGGCGGTCCCGGGCTAGGCCGATGCGGCCGAGGGCGTGGGCCCGCAGGTGTTCAGTAGGTACCACCACCCAGCCGATGCGGGGGTCGCGCAACCGACGAGCCGCGTGGGGATCCTCCCCCTGGGTTAGGCTGGCCACCACCCCCAAGCCCAGGCGCCGGGCGACTTCAAGAAGAGGGCCAAGGACCTGCACGCCATGCACATGGAGCACATCCGGCATCCATTGGGCCACCGCTCGGACGGTGCGGGTGCGCTCACCGGTGGCCCAAGCCCACCACCCCGGGCGAAAACCAAGGCAACTGGGCTGATCCAGACCAGGGGCGATCAAGGTGGCGGTGTGTCCGGCCTCCCGCAGGGCCTCGGCGGAAGCCCGGGCTGCGAGCCCTTCAGGACCTGCAGGATCGGCCACCGCATGGAGGATTCGTAGGGGGATCATACGGGCTCATACCCATCGAGAGGCAGTTCCTCGCCCGGCACCACATGACGACCATCGGCCCAGGCCCCCAGGTCCCGCACCCGGCAACGGGACGAACAGAAGGGAAATGACTCGGGACGCTGGTCCGCGGGGATCAGGACGGGAATTCCGCAGGTCGGACAGGGAAGAGACGCTGCTGAAGCCATCTCCCTATGCTCAGGCTGGCGACGGGCGGTCCAGATGGCGAGCGCCCTGGACCGTTTCCCTGACCGGGAAGTCCTCTATGTTCCCGCCCCATGCTGCGGATTCTGGTACTTTCCGTCCTCGCGACCCTGGCCTTAGCGGCCGATCTAGATGCCAAAGTAGGCCGGATCCTGTCGGCCATTCCCCGGGGTGGTCAGGCCGGAGTTGCCATTACCGACCTCATGACCGGTGAGCAGGTGGTGGCACGAAACGCGGCGCAGACCCTGTCCTTGGCGTCGACCACCAAAGCTCTGGTGGCGGCGGCGGCCCTCGCACAGTTGGGTCCGGCGTTCCAGTTCAAAACCCGGATCGTGGCCCTCGGTCCGATCCAGGGCGGGGTGATTCCCGGCCTGGGCATCATCGGTGGTGGAGACCCGTGCCTGGATGGCCACTTCAGCGATGATGAGCCAGAAAAAATCCTGGCGGGCTGGGCTAACAGCCTCCGTCACCAAGGGGTGACGACCATCAATGGGGATATCGTCATCGATGGTCGGCTGTTCAGTGGTCCGATCCGCCCCACCACCTATCCGCAAGATCAGGACAACCTCCAACGCTGGTACAGCGCCCCCGCCAGCGCCTTTGCGTGGAATGACAACTGCATCGAGGTCCGGGTCATTCCCAGTCGGGTTGGTCAGGCGGCCATCGTCGAGGTCCGTCCCCGCAGCGCCCGAATCGAGGTCGATAACCGGGCCCGGACGGTGGCCGGCAATGGTGATAAGGCCATTTTTGTCACCCGGGCCCTGGACGCCAACCGGGTGACGGTGTCGGGCAATTATAGCCAGGCCACGCCGTGGTTTCCCCTGGCTATTCACGAAGATCCGGAACTGCTGGCCGGTGACCAGGTGCGGGCCAGCCTGATTGCCAATGGGATCACCGTCACCGGCCAGGTCCGCCTCGGTCCGGTAGATCCACGCCGGGGTCCGCTCCTGGTCGAGCACCTTAGCCCTCTGGTGCCCGCCGTCAGTCTGATGAACAAAAACAGCCAGAATTTTTACGGCGAACAGATCCTACGTGTTTTGGGATTCCAACGCTTCCAGGAAGGCTCCATCGTCGCTGGTAGCCGGGCCACCATCGAAGCGCTCGGCCATCTGATCGGCCCCCGGGCCCAGGACTTGACGATCCTCGACGGCAGCGGACTCAGCTACGGCAACCAAGGTTCTGCCGGGGCCATGTGTGCGGTAATGGTGGCCATGCATACATCCCCAGGCCAACAGCCCTTCTACGACAGCCTGAAGGTCAAGGATGTGGGTCGGGCCAAGGGTCGGGTCAAGACCGGCACCCTGGCCATCGCTACCTGCCTGGTCGGTTACCTCGATCCACCAGGGGGGGGGCGTTATGCTTTTGCCCTGCTGTTTAATCGTGGTGAATCCCGGGACTTTGGTTGGGCTCCAAAAATCCGGGAGCAGATCTACCGGGCCATGGCCGAGTGACGGGATGTGGGCGTCCGTTGCCTTCCAGCTTTGAGGTTGGCACCAGGAACGGCGATCAAATTGTTGAAAACCGCAGCTCTATCCGGCCGCTTGGCCAACTCCGGATATGCCGATGCGACGTAACCAGCCTTAAAGGGGCTCTTCCAGGCAGACTCCGGGCAAAAACACTAAGTTCGCACGCGGAAAACACTTACGTTTTCTCGGTCTGGACAAGTCCCCAGGTTTTCAGGAAGTCTTGCCAAATGGATGGGAATCTCCACCATACTTCCCTCACCCAAAGGAGCCTCCATGGCCATCAACGTCGCCATCAATGGTTTCGGCCGCATCGGCCGTCTCGTCTTCCGTGCCCTCGTCGAACAGGGTGCCCTCGGCACCGAGTTTAACGTCGTGGCCGTGAATGACCTCGTGCCCGCCGACAACCTCGCCTACCTGGTCAAGTACGACTCGACCCAGGGCCGCTTTGCCGGCACCGTTTCGTCCAAGAAGTCGGCCCCCACCGTGGCCGAGGACGATGTCCTCGTCGTCAATGGCAAGGAAATCAAGGTGCTGGCCTGCCGCGACAACTGGCCCTGGGCTGACCTCAAGATCGACGTGGTCATCGAGTCCACCGGTCTGTTCACCAGCGACGAGAAGGCTGGCCTGCACTTGAAGGCCGGCGCCAAGAAGGTCATCATCAGCGCCCCCGCCTCCGGCGACGGCGTGAAGACCATCGTCATGGGCGTCAACCAGAACGAGTACGATGCTTCGAAGCATAACCTGATTTCGAATGCGTCCTGCACCACCAACTGCCTGGCCCCCCTGGTCAAGGCCGTGCTGGACGGCGGTTTCGGCCTGACCGAGGGTCTGATGACCACCGTTCACGCCTACACCGCGACCCAGAAGACCGTGGATGGTCCTTCCAAGAAGGACTGGAAGGGTGGCCGTACCGCCGCCCAGAATATCATCCCCAGCACCACCGGTGCGGCCAAGGCCGTCGCCCTCGTGCTGCCCCAGGTCAAGGGCAAGCTCACCGGCATGGCCTTCCGCGTGCCGACCCCCACGGTGTCCGTCGTCGACCTGACCTTCAAGACCGAGAAGGCCACCAGCCTGGCTGAGATCAAGGCCGCCATCAAGAAGTCCTCCGAGGGCAACCTCAAGGGCATTCTGGCCTACACCGAAGACGAAGTCGTTTCCACGGACTTCATCCACGACAAGTCCTCGTCGATTTTCGACGCGGGCTCGTCCATCGAGCTGAACCCCAACTTCTTCAAGCTCGTGTCGTGGTACGACAACGAGTGGGGCTACAGCAACCGCGTGATCGACCTGCTCCGCCTGGTCGTCGCCAAGGGCATCTGATTCGCGCTTCGGCGTGATCTCCAAGCCCCGTCGGCCCTGCCGGCGGGGCTTTCTTGTTTGGCGTTTCCCCTACCATGTCGCCACGATGAAACTGATCGTCACTCCTGATCGTGAAGCCGCCGGCAACCTTCTCGCCGACCGGTTGGTGGAGGCCATCACGTCCAATCCCCGCCTGGTACTTGGCCTGTCGGCCGGTCAAACCAGTCTTCTGGCCTACCAAGAGGTGGCGATCCGCGCCCATGAGCGAGGCGGCTTCAGTTTCGCCCACCTGACGACCTTCAATACCGACGAGTATGTCGGCTTGGGGCCATCGGATCATCGTTCAACCCGTTTTACGATGAATTACCACCTGTTCCGACAGGTCGATATTCCCCGGGAAAATACGCATTTACCCCGGGGGGACAGCAAGGATCTGGATATCGAGTGCAAGGCCTACGACCTGCTGATCGAGGCCCGGGGCGGCCTGGATCTGGTGGTCCTCGGCCTTGGCCACAATGGGCATGTCGGCTTGAACGAACCAGGCTCCACCGCCCGCAGTCGGACTCGTCTGGTGGATCTGACCTCCTCGACCATCGCGGCCATCAGTGGTGGCGAGCGGTTCCGCAACCTGGCGGACACCCCCAACCAGGCGATTTCCATGGGCATGGCCACCATTCTTGAGGCCAAGCGGGTGTTGCTGATCGCCACCGGCCTCGGGAAAGCGGAGGCCCTGCGCAAAATGCTGGAGGGCCGTGTCGGCCCCGGCCTGCCTGCCAGTTTGTTGATGCAGCATGAGCACCTGACCGTGATTACCGACCGGGACGCCATCTCCCAGATTGACCACGCCGTCGTCAAGAAATTCACATGACCGATACCGAGATGCTGCCGGCGCTTCCGCCAGTAGCCCCCCGCACCATGGCCCAGATTGCCGCGTCCATTGGCGTCTCGGGCGACCTGATTGAGGCCCAGCGTCTGGTTCTCAAGCGCAAGGATAACATCTGCGGCCTCCTGCTCCGGGACCTGTCCCGCGAAGAAATTGCGGTGATGGAGGACCGGGGCTGCCGCAGCGACGACTGGACCCGCATCAAAGTCGCCCAGGACTTCGACTGCTTCCGCGTCCGCCGGACCAACCTCAAGGGGGACTGCGTGCTGGGCCGCTTCGGGGGCACCGTCGAGGTGATCCCCGGATTCCGCCAGGATACCGGCATTTACGACTGCACCCTGATCAACGTCCAGGTCGCCAATGACGCCCTGGTGGAGAACGTCCGCTGCGCCGCCAGCACCGTGATCGAGCGTGAAGCCGTGTTGTTTGGCGTCGGTTCCATCACCTGCTCCGGGGCCGCAACCTTCGGCTGCGGGCGCGACCTACCCTTGGCCAATGAGGCCGGTGGCCGTGAGGTCCCCCTGTGGGCTGAAATCACCGTCGACGATGCCGCCGTGATCGCCCGCGACCGTCATGACACTACGGGTTTAGCCGCGGTCCGCGAGGCGGTGGTCCGGTACGTTAAGTCCATCACCAGCCCGGTGTGCTGGGTCCGACGCGGTGCCCGGGTGGTCCACACGGAACGCCTCCATGACGCCTACATCGGCGCTGGGGCCGTGATCGACCACGCCCATCAGGTGGCCAATGTCGCCGTCCTGTCCTCGGCCGAGGAGCCGGTGCGCATCGAAAATGGGGCTGAAGTCGAATCCGCCGTCATCCAATGGGGCGTTCATGTCAGCGGTGGGGCCATCATCCGTACGTCGGCCCTCCTCGAACACAGTGCTGCGGACCTCCACGCCACGGTCATCGACAGTGTGATCGGCCCGAACACCCACCTGGCCAAGGGCGAGGTCACCGCCTCCCTGGTGGGGCCTTTTGTCGGCTTTCACCATCAGTCCCTGCTGATCGCCGCCTTTTGGCCTGAGGGCAAGGGCAATATCGCCTACGGGGCGATGGTTGGCAGCAACCACACGGGCCGCGCCCCGGACCAGGAAGTATGGCCCGGCGAGGGTGTGTTCTTCGGCCTGGGCTGCTCGGTCCGCCTGCCGGCGGACTTTCATGAGGCACCCTACTCGGTCGTCAGCATGGGCGTCAGCACCCTGCCCCAGAAGGTGACGTTCCCCTTCAGCCTGATCACCGTTCCCGTGACCCCCCTGGATGAGACCGCCACCGAGGTACCCCGGGCCTATAATGAGATCCTGCCGGCCTGGGCCCTGGCCGAGAACGCCTACGCCATCGTTCGCCACGAACTAAAGTACGCCAAGCGCGACCGAGCTCGTCGCCACCATATCGACTACAAGGTGCTGCGGCCCCACATCATGCGCCTGGTCAAACAGGCTCGCGACCAATTGGCCCAGGTGGCGGTCCGCAAATCGGTGTACCTCGAAACCGACCTCCCGGGCCTTGGCAAGAATTTCCTCCGTGAGGATCGCCGCATCGAGGCTATTCGGAGTTATGACCGGGCCCTGACCCGTTACGCCCTGCGTCTTCTCCTCAACGAGGCCGAGGGGGGACTGACCATTCCAGGTTCGGCTGAGATCGCCCATGAACTGGCCGACCAGCTATTCCCCGGCGTTGCCTTCTCTGAGCGTATGCAGCGCCTGATCGAGGCCGAGACCGAAAACGCCCAGCTGGTCCAGGATAGCAAGGGCCGCGACGACGCCCGTGGCACCAAAATCATCCCCGGTTACGCCGCCGCCCATGTCAGCAGCACCGCCGACGAAGTGGTTGCCAGTGCCTGGGCCCGGGTCCGCAAGACCGACGAACGCATCAGGAAAGTCCTCGGATGAAGTCCAAGCCCGCACCCCTGAAGTCCCAACCCGACGCCTCGGGCCGCTACGGCCGTTACGGCGGTCGGTATGTTCCGGAGACCCTCATCCCGGCCCTTGATGAAGTCACGGCCCTGTACCTGAAGACGCGTACCGACAAGGCCTTCCAGAAGCGCCTGCGGGAATTGCTGTCGACGTTTGTCGGCCGGCCAACGCCCCTGACCTTCGCCACCAGCCTGTCGAAAAAATTCGGCCGTCACATCTGGCTCAAGCGCGAAGACCTCTGCCACACGGGCGCCCATAAAATCAATAATGCCATCGGCCAGGGCCTGTTGGCCCTCAAGATCGGCAAGAAGCGGATTATTGCCGAAACCGGTGCTGGTCAGCACGGCGTGGCCACCGCTACCGCCTGCGCCCTCCTCGGTCTCCAGTGCCGCATCTACATGGGCGTTGAAGACATGCGCCGCCAGGCCCCCAATGTCTTCCGCATGCGGCTGTTGGGCGCCGAAGTGATTGGTGTCGAAAGCGGCACCAAGACCCTCAAGGATGCGGTGAATGAGGCCCTGCGCGACTGGGTGACCAACGTCCAGACCACCCACTACATCATCGGTTCAGCCCTCGGGCCCCACCCCTATCCCCTGATGGTCCGGGATTTCCAGTCCATCATCGGCAAGGAAGCCAAGGCTCAAATCAAGAAGGCCGAGGGCCGTCTTCCCGATGCCCTGGTGGCCTGCGTTGGTGGAGGCAGCAATTCCATCGGCCTGTTCCACCCATTTATCAAGGACCGGGGCGTGCGCCTGATCGGCGTCGAGGCCGGCGGCAAGGGTGACGCCCTCGGGGAACATGCTGCCCGTTTTGACGGCGGGACCTTCGGCGTCTTCCAGGGCATGGCCTCCTACGTCCTCCAGAGTGCCGATGGCCAAGTTCTTGGCACCCACTCCGTGAGTGCCGGTCTGGATTACGCCAGTGTCGGCCCCGAACACGCCTGGCTGCGGGAAGTCGGCCGCGCGGAATACCTGCGCTGTTCTGATGCCGAGGCTCTCAAGGGCGTCCACTTGCTGGCGGAGACCGAAGGCATCATTCCAGCGTTGGAAAGCGCCCATGCCATCGGTGCCCTGGAGGGCATCTGCGCCTCGACCAAGAAAAACGCCGTCCTGATCGTCAACGTCAGTGGGCGTGGCGACAAGGATGTGGCGGAAGTGGCGCGAGTGGAGGGCGTGGCCCTCTAAAGTCACCCCCCCATACTTGCATAACCACCATATGGCGGCATAATGCCACCATGAACCGTACCACCATCATGCTGCCCGACGATCTCCAGCGTCAGGCGGCGGACCTGGCGGCCCGCCAGGGCATCTCCATGGGCGAATTCATACGCCGCTCCGTGGCCCGGGAAGCCTCCGTCGCTTACCAGGTGGGGGTAGCCGACGAATTCTGGAATGAACCGCCGGTCTTCCGAAGCGGTCAGACAGATCTCGCCGAACGCCACGACGAGGCGTTGTATGGCCCGGTCCGCTGATCACGCGGTCTTCATCGACACCGGAGCGTTCATCGCCCGCTACGATGCCGATGACCAACACCACGCGACGGCCATCAAGGCCTGGGCCCAGTTAGCACCACCGGCCTGTTCCTGGCGTCTGGTGACCAGTGGCAGCGTACTGGCGGAAACCTTCACCCTCCTGGGCCGACGGGCGGGCTTCCCCCTGGCGGCCCGGGTCGCCCGGCAAATCCTCGACAGCCCCTCATTTTCCATTCAGTGGGCAGATCCAACCATCAGCAGCCTGGCCCTCGGCTGGTTCACCAAGTTTGCCGACCAGTCCGTGAGTTGGGTCGACTGCGAAAGTTTCGCCCTGATGCGGGCCGGAAAAATCACCCGCGCATTCACCTTTGATCGGCACTTTGACGACGCGGGCTTCCACCGCTGGACCGGCTAAATTTCCGCGTTTCAGGGCCCTTCCTCGGCTAAGCGGACCAGCAATTCGGCGCCCTGACGGAGGCGTTCATCGGGGACCGTGTAGCAAATGCGGAAATGGGTGTCCCGCTCGCTGAAGACATTGCCGGGAATAATCAGGCAATTATTGGCAATGGCCTTCTGGACAAAGGTCGTGCCCGTGAAGCCCGCCGGAGCCTTGGCCCAGAGGTAGAACGCGCCATCCGGTGGGGCGAGTTCAAAGCGTTGGCTCAGGATGCCGACCATCAGGTCGCGCTTGGCCCGGTAGGCGGTAATGTTGGGCCCCAGGTCCACGGTTGGGCAAGCCAAAGCCGCATACTGGGTGACCGACGGGGCGCAGACGAAACTGTACTGCTGGACCTTGGTCATGGCCTGGATCACCGGCGCCGGGCCGCAGGCGTAACCAAGGCGCCAACCGGTCATGCCGTAGGATTTGCTGTGGCCGACAAGAACCAACGTCTGGGGATAGATTTCCGCCATCGAGGTCATGGGCACATAGGAAAAGTGCCGGTAGATTTCATCACTGATGATGGTGATCCCGTGCTTAGCGCACACCTGGGCAATCGCCTCCAGTTCGCTGCGCGGCAGAATCCGACCCGTGGGATTGGCCGGACTGTTGAGCAGCAATACCCGGGTCTTGGGGGTGATCAGTTTTTCCAGGGCTTGGGCATCGATACCAAAATTCGAGGCATAGGTATCGAGGTAGACCGGCGTACCTCCAAACAGGTTCACCAGGTGCTTGTACATGACGAAATACGGGTCGGGGATGATGACCTCGTCGCCGTCGTCCACCAAGGCCATCAAGCCCAGGAACAAGCCACCGCTGACGCCACTGGTGACCAGGATCTCGTCAGGGGCGTAGGCCCGGCCCGAAAACGCCTTTTCCTCCGTGGCGATCTGCTCCCGCAGTTCCGGGATGCCCTGGGTTTGCGTATAGGTATTGCGTCCGGCGTGGATGGCCGCCACCGCCCGTTCCTTCACCGCCGGCGAGACATCAAAGTCGGGCTGGCCAATGGACAGGTTGATAGGGTCCTTGAGGGACTTGGCGAGGTCGAAGATCTTGCGGATGCCACTGGCATCGATGCGGCCAACTCGGGAGGCGAGGTGCATGAACAATCCTGGCCCCGTCCCGGGTGGGAACGGGGCTGCGATGGTGAGGGGGCTTAAACGGCCCGGAGCTTGGACGAAGAATCGGCGTATTTGACCAGCAGCAGACGATTGCGCTTGCCGGTCTCGTAGTGGTAGTCCACCACGTCCATGATCTTGCGCATCAGAAACACACCGAGGCCACCGGAATGGCCGGATTTGACGTGCCGGTCGATGTCGAGGTCCGTCATGCTGTTGGGATCGAAGGTCGAGCCCTGGTCAATGATCACGATCCGGAACTCGTCGGGATTGACCGTGGCCGACACCTGGATCGAGCCAGAACCCCGGGGGCGGTCCTCGTAACCGTGTTCGATGATGTTGGTGACCGCCTCATCGACGGCGATCTGCAAACGATTCAGGTAATGGGCCGGGAAGCCACCCTTGGCCACGGAACTGGCGACGAGGGTGCGGACCTCGGCCAGGGTGGCGAGGTCATTGTGGATGATCAGGTCCTGGTGATGGGAAGGCATGGTTCAGGCTCGGCGGACGGCGATCATGGTCAGGTCGTCGGATTGTTCGGCAGTTCCACGGTGTTTGGCAATTTCGCTCACTAAGCCCTTGATCAGGGGCTCCACGCCTTGGGCGCCGTAGGCAGCCACGAGATCGTAGAAGCGATCATCACCGAACTCCTCATTTTCCTCGCTCATGGCCTCCGGGAACCCGTCGGTGTAGAGAACGATGGCATCGCCAGGATGGAGAATGGTTTGGGTCTGTTCGATCGTCCGCTCGAAGATCGGACCGTCATTAAATCCGAGAGCGATGCCCTTGCCGTTGGCCAGTTCGCGGGTCTTGGTGGCCGCACGGTAGATGACCATCGGGTTGTGCCCCGCCGACGAGTAGGTCAGCATGCCACTGGCGGTGTCGAGAACGGCGTAGAAGGAGGTCACGAACATACCGCGCTTAATCTGCTTGGCGATCAAACGGTTGGTCTCCTTCAAGGTATCGGCGGTGTTGGCCTGGTGCTTGAAGGAGATCAGACGGATGATGGTCCGGGTCACGGCCATGACCATCGAACCAGGAATGCCCTTGCCGGACACGTCGGCGATGATCAGGCCCCACCGGCCGTTGCCGAGGTCGATGAAGTCAAAGTAGTCGCCGGAAACCGCCTTGGCCCCCTGATAGAAACTGGAGCACTGGTAGCCGGGGATCTCGGGCGAATGGGCGGGCAGCAATTGGCGCTGCACCTCCCGGGCGATCGAGAGCTCGTACTCGGCCTTTTCTTGCTCGACGAGGGCCGACTGTGCCGACTTGAGATTCACCGTCATACGGTTGAACTCCGTGGCCAGGACGCCGATTTCGTCCGTGGAGTGGGGAATGGTCTGGTGATCAAGCTGGCCCTTAGCCACCGTTTTCATGTCCTCAATCAGCAGATCGAGGGGGCGAGTGATGGTGGTCGCCAAGTAGTGGGCGACGCCGACCACCACCAGGATCGACAGCAGCACACCGATGGTGATCGCCACCCACAGATTGCGGCGGGCATGATCAACACTGCTGGCATTCAAATCGAGACGGAGATGGGGAGTCAGGTTCCAGTTGTCGCCATCCGGATCGCGGCCGCCAAAACGATTCGCCTCCAGGCGGACTTTGAAACGATAGATGGGAATGTCGCCCTCGGCGGTCTTGCGGATCCCGGCGAGGATGTCGACCTGCTGGGGGGGGATGCGGATCTCGTCACCCAACTTGGGGATAAAAATCGTGCGCATCCGTTCGGTAACGATGGTATTTCCATCTTCGTCATCGCCGAAACCCCGGTTGGATAGCTCCTGCCACTTGTCAGGACAATTCAGTTTCACGGCCAAGATGTCGGTGGCCTGGATGCCCGGAATGTTCCACTCGGAAGCCGTCTTGTAGTACACGCTGAGCAGCGTCACGTACTGTTCACGGACCTTGGGGGCGCTGTAACTATCGGCATCCAGATTGCGCAACAGATTCAGCTGGTCCGCCACCGTGGCGGCCACCACCGAGGCCATTTTGGCCAACTCGATACCGTCGTGCTGCTTCTGGGAAAACAGGTACTTGTCCGCCTTGTTGGCCATGATCATGCCAAGGGCAACCATCGCCACCGCCGTGATACCGGCCAGGATCAGGGTGAACTTCAGGCGGAGGCCAAGACCCTGTCCTGGCATCGGGAGTGGCTGCTGCTGGCCCCGACGACTGGCGGCCCCCTGGCTCTCCGTCGCGGGATTCCTCCCGGATTCTTGCAAGCGGTGACGCGTGGAGGAATCCGTGGCAGGAGATCCCAGTCCATGGCCGTGGCGGGTCGAGGCATTCACCGCAGGCACCCCGGTTTCGCGGCGCGGAAACTGGCCGGTTCTGGACTGGCGATGGGGTCCGCTTTCGTTGCGACGGGGCGTTGTCATGAAAACTCCAGAAGATCCATCACGCCCACAGCATCGTCACGGCGAGGCCGGCCAGAAGGCCCGCCAACGCATCATCAGCCATGATCCCGGTCGCGCCGGGCAGCGTTTCAAGACGATCAATGGGATATGGTTTGGCGATATCTAACACACGGAACATGAGAACGGCCACCATGATCACCGCGGTCGGGCATGCAACGGTGTGGACCGTCGGCACCACCAGGAGCGCGAGAGACACTCCGAAGGCTTCATCAACCACCACCTGGGGTGGGTCTTGCAGGACGGTTCGGGGATCATGAAGGAGGCGATGCACTGACCACCAACCGAACACACCGATGGTCGAGGCGATCACCATGAGCATGATGGCGACCCACGAAGGGGGAGTGACCTGGACCAGGATCCAGAGGAACACCCCGGTACCAATGGAGCCCCAGGTTCCGGGACCTGGTCTCAGGAAGCCAAGGCCAGCAACGGTAGCCACCCAGCGAGCCCAGGTAGGGCCCGCCAGGGGCAACAGCACGTCAGGCATCGACGTCCAATTCGCCAAAGCGACCCTTCACCAATTCCCCAATGGCGGCCACCGCCGCTTTGGCATCGGCACCTTGGGCGGAGATCGTCAATTCACTGCCACATTCCGCCGCCAGCATCAATAATTCGAGCACACTCTTCGCATCCACCGACATTCCATCTTTTTCAATTTGGATGTCCGCCGCGTAACGACTAGCCGTCGTCGCGATCTGGGTCGATGGGCGCGCGTGAAGGCCCATCTTGTTGGTGAGGACAACCCGGATTTCAGCGCTGGCCATTGGGAGAACCTACCGGTGAGGGGATGGATTGGTTATGCCGCCCCGAGGGGGGTGGCTCAGGCGTCAGAAACGGCATCGGCGGGGGTGGCAGCTTCGTCGCTGGCCGCCGCTGGAGCGGCGGTGGCCTCCGCCTTCTTCTGGAAGCGGGGGGGTGGATTGCCCACCACCACGTAGGACTCCTCAGCGGGAACCACAACCGCATTGCGCTGGGCGGCCTTGAGAAGTTCCAGGATCTGGTCGATGCTGAAAGCATTGGACAGACGGAAGGACACGCCGTTGGTGCCTTCGGCCAGGTTCTGGAAACGGACCCAAATGAGGTGATTGGCCTGGGTCAGTTCGAACGGGGTCGTAACCCACAGCTGGAACTTCACTTCTGGGCTGGCCGCGATGTACACCCCGACGTAATCCCGGCTCGACTCGGTGGACAGGGCCAAGTTGTTGGCCTTGCCGAACTGATTGAGGGCCAAACGGACGGCTTCGCAGGTTACCTTGCCCTTCTCGATCTGGGTGAAGGACATCTCGTAGGTGCCAATGGTCAGCCGGGTCAGGGCCTTGGCGGTGGCGGCGTTGATATGCGCACCGATGGTGACCTTCAGGTCGCGCTCGGGGAAGTTGGCGTACTTGGGCTTGGCGTCGGTCATGGGAGGGTCAAACCTAGGAGGAGCGAGGGAGCCCGCAAGGACGCAGGCGGCGTAAAGACGTGGCCCGGATCACAGGCGGGGCCAGAGCCAGGCGTAGGCGGCGACAAAGAAGGGGACCGGAAGCAGGTCGAGGACAATCCCCCAGCCCATGACCGTCCGCACCCGGTATTCGCCGCTGGCGAAGGCGATCGCTAAGGGAGGGGAGCCGAGGGGCAGGACGAAACTCAGACCGCAGGGGAGGGCCACCAGCAGCGCCAAATGCACCGGGTCCATGCCCAGGCTCGGCGCCAAGCCGATCAGGAGGGGGACCATCAGGGTGACTACCGCCGGATTCGAGAACATTTCCGTCAGGATGATCACCAGCAGGGTGATCAGGGCTACTAATAGCAGGGGGTTGTGGTCGATCTGACCAAAGAAGATCGATGCCGCCCAGGCCGCCGAACCCGTGGCCTGGAGAGCCGCGCACAGGGCCAGGGCCCCGCCCTCCATAATCAGGAGGTCCCAGGGTACGTGGGATTGCACTTCCTTCCACGTGACCAAGCCAATCGCCAGGAGGAACGCCGCCGAGGCCAGGGCCACGGGGGCCAGATGTTTGACCCCGAAAAACGCCCAGGCGGCGATGGTCAACAGAATGACCAGGCTCACGCCCCATTGCCGGGGGCCAAACCGCCCCAACTCCCGCCGCCGCTCGGCCAAGGCTTGGCGGGCCGGCTCCACCGAGGGGATGTCGATGGGAAACGCGAATTCCAGGATCAAGCAGGCAACGATGCCGAAGGGCACGGCCACCGGCAGGCTGTAGTACATCAGCTCAAAGAATCCTGGGGTTTCCAGGCCCGCCTTTTGAACGATGCCCATTGCCAAGGCGATCCGGGCCCCGCCGAGGTAGGTGACGATGCCACCAATGGTGCAGCCCCACGCGAGCCCCAAGAACAGGCTGGCGATGTAGCGGCTACTCATGCGAGGTCGGCCCAGGGCATCGCGAATGCGGACGATAACCGGGAAAAGCATGGCGGCGACGGCATGCTCGGCCATCAGCCAGGAGGCAAAGAAGGCCGTCCAGAACACGCCCTGGCGCAGGCGGCGGGGGCTGGTGCCGACGATGTTTAAGAGCCGCAGGGCGAGGTGATCGACCACATGACTAGCGGTCAAAGCCCCAGCAATGAGGAAGATACCCAGCAAGAAAAAGATGACGCGATCGCCAAACCATGCGGACACCTCGGCCGCCCCGGCAATTTTGATTTTGATGATCTCCCCGTCGATTACCGGCACCGGGATCTGGGCCACCACCAGGGCCGCGAATACCCCCAGGCCGGTGACGATCAGGGGAGTAGCCTCCGTGACCCACAGGATCAACGCCGCAGCGAAGATGGCTAAGACCCGCACACCCGAGGCGGTTAGGACTCCCTCCCCCGTGGCGGGGAAGGAGGCGCTAGCGAGGAAGGCGATGGCCACCCCGCCCAGGCAGGCGCAGGTGATGAGAGGCTGCCACAGGCGGCGAGCCGCCAGGGTTGCCACGCCGCCTCCGATATAGACGGGGCGCGTCGGCAGGTCCGGTTCATGGCTCATGACGCGATTTCCTCGGCCACCCGCAGGCGTCGCCGCAGACCGGCGTAACAACGGGCCATCAAACCAGGGCGATAGGGATCCACCCCCGAGACGGTCCGGGGAAAGCCCCGGACCCGGCTGTGCCACAAGCCCTGGGCCTGAATGTGGCGACGCCGCTCATCCATGACCGCGAGGAGGGGCTCGGTCGGCACCAACTCACTTTGAGGGGCGTCAGCTTCGGCTCCCGGCAGGGGGCGGAACAGGGCCAGGTTGGGCACCACGCCTTCGGCACACAGTAACGGCAAGGCGTCGTCGAGGTGATCGAGGGGCTCCAAACCGACCAGCAAGTCCGTCGACACCGCCCCCCGGGGGAAAATGCGGGCGGCCTCCCGCAGGGCGGCCCGGATACGGCGATGGGGAACGAAGCGGGCCCGGAGAGGGGCGACGGTAGTCGCTGCGGCTTCATCCCAGGCCAGCAAATGGTAACTCACGGCATCGGCCCCCGCCCGATAGAGGTGAAGGACGGCGGCGGGGTCAGCGGGGGGCAAGACACTGACCGAAATCAGGGTCGGCAGGGCCCGATGGAGGGCCTGCAAATACGGGGTCAATTCCGCCACGCCCCCGTCATCCGTCAGCAGGTGCCCGGCTTCGAGGTGGATGAGGCGGGCCCCGCCATGGACCCAGGCGGCCTCGGCGGTGGCTACGACCTCATCCACCGACCAGCGGCGCTTGGTCAGGGGGCGGGTCGGCGGCAGTCCGAGGAAGCGGCGCGGCCGATCCAGGGCTAAATCAGCGACCGGCGCGATGGGTGCAGTGACAAACCACGGGCCATGGATCGCGCCGATGTCGCCACAGGACATGCCCGTCGGGGTCCGCTGATGACGAAACCGGGCCGTGGAGGGGACCTGAACAGGAATATCGCCGCGATGGCGATGGCGCAGCAGGAACTGTGGCACCTCGCGGTCACCGATCCGCTGACAATCCGCACAGACCAAGGTGTATGGAGAGGTCCGGGCATAGCCGGGGGCTACGCTGACGTTGACCCAGCCACCGCCGGGCAGCAACAAGTCGATGCCCTCCGGCGCATCGGGGCCTTCCAGGAGCAGCCCGAATCCGGCCGCCAACAGATCCTCTCCGATACGAACACCCTGATTGGTGAGATCCAACCGAAGGCGGACTAGGTCCGCTGCGATCATTCAACGGCCGCCGGCGATGGCGGGAACGATGTCGACCAGATCACCGGCCTTGAGTTCCGTGGCTTGGCCATCGAGGAAACGGATATCTTCTTCACCAACGAAGACATTGACGAATTTCCGCAATTTACCCGCATCATCACACAACTTAGCCTTGAGCCCGGGGTGCTGAGCTTCGATCGCGGCCAGGGCGGCATCGACGGTGCCGACGGGGACCGTCAGGGTCTCCTTGCCACTGGTGATGGAGCGCAGGACGGAAGGGATACGGACGGTGACGGCCATGGGAAATCCGGTAGTTTAGCAAGAGGTGATGATCGAAGTCGGCGGCATGGTGGGGCGACCGACCGCCGAGCAAGCCGACGTCCTCGGCCAGGGCGTCCCGCCCGAGGTCGGGTTCATGGGCTTTGGCATCCCTGACGCTTCCCAACCCGAAGGGGCTCCTGCTGTGCAGACTTTGCACACCTCCCCCGGGGATCACGGCCATGCCCAAGGGCATCTATTCCGCAGCAAGTGCCATGTACGTCGAGGCTCAGACCCTTGATGTCGCGGCCCGCAATCTGGCCCACGCCACCACCACCGGCTATCGGCGGGAAACCGCCTTCCGGGCGGGTTTTGACCAGGTTTTGCAGGGCCAAGGCCGCACCGGCGGGGTCAAAGGCGATGGCGGGGTCGGCATCCTGAGCCAGGGCAGCGCCTTCAGTTTTGACGAGGGTGGTCGGGATACGACCGGTGCACCCTACGATCTGGCCCTGGCCGGTGAGGGTTTCTTCCAGGTCAAGAAACCGGACGGCAACACCCTGTTAACCCGGGCTGGCCACTTCCAGACCGATACCCAGGGCCGCCTGGTAACCCCCGAGGGCTTCCTCCTGCAGGGCCAAGGGGGGGCCATCACCATCCCCGAAGGCGCCGAAGCCGTGACCGTGGACCGGGATGGCCGGGTGTCGGTGGCGACCACCGCCGGGGGCATCCGCCAAGAGCAGGTCATCGAGCAATTGCGTCTGGGAAAGGTCGAAAAACCCCAGGACCTGCGGGCCGTCAACGGCCAGTATTTCGATGCCAGCGCTCTGACCGTGAGCGATGCCACACCGGTCGTCCACCAGGGCGAACTAGAAAAATCCAACATCGATCCGCTGCGGGAACTGGTCGACATGATCGCCATCCAACGCCGCTACGACGCCGCCCAGAAGGCCCTCAAGGAGCAATCCTCCGTAGGCCAGGGTTTTTCCGAACTCCTGCGCGGCAGCGCCTAACCCACCACCTGACCAGGAGCCCCTATGCCTCGTGCACTCTGGACCGGCGCCAGCGGCATGGCCGCCCAGCAGGTCAATGTCGACCTTATCGCCAACAATATTGCCAACGTCAACACCACCGGCTTCAAGCGCCAGAGAGCCAATTTTCAGGATCTCTATTACGACATTGCGGTGGCCCCCGGAACCCGGGCGGGCGACCTTGGTACCAATCCAACGGGCACCCAGATTGGTACCGGCGTCAAGCTTTCAGGAACGCCACGGATCTTCACCACCGGAAGCGTAGAAGTCACGGGCTCCCAAACGGATATGGCTATTGATGGGGAAGGATTTTTCCGCGTCACCCTGCCCGACGGCACGACCAACGCCTACACCCGGGCCGGGGACTTCCGCTTCGATTCCGCCGGCAACCTGGTGACGCCCGATGGCTACCTGACGGGCGTCCAGGGCTTTGATCCGGCCCTGGGCCCGGTGGCCGTCGCCACTGATGGCGTGGTCAGCCAGAACGGGGCCCAAATCGGCCAGTTGAACCTCACCCGCTTTGCCAACCCCGCCGGCCTGACGGCCATCGGCCGCAACCTGTTCGTCGAAAGCCAGGGTTCCGGTCAGGCGGTGGAGGTCACCCCGGGCACCAACGGCATGGGCACCATCCGCTCCGGCGCCTTGGAAAAAGCCAACGTCGAGGTCGTCACCGAACTGGTGAACCTGATCGTCGCCCAGCGGGCCTTCGAGGCCAACTCCAAGAGTATCAAGACCTCTGACGACATGCTGCGGACCGCCAACGAGATCATTCGCTAATGCGCTGGCTCGCCGTCCTCCTGCTCGTGGCCTCCGCCATGGCCGGCGAACCGGCGGCCCGCCGCACGGTGCCCTCCGCCGACCTGGCCGAGGCCGCCATCGCCTGCCTGCGCCCCGAGATCGGCGCGACGACGCCCCAGGTCGCCAGCGTCAGTGGCCCGGTCCTGATTCCCGGCGAGGGGGCCTACGTTCTGCAGGCCGAGCCCCTGACCCGGGCGCGCACGGGCCGCATCCAGGTGCGGGTCCGCGTCCTGCTCCAGGAGCGGGAGGTTGGTCGCAGTCTGGTCAGTCTCCACCTCAAGACCCTCCGTCAGGCCCTGGTGACCCTGGTGCCCATCCCCCGCGGCACCCCCATCGGTCTGGAGCATCTCCACGCCGAATCCGTGGACCTCCCGCCCGGCCGGGCTGAACCCTTGGCGGATCCAGCTCAGGTCGTTGGCTTCCTGGCCGCCAGCGATCTGCCGGCGGGAACGATCCTGACTGCCACCTCCCGGGTCCGGCCCCACCTCGTCCGCCCGGGCCCCGTAACCCTGATCTTTGCCCAAAACGGGTTCCAATTGAGCGCCAGTGGAGTCGCCAGTGCCGCCGGCTACCTGGGTGACGTGGTGGCCGTACGGCGGGGCGATGGCAAATCCGTCCAAGGCCAGGTCATCGGTCCGGCCCAGGTGCTGGTCAATTATTGAGGTTCTTGTTGAACCCGGGCCTGAGCTACCATCCCCGCCCATGCAGCAGCTCCCTCCCCGTCTTCTAAAACTCTCCGGTGAAGCCCTTGGCAGCAGTGCTGGCATCCATGACCGGGCTGAAATTGCTCGCGTCTGCACTGAAGTGGTGGCCGGGTTGGCCCATGGCCCAGTGGCCATCGTGGTCGGCGGCGGCAACATCCTGCGCGGTGCGCCCCTCGCGGCCGGCGCCGTCGATCCCACTCGCGGCGATTACATGGGCATGCTGGCGACCCTGATCAACGCCCTGGCCCTCAAGGACGGCATCGAACGGGCCGGAGCCAAGGCCGTGGTCGTCGGCCCCCACGCCATTCCCAATGTCTGCGCCCAGTATGTCCGCGAACAGGTCGTCGCCGCCCTCTACGCTGACACCGTCGTGATCTTCGGCGGTGGCACCGGCCATCCCTTCTTCACCACCGATACGGCCGCCGCCCTGCGGGCCGCTGAAATCGGGGCTGCCGTGGTCCTGAAAGGCAGCAAGGTCGACGGCATCTATACCGCCGACCCCAAGAAGGTCCCGACCGCCACCCGCTTCGACCGCCTGACCTACGACCAGGCCCTGGAAGGTCGCTACGGGGTCATGGACACCGCTGCCTTCGCCCTGTGCCGCGACCGCGCCATCGCCATCCGCGTCTTCGATATGACCGCCCCGGGCACCATCGCCCAGGCCCTCAGCCTGAATCCCCCGGGCACCCTGGTCGGGCCGTGATCCGCGCTGCCCTGCTGCTAATGGGCCTGGTATCCGCCGCCGTCGCTGCGGATACCGCCCCCGTCATCATCAATGAGCCGGTGACCATCACCGTGGCTGCCGGTCAGGCCTTAAGCCATACGGTCCTGGCCACCGTGGCCAGCGGGTCCACTGTCACCGCCACCATTACCGATGCTCCGGGGGGCCTCGCCAAGCCGGCCTGGATCAGCGCCGGCACGGCGGTCATGAACGGCACCCAGGCGTCGATCCCCCTTGTAGGCAATGCCCGCGGTTTCGGGGTAGTCCGGTTTCGTCTGGTGCTGACCACCGCCGAGCTCAACACCAACCGAGACTTCACCCTAATCGTGGTCCCCACCAGTGGTTAAAACCCTGCCCATGTGGCTGAGCGCGGCCATCCTCCTGACCGCCTGCACGGAATCCGGGCCGTACCTACCCCCGGTAGGCTCGATCCCCGTCGCCCCGCCACCCGCCTACCTGACCCTTGATCTTCCCCGGGACAAAGCCCTGGCCACCAAGGTCACGACCCCCGCCACCGGAGCCACCGTGACTTTCCGGCGCATTGAGGCCGGCTCAACGCCCTACGCGCCGACGGATGAAGTGACCGCCATCGGCATCTCGACCCAGCCGAAGGGTTCACCAACCGTTCAGGCCCACTACGTCGCGCTCACGGAACTGACCCAGGCCCAATGGCAGGCCCTCGTGGCGGCCAGCGGCACCTCCGTCGCACCTAAGCCCTGGACCGCCGTGACATGGGCGGTGGCCGAGGGGGCCGACCTGCCCGCTTGCAACCTCAGCCACGCGCAGATTCAGGCTGTCCTCGACGGTTGGAACAGCCGCTCTACCAATCGGCTGCGGCTCCCGACCAGCATTGAGTGGGAAAACGCCTGTCGGGCCGGCACCACCACGGCATGGTCCTGGGGCGATACCGAAGCGGAGGTCGCCACCCACGCCCTCGTGCAGGTCAATGGAACCACCAGCGGTGCCGGCGTCGTCGTCGGCGGCCGTTCGGCCAATCCCTGGGGCCTCTACGACCTCCACGGCAATGTTTGGGAATGGGTTAGCAATGGCGGCACCGATGGCGGCCCCTGCCTGCGGGGCGGTTCCTGGTCCGACCCACTGCTGAGTGCCCGCTCGGGGAACCGTCTCCATCTCACCCCGACGGTGGAATATCCTCTGGCGGGTCTGCGGCTTGTCTTGGAGATGGACTGATGCGCCGCCTCCTCGTTGCCGCCCTCATGTTCATGGTGGGTGCGATGCCGGCGGCGGAGGGCAGCCGCCTCCTCAGTGATGCCGGCACCGATGATCTGCGTCTGCTGAGCGGCATCGCCCCACCGATCCGTCACGCTTCCATCCGAGGCATTACCAGGGACTTGGCCGACCCCTTCGACCAGGAATTGTCCTCCGTCCCGTCGATTGGCCCCAGGTTGGGTCTACGCTATCTCCATGGCACCTGGTTTACGCCGGGGTTTGGCCTCAAGTACGGCTTGGACGCGGTGTGGTCCCGGTCCTCGGGCACGGTCACCGACCGGGATTCCGAGGCCTCCCAATTAGGAGACCGGGACTTCCTGTTGACCACTACCGCCGTCGGCGCCTGGCTCGGGCCGACCTTCCGGGTCGACATCGACAGCCTGGAGGTGCCCGCCGACGCCTTGGAATTTGAACTCCTCGTTGGCGGTGGCCCAACCCGCATGCGGGCAAGTACCGACAAACGGGTGTCGGATGAGGCCGCGGGAGTGCGCTATGGCCTGTCCCTGGGCATGATCGTGACCACCTTCGATCGTTGGCAGATCGGCCTTGAGGCTGGCGGCGAGGTCCTCTACACCCGCCAGCTCCAGTGGAGCAACACCGACGCCTCTATCGTCTCGGCCTACGGCTTTGTCGGTGGCGTCCAACTCGGCCACCGCTGGTGATCTTGTCGGCCGGACACCGGCTCTACGCTGCTGCCCCAACGGAAAACCACCATGCTCGATACCGAACTGAATGACGCCAAGGCCAAGCTCGAAAAGTCCCTCGGCCAGCTCGTCCACGATTTCAAGGCCATCCGCACCGGCCGCGCCACCACCGCCATCGTCGACCACGTGCAAATCGAGGCCTATGGCTCGATCATGCCCCTGTCTCAGGTCGCCAGCGTGACCGTGCCCGAGGCCTCCTGCCTGCTGATCAAGCCCTGGGACAAGTCGATGCTCAAGCACATCGAGCGCGGCCTCACCGAGGCCAACCTCGGCATGACCCCCCAGTCCGATGGCAGCGTTATCCGCCTCAACCTGCCGCCCCTGTCCACCGAGCGCCGTAAGCAGCTGGTGGGCCAGGCCAAGGAAGCCACTGAGAAGGCCAAGGTGGCGATGCGCAACGTCCGCCGCGACTCCATCAAGGCCATCGAGACCAAGGGCAAGGCCGACAAGCTGCCCGAGGATGTGGTCAAGAAGTCCTCTGAGAAAATTGGTGATTTCCTCAAGGATTTCGAAGGCAAAGCCGAGAAGATGTTCAAGGAGAAGTCCGACGACATCATGAATTTCTGATGGTCTCGGATGCGGACATCGATGCGGCCCTGGCCCGGCGGAACCTGTCGCCGGTGCTGGTGCCGCGTATCCGCCGTCTTCTTGAGGGCCAGGAGGACCGCCATCGGCTGCGGTGTTGCAACTCCGGTTGTTTCGTCTGCGTCAAAGATGTCTGCACGATCCTGGCGGAATTGGAATCCGCGCCAGGATCGGCCTAAATCGACCCTTATTTCGCGCCAGCGTCGATCCAGGCCCGGATCAGGGCGGCTTGTTCGGACGTCAACGGCTTACCCTTGGGGGGCATGATGTCGGCGTCTCCTTCGGGCTTGGTCACCACCTCGTAGAGCTCACTTTTGAGACCTTGACCGGGGACCACCACCGGGCCTTCCTTTCCACCTTTGAGGGTCGCTTCCAAGCTGTCGAGACGCAGGCCGCCCTTGGCCTTCTTCTCGCCATGGCATTCCGTGCAGCGCTTGGTCAGCAAGGGGCCGATGTCCTTGGCGAAGGTGGGGGATTCGGCCGCCAGCATCAGGGTCGGCAGCAAGAGACAGGGAATCAGACGCATAAAGATATCCGTTCAGGCGAAGAGGTGGGTCAAGGGCTTGCCCTTGTCGGCCACGGTGAAGGGGCGCTTGGTGGGGCTGTGCTCGATGCGGTCCAAGGGCAGGCCCAGACCATAGGCAATGGTCGCCTGGAGGTCTGGGATTTCGACCTTGCCCTCGGCCACCGCGTGGCCCTGGGGATCCGTGGCCCCATGCACCGACCCGCCCCGGATCCCACCGCCCGCCAGCAGGGCGCTGAAGGCCAGGGGGTGATGATCACGGCCGTTATTGCCGTTAATTACCGGGCTGCGGCCGAACTCGCTGACCAGAACCACTAGGGTCGAGCCCAGCAGACCGTGGCTTTCCAAGTCTTTGATGAGGGTTGTCAGACCCCGGTCGAGAATCGCGCAGAGGTCCTCGATCCGATCGAAGTTGTCGTCGTGGGTGTCCCAGCCATTGAGGGCGACCTCGACATGCCGAACCCCATGTTCGACCAGCCGCCGGGCCAGCAGGCAGCCGTTTCCGAAGCCATCGTCCCCGTAGGCCGTGCGAACCGACGACGGTTCCTGGGTGATGTCGAAGGCGGCCAGATCGGCGCTGGTCATCAGAGTCACGGCTTGTTCGTAGAGGCTACGATAGGCCGTGGCGACGGGGGCGGGATGGTCCGCTAGATAGGCGGCGTCGAGTTTGGCCAGGGCCGCCCGCCGCCGTTGTTCGGCAGCTTCGCTGACCGATTTCGGACGAACGGCATAAGGCAGACCGGCAGCGGGGTTACCGACCGGCAAGGGCTGGCAATCCGCCGGAAAGTAACCGGCGCCTGAATGATGGCCCGGGCGGTTAATGCTGACGTAGGGGGGCAGGGTTGGATTAATCCGCCCCCGCAGGCGCACATCCCAGGCCCCCAGGGTCGGGTGGACGGTGGACCCGCGCATCAGGTAGCCCGTCCGTAGAAGGTACTGGCCTTGCTCGTGGGCACCCTGGTTGCTCGTCACGGAACGGACCAGGGCACAACGGTCCATGACCTTGGCCAGCCCTGGCAGGAACGGCCCCAGGAATACCCCATCGACTTTGGTGGCCATGGGTTTGAGGGGGCCTGCGACCTTGGGATCCGTCTTCGGATCGAGGGTGTCGAGGTGGCTCATACCGCCCATCATATGGAGGACGATGCAGGACGTGGCTTTTGACGTGCCTGGAGTCGGGCCGTCGGCCCCCAGGAGAGGCGCCAGGCTGCCGCCGATGGTCACCCCGAGGGCGAGCCGAGCAGCGGTGGTCAGAAAATCCCGGCGGTTGAGGTCATTCATGGCATGATCCGGAATTCGAGGTGGTTGACGAGGACCCAGATGAGATCCTTCCAGCCGGTGTTGAGGTCCTTGGCCCCGACCCCGGAGGTTTTGGCCGCTGCCAGAAGACGCCGGGCCTCCGCACGTTCGCCCTCCGTCGGCGCCCGGGTGAGGATCGCCCACCACAGGGCGGCGATCCGGGCATCATCATCAGCCTGGGCTTTGAGCAGGCCCGCCAGGACACCGCTGGCGCGGGTCAGGTCCTTATCCACCAGACCGTTCATTAACCACAGGGCCTGGGGAATGGTGGGCTCCAGGTTGCCATTGTTGATCAGTTCGCGGTCCGATTGGCCAAGAACCCGCAAGGGATGGTCTGGAGGGGCCGGCTGGGGCAGTTCAGCGGCGCGCAGCAGACGGTCGCGACCTTCGGTGGAGGCCCGCTTGGTCAAAATGCGCGTCGGTTCGCTGCGCTGGCGGAGATCATCCCGTTCCACTTCAAGGTCGCGGCGGGCTTTCCACAGGGTTTTGGCCTCTTCGGGCGAGGCCTTGGCAAGGCGGTCATTGATGTCTTGGACCCGCTTCTGGAGCTCCCGGGCCTGTCTTCGCAGGTCCTGAAGATTCTGGGCCAACTTCAGGAGGTCCTCAGCGGAGTCCTTGCGATGATCCTGGTAGAAACGGTAGAGGGGTTCGGCCCGTTCTCCGAGCCGCAGGTCGAGATCCTGAACCGTCAGGGTCATGAGACTATCCCACCAGGCCTCTGCCGACAGACGTTGACGGACCGGAGCCTCACCGGCCCACACGGCCCCGGGGGCCAGGACCACGGCCTCCCGCTGCCACGCCCGGGTGCGCAGCAGGACGGCCTGGAAGCGCACCAGATCATAGTTCACCTGGCGCATGATCTTTTCGAGGGCCTGCAAAAGGGCCGGATTCTCGGCCGCTGACTGGTCGGTGAGGTTGTCGACCGGTTCAATCAGGGCCCGGCCGAAGGTCCGTTGCCACAACCGGTTAACGATGGTGGTGGTGAAGCGGGGGTTATCAGCGGTGATCCAGGTGGCGAACGCGTCCCGGGGATCCTGGGCCTTGGCTGGTGTCGGGGCTGCACCGTAGAGGGGGGCGGCGGTAACCGGAGATTTGGGTTTGGCATCGTCGTACTGGTAATCCGCCGGTAGCTGGAGGTTGGCGGAAGTCGGCGCCTTCACCTGCAAAAAGACGCTATTGGCGATGTTGCGCAGGGTCTGCCGAACTTCTGCGGGTTCGTCCTTGGCCAACCGCCGTAGAGCCGGTGGTGGGTCGCGGTCGATGCGGGTGTTGACGGTATAAGCCGCCAAGCTGTAGAACTGCTTGCGCGTCCAGACATCGAAGGGGTGGTCGTGGCACTGAGCGCAACTGATGCGGGTGCCCAGGAAGGCCTGGACGGTGGCCGAGAGGTGGTCGAGGGGCATGCCCGCATCTCGCAGGTAGAAGCCCGTGCGGCCGTTGCCCTCGGCCAAGGCTTCACCAGAAGCCGTGAGCAATTCCCGGACCACCCGGTCGTAGGGCCGGTTCTCGGCCACCGCCGTGCGTAGCCAGTCGAGGTAGGCATGGCCCGGATAGCGATCACCGAGGCGCATGGACACTCGCAGGAGGTCCGTCCACCACCCCAGGTCATGGGGCACCCGTCCGGGGGCCGCTTGAAGGCGGTCGATCAACCGTTCCCGGGCTCCCGGCGCTCGATCATTGAGGAACTCGCGGATTTCCTCGGAGGTCGGGATGCGGCCGACGACCGTAAGATAGGCCCGGCGAAGGAAGACTTCATCGCCCACCAAAGGCCCAGGCTTGAGGTCCCGGCGGGTGAGGTCAGCCTCGATCAGGCGGTCGAGGGTGGTCGAGGCCGAGGCCAGATTGACCGCTGACGGCGGCGGCGGCGTGGCGACGGATGCTCCACCTCCCCCGGGCCACGCACCGGCCAGGACCATCATGATGGCGAAACCCGGGATCAGGGAGCGGAGGAGCATATTCTTTAGTATACTATCCCAGGGGCCAAAACGCGAGGTGGGACATTCCCGCACGCCACCCCGGGATGCAGGGGAATCCGTCATATGCTCTGCTACGCCCACCGCGGCTGGTCCGCACGTCACCCGGAAAACAGCCTCGCCGCGTTTGAGGCGGCGGCGGGGCAACCCATCGCCGGCTGTGAATGCGATGTCCGACTGACCGGAGACGGTACGGTGGTGGTCTGCCACGACGCGGATCTGAGGCGATGGGGCGGCTCCCGTGTCCCCCTGTCCCACCGCACCGGGGCCGAGGCCCAGGCCGACGGCCTGCCCCGACTCGAGGAAGTCCTGGAGGTCCTGTCTCGCCAGACCCTGCTGGTGGAACTCAAACCCCATGGTGGCCCCAGCCATACCCGCCGTCTGGTGGAGCAGACCATCGCCGTGATCCGCACGGCCCGGGCCGAGGACCGAACGGCCCTGCTGTGCTTCGCCGCCGCACCCCTGGCCCTGGCCCGGACCCTGGCCCCAGACCTGCGGCGGGTCCGTAATGTCGAACGCATCCCCTCGGATCCCCGCTGGGCCGATGCCCACCGGGATTGCTGGGCCGTGGACGGCGACCACACCCGGTTGGAGGCCCCGGCGGTCAACCTTCTCCTGGAACGGGACATCCCCGTTTTCGCGTACACCGTGAACACTCGCCGAGATGCCGAACGTTGCCGCCGCCTGGGCTTGACCGGCATCATCAGCAACCATGCGGACCTCCTCCTATGATCCGCGATCCCACCGCCCTCGATCAGGAGTTCGACCTGCTGGTGGTCGGGGGCGGCATCTACGGCGCCTGGACCGCCTGGGACGCGGCCCTGCGGGGCCTGCGGACGGCCCTAGTCGAGGCCAACGACTGGGCCTCAGCGACCTCCTCCCGCTCGTCGAAACTCCTTCACGGCGGGTTGCGCTACCTCGAACGCGGCGATGTCGGCCTCGTGCGCAAGGCCCTGGTGGAGCGGGAGCGACTCCTGCGCCTCGGCCCCCACCGGACGTGGCCCCTGCACTTCGTTGTCCCCGCAACCCCTGGGGCCCGCTACCGGGGGCTGCCCCTGGCCCTTGGCCTGTGGGCCTACGACCACTTGGCCCCGCCGGGCCTGGGGGAGCGCCGTGCCCGCCCTTGGACCGGCCACGAAGTCCTGGGCGCGGCACCTTTCCTCCACCCCGGGACCACCTCGGCCTGGACCTATGGCGATGCCGGGACCGACGATGCCCGCCTGGTCCTGGAACTGGTGGATGGGGTCCTGCGCGCCGGGGGGGTGGCGGTGAATGGAGCGCGGGTGACCCGCCTGGTGGAAAACCAGGGCCGTATCGCTGGGGCCGAGGTCGCCTGCGATGGCCGAAACTCTACGGTACGAGCACGGTCAACGGTGGTGTGCGCCGGCCCCTGGGCTGCCCAGGTGGCCGGCCTCGATCCCGGGTCTGTGCGGCTGACCAAGGGCATCCATGTGGCCTTGCCGCCCCTGCCGGTGGCCGGGCCCTGGGCCACCGAGGACACGGCGTTCCTCCTCAATCATCCTACCGATGGCCGGGTTTTCTTCCTGATTCCTTGGTACGGCATGACCCTGGTGGGGACCACCGACACCGACACCACGGATCCCCACGAGGGGGTCACGGAGGGCGAAATCGCCTATCTCCTGGCGGGGGTCGCGGCCGCCTGCCCCGGGCTTGGTTGGGGGCGGGGCGATGTCCGCAGTGCTTGGGCCGGGGTCCGCACCCTCCTGGCCGCCCAGGGCCACGCCTCGGCCATCAGTCGGGAATGGTCCCTGGTCCGCCGCCCGGGGCTGTTCGCCAGCCTCGGCGGCAAACTGACCTCGGCCCGCATTGAAGCCGAACGGATCGTCGATGCCGTGGAGGACGACCTCGGCCGACCCCGGACCCCCAGTCCGACTCGGACCCAACCCTTGCCCTGGTGCCCGACCCTTCCCTGGCCCGATGCCTGCGCCGAGGCGATCCGCCACGGCCAAGCGTGGGGCTGGTCACCGGCCCGCAGCCTGACGGCTCTCCGGCGTCATGGACAGCGGTTGGGAACCCTGTGGCTCCACCTCGAAGAACATCCGGAGGACGCCAATTTACTCCACCCGGATCTTCCCCTGTGTCGTGGAGAACTGGCTTTGGCGGCCCAAAACATGCTGCTGCCGGGCCAAGATCCCCTGGCCCGAACGCCCGTGGGACTGCTGGTTGGCAACGATGTCAGCCGGGGGACTGCTCAGCCTGAAGCAGGGCCTGGGCCTGGGGGCTGATGGTCGTCGAATCCACCGGAATCGGGATCATGCCCTCGATCAGTTGTTCGATCACTGACCGCTGGGTGGATATGGTTTTGGCCAAGACAGACACCGGCGCGTTGGTCGCCACGGAACTGAGTTCAGACATGGGGCCTCCCGATCACGCAAAGAGGTTGACGCCGGTGGACAAGGGGGTCTGGGTAGCCGCGGCATTTTGCAGGAACTGGAGGGCGTCGAGTTGCCGCTTCTGGGCCTTGGAGGTCTCTCCGCCCAGGGTGGCAACGGTGTTTTCCAATACCGTGACCTTGCGGGTCAGGGCTTCCACCGGCCGGGTGGCCACGGCCTGACGCTGGGTCACCTGATCCCGGGCGGACTGAACGACCTTGGCGGCCTCGGCGAGTTGCTCCGGCGAGGCGGTGCTGAGGTCAATCTTTTCAAGGTCTTTCACCGAGGCGATGGAAGCCGAAGCCTTGGTCCCCAGATCCTTGGGGCTGATGGCCCCGGCCCGACGGACTTCCGGCGGCGCATCCTTGAGGTTGGCGGCCTGGGTTTCGGCGGCGCTGGCGACGTCCGTCCGGGCCCGGACAAATTCCGCCTGGGCCTTGCTCAGGTCCTCGGCGGTCAGGTCCTTGGTCTGGGCCTTGGCGATGGCCTTCTGGAGTTTGACCAGTCCGGCATCCACGCGGGCGATGTCTTCCTTGGCAACAGCGGCCTTGGACAGGGTCTTGCCGGTTTCCGAAAGACGGAGCTGAACGGCGCTGGTTGCCTGGGAGGTGCGGCTGCTGGTATCACTGCCGCTGGACTTTGAGAGACCTAGGGCCTGCACCGATTGCTGAGCATATTGGGAAATACGCATAATCGCCTCCAGGGACGCTGGAGTTATACGCGCGCGGAGGCCACCGAGGAAGCGATAAATAGACGGTTCCAACGTTGCAGACGCGCAAGGGCCGCTTCAAAGAGGTCGTTTTCGAAGGTCGTCAGGTCTTCCTGGTGGCCCAATCCTGCGGGCATGGCCAGGGTCAGCACGCCGCCCAAATGTTCCCGGAACTGTTCCAGGCCCGTCAGTACCGCACGACCGCCATGTGCATCTCGCGTTGCCAGTTCCGGGTCGTCGAGGTGAAAGCCAACGCCGGCCAGGATCCCGAGAATGACCTCGGCCTCGGCCATGGTCAGGCGCCCGATCTCGACGGCATAACAGGTATCCAGAGCCACACCGATGGCCACCGCCTCGCCGTGGAGCAGCCGATGGCCACTTTGGACCTCCAGCCGGTGGGCGGACCAGTGGCCAAAATCCAAGGGGCGGCTGCTGCCCTGCTCAAAGGGGTCGCCGCTCCCGGCAATGTGGCCCAGGTGCAGGGTGGCCGAAGCCCGGATGACCTCGGTCATGGCCTCTCCATCCCGCCGGGCCAGGGCCGGAGTCAGCACTGCGAGGCGCGTTAGGAAGGCGACGTCCTTGATGGCCGCAACCTTGACCGCTTCGGCGATGCCGCAGCGCCACGAACGATCATCCAGGGCCTCCAGGAAATCAGCGTCGTTGATGATCGCCCAGGGAGGAGTGAAAGTTCCCAGGAAGTTCTTGTTGCCGAAGGCGTTGATGGCGTTTTTCACGCCCAGCCCCGCATCAGCTTGGCCGAGGGTGGTCGTCGGCAAACGGATCTGCCGGATCCCTCGATGTACCAGCGACGCGGCAAACCCCACGGCATCCAGCACCGCCCCACCGCCGATCATCAGGATGTAACTGTGGCGGTCGATGCCGAGCTCGGCGCAGGTGCGGCCGATGCGCTCGACAATGGTCCAATCCGCCTTGGCGGCTTCACCCCCGGTCACCGCCTGGACCGGGGCTGCCAGCAGCACGCCCTGACGATCGGCAAACCAGGTAGCGATGCTGGCCTCCAGCTGGGGGTGGGTCGCCAACACCCGGTCATCGACGTAGATCAGCACCCGCACCACTCGACCCGGAGTCGAGGTCAACACCTGCTCCAAGATCGTCGACGACCGGGCAAATGCACCCCGGGTGAAGTGCACCGGCACCTCATAACCGACCTGGAATTGACACCGGAGGGGGGCCATGGATTTCCATCGTGGTCCGTTGAGAAGCCACGCCAGCCCAGGAATCTGACCATGTCGTGCCCACCGACCCACGGTGGTGTCGATGGCCTCGACAGGCCTCGCCGGGCCAGGAGGGATGCTGACCTACCCCGGAACCCATCCCCGACCACAAACGTCGAAGATATCCTGGGTCATGGCTGCAATTCCACCACCATCACATCCATATGTGATGGTGGTGGAATTGCACAATAATCCATATGCACATACTGCTGTGTATGGCCCTGACTAAGCGCGTTCAGGTTCTGATGGAACCGGCTGAATACCAACAACTTGAGGCCATCGCCGCCGGACAGTCCGTGGGCGTTGGCGATCTCGTACGCCGAGCGGCCCGGGAACGTTACCTCCAAGGACCCGAACCCCGACGGGAAGCCGCCCGGCAACTCGGGACCATCGGCCTGCCATCGATCCTGGACCCCGACACCACCATCACGGCCGCCCACGGCACCCTCCAGCCATGACGCCGCCCCGCTATTACTTGGATACATCGGTTATCCTGGTGGCCGCAGGCCCCCCGGAACATCCCGAACACGGCACCTGCGCCGCCTTGATGACCGCCATTGCGGATGCCCAGGTGCTGGCCCAAATCAGCAGCGAAACCCTGGTAGAATGCCTCCACGCCGCCACCTGGCACCAGGCCCGAAGCCAGGGACTGGCCCTGATTCCCCTCCTTCAAACGCTGTTTCCCCACCCCATCGCCCTAACGGGCGCCATGGTCGACGACAGCGTGCTTCTGCTGCGAAAATACCCCCGACTCGGTGTGCGGGCGGCCCTCCACGCGAGTGCGGCCCAGGCCGCCGGAAGCCATGATATCATCAGTTACACCAGCGACTTCGGTCTGATTGCCGGCATGCGCCGCTGGGAACCGGGTCAGGTCGTGGACGGCCAGCGGTCCAAGGCCCGCTGACAATCGGCGAGGGACGGCACCAGGGCCAGACGGAACCAACCGGCCCCACCGTCGCCGAAGAATCCCCCGGGGCTGACCACGATCCCCGCATCCAGGCAACGGGCGGCATAGGCATCCGCCTGACCGTCCCCGGGAACCTTGGCCCACAGGTACAGGCCCGCCTGGCTGGGAAGAATCTCGATCCCCTTGGCCTGCAACCCCTTCGCCAACAGGTCGTACTTGGCCGCAAAGATCGTCCGCCGCTCGGCGGCATGGACATCGTCCGCCCAGGCGGCAGCGGCGCCCATTTCGATGAAGGCAGGACTACCCACGCCGAAGTGAACGCGCCAACTGCGGTACGCGGCAATCAGTGCTGCATCGCCCGCAATGAACCCCGAACGATAGCCGGTCATGCCGCTGCGCTTCGAGCACGAATGAAAGGCCAGCACGCCCCGGGCATCGGGCCCCGTGACCTGCAAAACGGAGGGCGGCGGCGGCTCGTTTCCGAACCACAGGTCTTGGTAACACTCGTCACTGGCCATCAGGATGCCGTGGGCCCGGCAGATGGCGACCTGGGCCGCCAGATACCCCAGATCCACACAGGCCCCCGTGGGGTTGTGGGGATAGTTGAACCAGGCAATGGAGGTTCGCTCCAGAACTTCCCGAGGCAGACGTTCCAGGTCTAAGCGAAAGCCTTGGGCACGCTCCAGGACGATGGCTTGGGCCTTCCCGCCCGCAAACAGGGCCCCGCTTTCATAGACGGGATAGCCCGGGGTTCCGAAGACCACGGTGTCCTTGGCGGTGCCGGGATCGAGGTGGGCCAGGGCCAGATGGAAGATCGCCTCCTTGCTGCCCGCCGAAGGCAGGATCTGGGTCTTCGGGTCGAGGGTCACCGCGAAACGACGCTGGAGGTACCCGGCGACGGCCTGCCGAAGGACCGGCGTCCCGGCCACCGAGGGATATTGGCTGACGGCTGGAACCGCCGCCTTGAGGGCCTCGGGAATGAACGCCGGAGTCGGCTCGATGGGATCCCCGGTGCCAAAATCGAACACGGTGGTCCCGGCGGCAACCAACGCCGCCTTCCGGGCCTGTAATTGGGCCATGGGATAGGGCTTGAGGGCACGCAGGGCGGGATTCATGGGCGGGGATGGTGGACCTTCCCCCACCACACTCAACCGGGCCGACGGGCCAGACGTCGGCGAAACACCGCCACCACCGCCGCATCAAACCGAGCGGACACCACCTCCGTTACCCACCGCCCCCGACGCACCGCGAGGATGATGCTCACGACGATGGCCGCCAGGGTGATGACGGTGTTTTGCCAAGCATTCAGGGCCCACTGTCCATCCCAGGTCCATTGCCAGTCATGGAAGGGGACCAAGTACGGAATCGGCCATTGATACCCGTCCGGACCCCGACTGCCGATGACGTCCCCCAGGAGATGAATATGCAGGCTCACCAGGGCCAGTCCCGCCGTCCGCCAGGATCGACACCACAGTCCGATGGCACCCGCCATCGCCAAGGCCGCCAAGAGGTTATGCCCAATGGCGTGGTGCCATTCGCCATACCAGCGTTGGGCCAATTCCCAAGATCCGCACAGCAGACCCGCCACCACACCTATCCCATCCAAATCCGGAAGGACGCCCGCAAGGGCGATCCAGAAACGATCACGGCGGGAGCGGGTGGGATCCGCTTCCGCCGTGAGCCAACCAATCAACAGGTGGGATGCCGGAGCCACTCAGGGCATCGCCCAAATTCGCCGCATGGACTCCGACACGGCCCAGAACACCAGGCCCAGCACCGCTACCACCGCCCACGGCGAGGTGGAACCCATGGTGTTGAAGGCGCAGTAGGCCACCACCATAGCGACTCCCCACACCACGGTGGTGGCCAGCACCCGGGCGGTAAACATCAGGCCGTCGCCCGCTCCTCACCGATGCGGACCTTCCCAGCCACGACATCAGCAGTGACCACGAATTCCTTCTGGGTCTTCACGCGCTGGGGCAGGTCGAACATCGAGTCGAGCATGACCTCTTCCATGATCGCCCGCAGGGCCCGGGCACCCGTCTTGCGCTCGCCGGCCTTCTTGGCGATGGCCGCCAGGGCGTCGTCGGTGAAGGACAGTTCCGCGCCCTCCATCTGGAACAGCGTCTGATATTGTTTGACCAGGGCGTTCTTGGGTTGGGTCAGGATGTTCATCAGCGCGTCGACCGACAGGGGGCTCAGGGCCACGGCCACCGGCAGACGACCGATGAATTCGGGGATCATGCCGAACTCCACCAGGTCTTCCGGGGTGCAGTTGGCGAGCAGACGTTCGTTCTCCTCGACGGCATCGTCGAGGGTGACCTCGTTCTCCAGCTCGAAGCCGACCACCTTGTTGCCGAGGCGGCGGGCAATGATCTCTGGCAGGCCCGAGAAGGCGCCACCACAAATGAACAGGATGTTCTGGGTGTCGACCTGAATGTATTTTTGCTCGGGGTGCTTGCGGCCACCGCCCGGGGGCACGTTGGCGACGGTGCCCTCGACCAGCTTCAGGAGGGCCTGCTGGACGCCTTCGCCGGACACATCGCGGGTGATCGAGACATTACCCGAGGACCGGGCGATTTTGTCGATTTCATCGACGTAGATGATGCCCGTCTGAGCCCGCTCAACGTCGTAATCGGCGTTCTGAAGCAGGCGGACGATCAGGTTTTCGACGTCTTCACCGACGTAGCCGGCCTCGGTCAACGTGGTCGCATCGCCAATGGCGAAGGGCACATTGAGAAGCTTGGCCAGGCAGCGGGCGATCGCCGTCTTGCCGCAGCCCGTGGGGCCGAGCATCAGGATGTTGGATTTCTCCAACTCGATGGAATTGGCCCCGGCCGTCTGCTGGTGGCGCAGGCGTTTGTAGTGGTTGTGGACCGCAACGGCGATGGTCCGCTTCGCCTTATCCTGGCCGATGATGTACTGATCGAGGTGACCCTTGATCTCGATCGGGGTCATGTTGGCTAGGCGCGGAGCCTTGGTCTTAGCCTTGGCCTCGGAAGGCGACTGCTTGATCAGGGTCCCGCAGACATCCACGCATTCATTGCAGATATTGACCCCCGGCGGCCCGGCGATCAGGCGCTGGACCTGGCTGGCCGTGCGGCTGCAGAAACTGCAGCTATCTTCATCGTTCTCGCGCTTGTTCTTGGCCATGACAGGGGGTCGATTCTCAAATAACGGTGGAAATTAGTGGGCGGCCTGGGCGGCGGGCTTGGTCACGACGCGGTCGATCAGGCCATAGGCCTGGGCTTCCTCGGCGGACATATAGTAGTCGCGCTCGCTGTCGCGGCTCAGCTTTTCCGGAGTCTGACCGCTGTTCAGGGCCAGAATCCGGTTCAGCTCCTTCTTAAGGCGCAGGAGTTCCTTGGCCTGGATTTCGATGTCCGAGGCCTGGCCCTGGGTGCCACCCATGGGCTGGTGGATCATGATCCGGCTGTGGGGCAGGGCGAATCGCTTGCCCTTGGTGCCGGCCGCAAGGAGGAACGCCCCCATGCTGGCGGCCTGGCCGACACACACCGTGGCCACATCGCAGGTCAGGTACTGCATCGTGTCGTAAATGGCGAAACCCGCCGACACCGAGCCACCGGGGCTATTGATGTAGAGGGTGATGTCCGCATCGCGCTTCTGGCTCTGCAGGAACAGCAACTGGGCAACGATCACGTTCGAGACGAAATCATCGATGGGCTCGCCCAGGAAGATGATCCGATCCTTCAGCAGGCGGCTATAGATGTCATAGCTGCGCTCGCCGCGGGAATCTTTCTCGATGACGTAGGGAATGGGCATGGGGATCCTCGGGGGCTGACTATCAGAACCCGAGGGAGGGGGGCAAGCGGCCCAAGCCCGCCGCCCTCGACGTGACCCGGCCAGGAGCATGCTGCCCCCATGGACCTGTCCGCCATCATCCACCACCAGGTGGCCGCCGTCCGCCAGGAGATCGCCGCCGCCTGCCGCCAGGCCGGACGCGATCCCGCCACGGTCCGCCTGATCGCCGTCACCAAGTCCCAGACTCCCGAGGTACTGGCCGCCTTAGCCATGACCGGGATCCTGGATCTGGGGGAAAATCGCTGGGAACACCAAGCCGAGATGGTCGGCCAGGCCCAGCCCGGCCAGCGCTTCCACGCCATCGGCCGGGTTCAGGGGCGGCAACTCGCCAAGCTGGCACCCTTGTCCGTAGCCCTCCACAGCCTGTGCGACCCCGACCATCTCCTCCGCCTGGAGCAGGTCTGCGCGGGCCTCGACAAGACCCTGGAGGTCTTCCTCCAAGTCAACACCAGTGGCGAAGCCGCCAAGGCCGGACTGAGCCCAGAAGCCCTGGCCGGGGTCGCGGACCTCGCCCGCCGTCAGCCCCACCTGCGCCTCGTCGGCCTGATGACCATGGCCCCGGAGGGGGCTGACGAGGCCCTCCTCCACCGATGTTTCGCCGGCCTGCGGGAGTGCGCCCAGCGGGAAGGTCTCACCCGTCTGAGCATGGGCATGTCCCAGGACTTCCCCATCGCCATCGCGGAAGGGGCCACGGACCTGCGCATCGGGACCCGCCTGTTCACCATGCCAGACCATGGCTGACCTCGACCTTCGGGCCTTGGCTACCCGTATCGGGGCCAGCGAGATTCGGCTGAACGACAACACCAAGACTCTGTTGAGCCTCCGGGGAACCCCCCGGACGGGACTTCGCATCTCGTTGCATCATCAATTATTGCAGCACCCGGACGCCCTTGAAGACCTGCGCCTGTGGATCCAAGGTCGAACCGTCAGTCCTCGTCTGCGCAGCGCCATCGACCAGGTGTTCGTGAGCATGAAGGAGACCCAACGAGCGACCATCGCCCCGGTGCTGGAGCCGCTGAACGGCCCTCTCGATCTCCAGGCCACCTACCGCCGGATCCATGACACTTGGTTTAGCCATCTGCCCATCATCCCCATCGGCTGGGCCCGGGAGCGCTCGGGTCGTCTGCGGCACATCCGTTTTGCCGCCTTTCACCGCGTGGGTGCCCGTATTTCGGTCAATCCTCGGGTCGACCAGCCGTGGGTCGCCCGGCTGTGGGTCGATTTCCTGATTTTTCACGAAATTTGCCACCACGCCCAAGCCTGTCGGCCGATTCCCGGGGAAACCCCGCACAGTGCCCGGTTCAAATCCTGGGAACGCCGTTTCCCCCAGTGGGAGCAGGCCGTGGCCTGGGAAAAAGCCCACGTCGACCGATTTTTGTCGGCCTGATACGTCGACGTGGCATGGGCGGCTCGCCCATGGGCTGTAACTCAAAATGCTGAATGCCGTTGCCACCCATGAAAACCATGGGCGAGCCG
>CAIUVD010000136.1 GCA_903902515.1 uncultured Planctomycetota bacterium | reverse complement strand
ATGAGCGCACCATTGAGGAGATGAAGGCCTACTTGGGTAAGGTATTGGGTTGGCACACACCAGAATCGACGCCCTCTGCCCAGGCACTGTCGCAAGCTCGCCGTAAATTGACGCCGGAACGTTGTCGAGAGGTCGTGGTTCAGGTAAGAGCAAGGTGTACGACGTCGTGCGAGCACCGCGCGCTCGGTTATGGCGGGTTCAACCTGCTGGCGATTGACGGCACCAAAGCACCGCTTCCCGCATATCGGACCATCATCGACCATTTCGGTTGTCCGACCCAGGCGCCCAAGGGGCCACAGGCGTCGTTGACGGTGCTGTGGGATGTTGGGGCTAATCAGCCCGTCGATTGGCAGCTTGGGCCCTACCGTGTCTGTGAACGACTCCATGCGCTCAATCTGCTCGCGGGTACTGGGCCCCAGGATCTGGTGCTGGCTGACTGTAACTTTGCTTCGCGGCGCATCCTCTTTCAACTCTCTTCGCAACGCAGTCAATGGCTGATGAACATTCGCTGCGCTGGATCGGGTACCCTGGCAGAAGTGGTGGATTTTGTCGATTCCGGTCTCTTGGAGCAGACCCGCTCCCTGGTCATGCGCGATCATTACGGGCACCAGAAGGCTGACCTACCCGTCATAACCGTCCGGCTCCTGCGTCAGGTTTCGCCAAACGGTACCATCCGAGTCTTCGTCACTAGCCTCACCGACACCGAACAACATCCCGCCGCGGTCCTGCTCAATCTCTATGCCTGCCGCTGGCGCGTTGAAACCGCTTTTCGGGAATTGAAGCTCTGGCATGGACTTGAACGATTCCATGCCCGCTACCCTGATGGCATCTACCAGGAGGTTGCGGCGCTCATGCTCTTCCAACTGCTCAGCAGCGAGCTTGAAGCCAAGGCCAGGGTACACCACCAACTCCCAAGCGTCACGCCACCTGAGGACATCACTCCACCTGACGCAGGGGAAACCATCACCAAGCCAACCGTTCGCTTCAACCGCAGGATTGTGGCGGATTGCGCCGTAGGCCTCCTCTTCGCGGCTGCCCAGGGCGACCAACGTCTGCGAGAAGAGTTTGACTACTGCCTCTTCCGCATCTGGCGCTATCGGCAAAAAGTGCGGGATGGGCGATCCTTTCCACGCAAACGGAATTCACCTGCACGAGGATGGAAGGATAAATTTAGGAAGGGGAAGCCTAGCTTTCGAGCATTGGCGGCTCGCCCATGGTGTTTGCGGTGTCCATTCCCACCACGGGCAGAATTTTCGTGGCATGGGCGGCTCGCCCATGGTGTTCATCGGGTCACGTTTCCCCGTTCGTTACCCACGTGGCCAAAGGTCACGTATTTCAGGGCTTCACGATCTTCCAGCACTGGTGGATCTTCCGATTGCGGAAGTCCTCGGGCACCGATTGGGCGCTGATATCGGTGACCACGGTGCCCGCTGGCGGGGTCCAGGCCAGTTTGAAACCCCGGGAATTGGTGCTGAAATAGAGGGTGCCGCCGGGGCGCAGCAGGCGCAGGCAGCGGTCGAGGAGCCATGTCTGGTCGCGGTCGACTGACCAGGACGTCGCCATGGCGGTGCTGTTCGAGAACGTCGGCGGGTCGCAGACGATCAGGTCGTAGCACGGGCCGGCCTTGGCGGCGGCGTCGATCCAGCCCAGCACATCGGCCCGGACGAGGCGGTGCTGGGGTCCCGCGAGGGCGTTTCGGGCCAAATTTCGGCCGGCCCAGGTCAGGTAGGTGTTGGACAGATCTACGGACACGGTGCTGCGGGCGCCGCCGGCGGCGGCGTGGCAGGTGAAGGCCCCGGTGTAGCAGAAGAGGTTGAGGACGTCTTTGCCGGCGGCGGTCTGGCGGACGGTGGCCCGGGTGGGGCGGTGGTCGAGGAACAGGCCGGTGTCGAGGTAGTCGCTGAGGTTGACCTCGAAGGTCAGGCCGCCCTCGATGACCTCCTTCACCACTCCCTGGCTGCCGAGGGTGTGGTACTGGCCGTCGCCTTCCTGGCGGTCCTTCTGGCGGCGGCGGATGCGGCGCCAGATGCGGTCCTTGGGGACGTTGAGGCCCTCGCTGACGGCCTGGTCTACCGCCGCCAGCCAGGCGGCTTCGGCTTCGGGGGTGTCGTTGCGGGTGCGGTCGAAGGTCCACACCACAGCATCGCCGTCGTACCAGTCGACGATCAGGGGCTGGTCGGGGATGTCCTTCTCGTACACCCGGAAACAGGTGGTCTCGGTTCTCCGGGCCCATTTTCGCTGGTGCTTGAACACCCGCGCCAGGCGTTGGGCAAGGTCGCCCGTGGGCAGCTTTGCTGCCCCGTCCGGGGT
>CAIUVD010000135.1 GCA_903902515.1 uncultured Planctomycetota bacterium | reverse complement strand
CCGCATCGGCCGCCACCGCCGCCGCCTCAGCGAAGGTGGCGATGATACGGCGGCGATGGCCCGCAGGGTCCGTGACAAATTCCCCGGCATCGGCAGCGCTATCGATGCGAATCAGGCGGTCGGCGCGCACGCCGTGGTCATCCAGGATGCGACCAACGCGGCAGGCCGCAGCGACCGCGGCGACAAAGCGCCGGCGTTCGGCGGCATCCCCGAGGGCACGGCCGCCACCCGCCGAAGGCCACACCGGAGCCACCAGGGTGCCGATCCGCAGCCCAAGGGCGGCAATGCGGTCAGCCAACCGACGCAGGTCGTCCTCATTGGCATAGGGGTCCACATGGGGCTGACCAAGAAAGAGATCGACTCCATCGAAACCCCGGCCATCGACGCGGGCCGCCGAGGTGAGGCCCAGCATCTGGTCGAGCCCCAAGGGCGCTTCAAGGGTTCCAGGGACCTTGCCAACCAGGCCGGGCCAGAGGGCGTTGTGGAGACGGATCATGGGGGATTCCGGGGATGTCAGGGGTCAGGATGTCGTCCTTCCGCTCCCAGGATTGGACAACCCCGACGCAAGGGGGTAAAATCCCGCCATGGATGACCGCCGTCTTGCCAACGATTTTCAGCAGGCGTTCCTCAGCAGAACCCGCATCGACCTGCAAATCGCCGCCCTTTTCGACGAGATGCCGATGGCGGCCTTCTTCATCAAGGACCTGGACAGCCGGTTCGTCCGGGTAAATCCCCGGCTGCTGGCCATTCTCGGTCGCCAGGAAGAGTGGGAGGTTATCGGTCGGTCCGACGCGGACTTCCTGCCCCGCCATGTCGCCGCCATCTACCGCGAGGAGGATGAACGCATCATGTCGCCCTCGGGTGGCCGGACCAGGATCACCCAATTGGTGCGGGATGTCGACGGCGCGGCGAATTGGTACCTGACGACCAAGAACCCCCTCCTCGACCACCGAGGAAAGGTCTGCGGCCTCCTCGGGGTGATGTACGAAACCCGCGAAGTCGGTGGTGCCCTCCTGCCCTTCCGCCGGATCGAACCCGCCCTGCGCCACATCCACCTGCATTTCGGCGAGCCGATCACCACCTGTCAGCTCGCCGACCTCTGCCACCTCTCGGAACGGCAATTCCTCCGCATCTTCAATGAGGCCATGGGGGAGCAGCCGATGCGCCACCTGGTGCGCCAGCGGATCCATGCCGCCTGCCGGGCCCTGATCGACAGCGATCGAGCCGCTGGGACCATCGCCCTCGACTGCGGATTCTTTGACCAGAGCGCCTTCAATCGCTCCTTCCGGGCCGCTACCGGCCAGACCCCCTCAGCCTACCGGCGCCGCTACCTGGAGGGTCTGCGGACCTGACCGGCGGTGATGGCGGGATTTTCCCAATCTTCGACGTGGGGCTCCAAGCATCGCGGATCGATCCGGCTACCATCAGTCCCCATACGACCGACCTGCCGCGTCACCACACCCGAGGTACCAGCCATGTTGATGAACCGCCGCTCCTTCCTTGCCTGCGGCCTCACCGGGGCTGCCGCCTTGCTGTTTGCTGGCGGACGACTGCCCGCCGCCGAACCAACCGTCGTCGGGTCATCCCGCCTTCGCTTCTCCAGTTGGCTCAACATGGTCCGGGGCGACCTCCCCGAGCAACTCGCCTGGGTTGAAAAAATGGGGTTCGAGGCCATCGAACTGCGGGGCAACTTTCTGAAGATGCGCGGGGCCTGGAAGGAGGCCCTCAAGAACACCCCTCTGGTGCCCAGCGCCCTCGACTGGAGCAGCCTGGGATTGATCGTTGCCGGAAGCGACGCGGAACGCACCGCCTCCGTGGATTCCCTGAAGGCCGCCATCGACACTGCGGCCGATCTGCGGGTACCGAACATCATCATCGTCCCTCCCCGCCTCGGCACGAAGCTGGCCCTGCCGGATCGGGAGCGCTCGGTGGCGATCATCCGCGAGGTCCTGGGTGGCCTGGCCGATCAGGCCGCCCAAGCCGGCACCTGCCTGACGATTGAACCCGTGGTCCCCAAGGAAGTGAACTGCATTAATAACGTCGCCGAGGCGGTGGCCCTGTGCACCAGCATCGGCAAACCCGGGGTCGGGATCGTTTTCGACTTCTGTAAAATGATCCAGGTCGAGCAAGATCTGACCGCGGCCATGGTCACCGGCGCCCCGTTCATCCGTCAAATCCACCTGTCTTCCCGGAAAAGGACCCTGCCGGGCCAAGAAGCCGAGGATGCGACCAAATTCCTCGACGGTTTCCGGGGAATGAAGAAGATCGGGTACGGCGGCTTTTGTTCCTTCGAATGTGGGAAGATGGAGACCTACCAAGACCAGGTTGGTGCCTCCATGAAATTCCTCCGTGCCCAGTGGGACGCGGCCTGATCGCCCTGAGCTTCGGGATTGATGTCCTCCTCCTCCCACCCCGGGATCTGCCATGCCCATCCGTCTTCCGATCATCCTCCTCAGTCTGCTGCTGATGCTGCCCCGGGGGGGCTCGGCAGCAGAAACGCCGCTCTTCGATGGCACCACGTTCGCCGGGTGGGAGGGTGCCACGGGGGAACTCTGGCGGATCGACCAGGGCGTGATCGTGGTCGGTCGTGAGGGCGTGAAACAGCCCCATAACGATTTCCTGTGCACCACCAAAGAATACGGGGATTTCGAACTTCAACTCAGCTATCAAAACAACAATAACAATGGCGGCATCCAATTCCGCAGCCAACGGGTCCCCAACAGTCATGAGGTATCCGGGTATCAGGCGGACCTTTTCAAAGGGGGCGACGGCTGTTTGTATGATGAGTCCCGGCGGCGTAAAATGCTGGCCAGGCCGACACCGGAGGTCGTCGCCAAACTCGGACTCGGGGCCTGGAACCACTACCGCATTCGGGCCGAGGGTCCGCGGATCCAATTGTGGATTAACGACGTCCAGACCGTGGACTATACGGAACAAGACCCCGCCATCCCCCGTCGTGGCATCATCGGCCTGCAAATCCACAAAAACGCGGGGGTGCTGCGTTACCGGGATCTCCGGATCGTCGAGCTGACTCCCCCGTCCGCACCCTGACCGATTCCCCATTCCTCTCGCTGAGCATCGCCATGCACCCACGCTTCCTGCTAGCCCTCGTCCTCGCTGGTTCCGTATCGGCCGCCGAGACAGCCCCGGATCCGGTCGCCCGCTTCCATGCCCGGGCTGACCAGGCCCTGCAAGCGATGCAGGCCAAGGCCGCCAGTGTCCGTATCCGTGGCGCGGCGGTGATTGCCTGCGTCCCCGGTGAACGGACGCGATCCTGGGTCTCCCGGATGGAGGCCGTCGGTGACTTCATTATCGACCGCAAGTCGAACGTCCTCGCCATCGCCTATACCAAAATGGCGGAAATGGCTGACACCCTGCAGCCCAGTGGCGCGAAAGTGCGGGACAAATACGTCGGCGAGAACGCCTTCCAGGGCGGGTTGATCGCACCGGTCCCGGGGGGCTACATGCTGGTGGCGTTCAGTGGCGGATACGACCTGCAGGTCGCCAAGGCCGGATTGGACGTCCTGACGGGACCGGATGAAGAAGACACCCCCGTACCCACCGGGCCCTAAGAACGACCCCCATCACCCGGTGGCCAGGTCACCAGGTAGCCAGGTCACCGGGCGGCAGGTCCTGATCGAGGGCGACGCCTTGGGGAATCAGGGCCACCCGCAACCGGACCTTGGCACCAGGAGGGACCTCGGTGTGGAATCCCACCAGGGTGATACCGGGGTTGGGGGCATCCCAGGCGGCGGGCGGCGGATCTAAGGGCCGGGCCTCCACGACGGCCCCCGCCGGTTCCAACACCTGCACGGTGAAGGTCCGTCCTTGGAGGGATAACTGCGCCTGGGAACCCGTAGCCGTCACGGCCGCCCGCGTGACCATCGCCCAACGGACACGGACCGCTGCCGCCGAGCCCAGAAGCTCATCCTGGACAACCGCCGCCTCCCCCGCGAGGGCCACTCCTCGGCGGGCCGCCGCTACCTGTCCTGCGTAGGTAGCGGTGAGGTCGATCACCGTGCGCCCAGGACGGTGGACGATGATCGGAGCATGCCCCGCCACGCGTTGGTTCTGGCCGTCAACCGTCAGCACGTTGTGGGATTGGGCATTGAACCGGAACACCCGCCACCGAGGGGCATCCTCACGTTCGGTATGCTGGAACGGATTGATGCCCTGGTTCTCCAGGGTGTGGTAGCGCTGAAATCCAAGATCTTCGGCCCACCGCACCCCCTGGGCATCCATCACAAACGACCCCACATCCATGTGCCCATGGCTGGTGCTGGGCGACCCGCCTTTGAACCCGATCCAGGTCGCCTGGTCACTCCAGGCCGTGCGATGAAAGGCCACCGGACTGGGGCCATTCCCGCGCCAGGACGTAGGCAGAGAGACCCCGCGATCCGCCGGCAGTCGGCCGGTCCACACCACGAGGAACGGGAGCGTCCCTTCACCGGGCAACGGCCCAGGATTCTTTGCGAACTGCTGCATCCGCTCCAGGCCCATCCGCCACCATTCTGGCCGATCGGCGGCGGTGGCGAGCCAGGCAATCGTCGGGGAACACAGGAGCATCCCTCCCGCCCCGACATCCGCATAATTGAACCACCGGCCCGAGGGCCCCACGACCTGGTTCTGGTACATGCCCGAAGCCAGGAAACCCGGGGCATCGATGAGGTCGGGTCGCCGACCCAACCCACTCTGAAGGGCATCGAGCAAGAGGGCCGCATAGGTGGTCCCAAAATTCCAATAGCCCGGACCCTCGGGATAGGCTCCATCCGGCGCGTAGGAGGTCATGGAACAGGGCAGGCTGGCCTCGGCCCGCGCCAGGATGCGGGCCGCCAGGGCTGGCTCTTGGTCGGCAATGGCCAGGGCCGCCAACCCCAGTCCGCCATGGCAGACCTGATTCCAGTTGTTGGTGTTGCGCACCCACCACAGCTCGGGTTCGACGAGGCCAGGCAGGAGCGCCTTGGCCTTCAATCCCTCCACCACCGCCTGTCGTTCCTCGGGGAGAAGGCCGTCGTGGCACCAGTCATAGGCCCAGGCCACGCCGACGGCCATCTCGGCCACGTCCAGGAAGTGGCCGGGGTTCCAATCGGTGAAGGCCAACACGCCCCGCAGGTCGGCCTTCACGCGCTGCAGGAACACGTCGTCTCCACTGGTCCGCCAGGCATAGGCACACAGGCCCAGGCGCCGGGCCACCTGCCGGGAGACCGCCAGCAGGCGCCGGCCATCCGCCATGACCCGTTCTGGGGGCGGATCCTGGAGCAGTTTCCGGGCTTCCCGCAGGAGCGCGGCATGGAAAGCGCTCAGCACCGGGTCCCGATCCATGCGACGCTCCGTGCGTGCCTGCTCCTCCGCCGACCACCAGAGGCGAGGATGGGGTGCCAAATGCTCCGTGACCAGGGTGGTGTAGGACTGGGTCAGAGTCGCCGGCACGGGATCCCGAAAGGGGTCAGCGGCACACAGCAGCATCGGAAAGAGCGTGAGAAGGAAGGTCACCGTGCGCATGGGGTGGTCCTGCAGAGGAGAAGGGGAGTCAGCCCCGGGCTGCGGGTATCTGGCTCATGGATCATCGTCGAAAAAGGTGGCGCTTGGCAGGGAAGTCGCCACGGATGATGTGCCGGGCGAAGATCTCCCCAGCCTCCCGGGATCCTAGTGGGGTTTGGCTGCCGTCGCAGGCCGCGGGCCGTACAGGAGGCGCGCACGATCGTCCTTTGCCAGGGGCAGGTCCGCCAGGTGGTGACTCCAGTCGGGGGCCACGCCGCTATGGACCGCCATCCAGATGATCGGAGCGACGGCTTGCGGCCGGACGGGGTCCGATGCCCTACCCCAGGTCCAGGTACCACCGCGCACAAAACCCATCACCCAAGAACAGGCCGTGGGGAGGGAGCGGCCATCCGGGGATTGCCAGGCCCAGATCCCGGTACCGAGCCCCGCATTCCGCTCCATGGCCGCCATCTGGACCAGGGGCGTCAGGGCCCAGCAGGTATAGGTGAAGGCGATGGGCCGCTCCAATTCCTTGGGCATCCGTCCATCGGGTTCGATCTGCTTGGCGATACGGGTGGGCCCGACCTCCTGCAACACCCGGGTCACGCTCTCCCGGTCGTTCAGGTACCACGAGAAAGCCACCACCTGAAGATCGTAGTACAGGGCATGATTATTGCCGGCCCGGGCTTCAGCCCGGCCCAGATCACTGGTCAGGAACCATTCCCGGTACTCTCGCACCCAGTCCCGCAGGGCCTGACGCTCACCCGGCTCCAGGAAGGGGCCCTGTTCCAGCAGGGCTACGGCCGACAGGGTCTCCACCAGGCGCATGGTGTCGATCAGTCCGCTCGGACGACCCTCTTCCTGGCGGGCGTTGGGAACAAACTGGGCGTAGCGCAGATTCGGGTTCATGCGCGTTTCCGGATTCAAAAACCAGTGACGCAACTGGCCCGCAGCATCCCGTCCGAAGTCATCCCGCCCGGTGAACCACCAGGCCAGGGCGGCATCGCGGATGCGGTCGGTGGACCGACGCAGGCGCTCCGAATCGTACCGTTCGACCGCCTCCTGATTCTTTTCGGCATCGCGCCTGATCCAGGGAGCCGCGGGATCCTTGGGATCCGGCCAGAAATAGATGGAGACGCTGCGATAATCGTGGGGATCCTGGCCGTCCTTCACGCCCCCCGTCGAGACCTTGTCGATCACCGACTCGAAGGGTTTGCCGAGATTCTTCTCGGCCATGCGCTCCAGGCGAGCGAGGGCAGGTGCGACGGTAGCATCCTTGGCCTGAGCCCCGGCTTTGATGGCCTGTAAGGCCTCCAGGTCCCACAGGGCCGGTCGGGTGCTGAGATCCTCCTGAGCCTGGAGCACGACACCTCCGAGCAGCAGACAAACCATGGTCATCATCAGGTGCAGCATGGCAAAACTCCGGGAACCGTGTGGTCTTGGTAGGAGAGGGATCCGCGCCCCCTCCCCAGGCATCCGTCATGAACCGGTCCGTGGTCAGCGCCCCTGGATAACCCGAGGAATGCCAAAGCCCCCCGGGATACGGAAGAGGCCGGGCCCTCGGGTTCGACCTCTGACGCACATGCCGAACATGTCTTTAGGCTATCCACACTTTGTCTGCAAAAATAGCCGGAATGATCTTCGACATGGACCGCGTGATCTTGCATGTCGATGGGCATCAACGCCGTTTCCCGGGGCCTCCGGCCGTGGCCCAGATCGGCTACTTCGCCCGGAAGGACCACCGCGTCCGGCGCCCCTTCGCCACCTGGAACATCAGCTTCATCCTCGCCGGAGCAGGCACCTATGCCCACGAAGGGCGCCTTCACCAGGTGAACGGCCCCGTGGTGCTCACCCAATGGCCCGGAGCCCCCATGGACTATGGCCCCGAGTCGGCGGGCTGGGAGGAGCTCTACCTGATCTATCCCCACGAAGCCGGCCCGGCCTTGGCCCGCGCTGGCTTGTGGCCTGGGCGACCCTGGTGGCCGGTGGCGGATCCCCGGCGCTTCCGCCGGGCCGTGGACGACCTGCGAGATTTGCTCCTGGGCCCCGTTCCCTCGGTGGACCGGCTGGACCGACTAGCGGAACTGGCCGTGATGGAGGCCCTGCTAGGAGCTGAGCAGGCCCCTCCCGATGGACTGGAGGAAGCGGTCCGGGCGATCCAGGCCGAGGTCGATTCCCGCTGGCGGGAAGACCTCGATTTCCCCCGTCTGGCCCACCGGCAGGGCATCTCCTACTCCCACTTCCGCCGTTGTTGGCTGCGGCGCCTCGGCTTACCCCCCATGCGGTACCTGACCGAACTCCGCCTCCACCACGCCGCCCGTTCCCTGGTGGTCGGCGAAGTCCCCATTAGCACCATCGCCCAGGAGGTCGGTTTTCCAGATCCCCTGCATTTCTCCCGGCGATTCCGGGCCGTGATGGGCCTGTCCCCCACGGCCTATCGGGAGCGGTACCGGGTAGGCCGCATGCCCAGCGCCGAATCCGACCCGACCTGATCCAGGAGATCCGGCCGACGAACACCGTTTTCCCCAGTGATGGTACACGACAGGAACCCTGCAGGGGGGCCGCTCAGGGTGGTGGCACGTGCGACTCGGCCGGGGGCAGGCCCCGACCTCTGGCTAAGAAACCCTTCGCACCAGGACCCGAACCCAACTCCGACCGTAGGACCGTACTTCCGATCCGAGGAAAGCCGGGGGTGCGGCGGGCAGGTCGTGGCCGCGCTCGCCCCGGATCACCAGCCGTCCGCCCGGGGCGAGGGCCGCCGCCGCCAACACCATCAACTCCTCCAGGGCCGCGACATTTTCCGTGAACCAGGGAAACGGCGGATCGGCAAAAACTAGATCAAGGCCGTGGAGCGTCGGCAGGACTTGCTGGAACATCCGCAGGGCGAGGCGGACCTCCGGCGGGTTGCCAAGGGCCGTGAGGTTGGCCTGGAGGGCTGGAACCGCATGGCGACCGGCCTCAATCAGCACGACTTCGGCCGCGCCCCGGCTGGCGGCCTCCAGGCCGAAGGTTCCGGAACCAGCACAGACATCCGCCACCCGCAGGCCCGTCAGATCCTGGCCCAGCCAGTCGAACAGGGACTGCTTGATGCGGTCCGGCAGGGGCCGGGTGTCGAGGCCCGGAGGACCCACGAGGCGGCGGCCGCCATACTGACCGGAGATGATGCGGAGGGTGCTGCCCGCCACCTTAGACCTCGAAGCCGCCGAGGGCCAAGACTTCCACGACCCGCTGGCGCAGACGTTCCGGGTCCGCGTCCACCAGGGTCGCGTGGCCCAACTTGCGGCCACGCCGGGGAGCTTTGGCGTAGTCGTGGAAATGCAGGCCCGGAAGGGCGCACAGGGCTAGGGGGTCGGGCATGACGCCCACCAAATTGACCATCGCCGCGTAGCCCCGCGGAGACGTGTCTCCTAGGGGCAGGCCCATCAGGGCCCGGACATGATTCTCGAACTGACTGGTGACGGCGCCCTCGATGGTCCAATGGCCACTGTTGTGGACGCGGGGAGCTACCTCATTGACCACCAGCCGGTCCCCGACCTGGAAGAACTCGATGGTGAAGGTCCCGACGTAGGCCAGGGCCTCGGTCAGGGCCCGGGCGGCGTCCTCGGCCTGGCGCTGGAGATCGGCAGTGATGTCCGCCGCCGGGGCGGTGGTCAGGCGCAGAATGCCGTGCTCGTGATGGTTCTCGACCAGGGGATAGAACACCATCTGGCCGTCCCGGGCCCGGGTACTGACCAGGGATAATTCGCGACTGAAAGTCACGAAGCCTTCCAGGACACAGGGCACCCGGCCCAGGGCCTCCCAGGCGGCGGGCAGGTCGACAGCGGTCGCCAGGCGGCGCTGGCCCTTGCCGTCATAGCCATCCCGGGCGGTCTTGAGGACGGCTTTGCCAGGCACCGCAAGGGCAGCGGTGGCGAGGTCTGCCTCGGTCAGCACCGGGGCGAAGACGGCGGTGGCGATGCCCTGGGCGGCCAGGAAGTTTTTTTGACGGATGCGGTCCTGGACGGTCTCCAGCGCCTTGAGGCTGGGATGCAGTTCGGCATGGGCGGCGGCGGCGGCCACCGCTGGCAGGGCCAGGTGCTCGAACTCGTAGGTCACGACTTCGTTGGCCTGACCGAGGCGGGCGGCGGCGGCCTCGTCATCATAGGCGGCCCGAATCTGACCGGCGACACAGGCGGCGGGTGGGTTCTCCCCCGGGTCCAGCACCATGAAGCGGGCCCCCAAGGACGTTCCTGCCTGGGCCAGCATCTGACCCAACTGTCCCCCACCCAGAATCCCGATGGCTCGACGAATGGGCGAGTTCACGACGGGATCCGGGGATCAGGGTGGGCCAACACCTCGGCGGTCTGCTTGGCGCGGAAGGCCCGCAGGGGTTCGCGCAGGAACGGGAAGCTGTTGGCCAGGATCTGGACCGCCAACAGCCCGGCATTCTTGGCTCCGGCGGGGCCGATGGCCAGGGTGCCGACGGGAATCCCGGCGGGCATCTGGACGATGGAGAGCAGGCTGTCCTGGCCGCTGAGGGCCTTCGATTGCACCGGCACCCCAAGAACCGGTACGGTGGTCATGGCCGCCACCATGCCTGGGAGGTGGGCGGCGCCGCCGGCTCCAGCGATGATGACTTGAAGACCCCGGCCCTCGGCGGCCTTGGCGTACTCCACCAGCAGATCGGGCGTGCGATGGGCCGAGACCACCCGAACCTCGTGGGGCACGCCGAAGTCGGCCAGAGCCTGGGCGGCCCCTTGCATGGTCTCCCAGTCGGATTTGGAGCCCATGATGACGCCAACGACGGGGGTGGCGGGAAAAGCAGGATGCGGCATGGGGGCGGGAGTGTAGATCGGCCCCCGGGGGCGGAAGTCCGGGCTTTCGGCCCTGGGGACCGGGCCATGATCCCGCGCCATGCGGCTGCTGGGGATCATCGTGCGCGGCTTCCTGGCCCTGGTCCTGGCGGTGTTCGCCGTGCCGTGGTGTTGGGACCTGCTGGTGACGGTGGTCAACGCCCGGCGGACCCTGCCCCCGGCCCCCTGGGCCATCGGCGGTGGCCTCGTACTCGGCCTGCTCCTCAGTTGCTGGCGCAAGCCCGACTGGCTCCTCCACACCCTGATTCACGAAACCTGCCACGCCCTGGCCTGCGTCGTTCTGCGGGTGCGGATTCGTTCCTTCGCCGCCACTGACGGCCGGGGCGGGGCCGTCGAGCACGATGCCTGCGACCCCCTGCGCGGGACGCTGATCGCCATCGCCCCCTACACCCTGCCCCTGCTGCTCCTCCCAGCCCTGGCGATCCGCGCCTTCGTCGTCCCCGGCCCGGCCCAAGCCCTGATGTCGGCGGTGGTCGGCTTCCTGTTCATGACCCACCTGGTGAGCCTGGTCCGGAACATCCGTACCAACTTCTGGGGCGCCGACGGCGACCTCGCCAAGGCCGGTCGGCCCCTGGGGCTCGTGATGATCGTGGTCGCCTTGTTACTGACCTTGTCCGGGACCGTCGTCGCGGTTTGGAGGTAATCGGTGCCTTCGGCGTCCGGGGCTGCGCGTCCGGGGGCGGCTTCGCCGCCGTCTTGTGGCTGGGAGTGGGCTGGGGACGTGAGCGGAGCGAACCTCGGACGCCGAAGGCCCCGGACGCCGAAGGCCCCGGACGCCGAAGGCTCAATAATCAAATCAGCGGAGGGATCCCAAGACCGGCACCGTCAGAGCCAGCATCATCCCCAAGACGGTGCCGATGAAGGCCACAACCATCGGCATGCCGGCGAAGACCACCAACACCGAGACGCCGATTTTGATCGCGAAACTGATGGACATGATGTTGATCTGAGGCACGGCCCGGGTGATCACGCCCTCGGCCACGGTGATGGCCATGACGGCCGTCAGCACGGGGAAGGACAGGGTCAGGGCGATGGCCCAACTGTCCGTCACGCCCCGGGTCACGAGGTCAAGGGTCGCCGGAGTCAGGTGGGCCGAGGCCAGGGGCACGACCTCGAAACTGCGGGCGATGCTGGCGATCAAATGGAGGTGGCCATCGAGGCCCAAAAACAGCAACACCGCCCCGAGGTGCAGGAGGTCACCCATGGGCCCGGCACCAAGTTCCGAATCCGGATCAAAGTTTTCCGCCGCATTGAAACCCGCATGGCGGTTGATGAGGTCGCCGCCGATCTTGATGCTCACCAGGTACAGGTTGAGGATCCAGCCAAGGCACAGGCCCACGCCGATCTCCCGCGCCAGGGCGAGAATGAACAGGAAATCCATCGGCACCGGTTCCTGGACCACCTTGGGCAACAGCAGCAGGCTCACGGCCATGGACAGCAGGGCCTTGATGGGGGCCGGGATCGAGGGACCGCCGAGGACCGGCGCCGAGGCGAACAACGCCCCGACCCGGGCCAGAATCAACATCAACCCCGGGACCAGGGCATACCATTCCTGGAGGCGTGCCGGATCCATGACCTCAGAGGGCTCCGTACTGGGGCAGGGCGGCGAATAATTCCGCCGTGTAATCGATGAGCAGGCGCAGCATCCAGTGCCCCAGCAGCACCAAAACCAGGCAGATGGCCAGCAGCTTGGGCACGAAGGCCAGGGTCTGCTCCTGAATGCTGGTGACGGCCTGCAGCAGGCCAATCACCAGACCAACCAGCAGGGCCGCGCCGAGGATCGGCATGGATAACATCAGGCTGATCTGCAGCATCTTCCGCAGCACTTCGATGAGAATGTCATCGGGCATGGGGCACCGTCATTGGTACGAGGCCACCAACGACTGGACCAGCAGGGTCCAACCATCGACCAGGCAGAAGAGCAGGATTTTGAACGGCAACGACACCACCACCGGCGGCAGCATCATCATACCCAGGGCCATCAGCACCGCGCTGACCACCAGGTCGATGACCAGGAAGGGCAGGAAGATGATGAAGCCCATCTGGAAGGCCGTCCGCAGTTCGCTGGTGATGAAGGCCGGCACCAGGGTCGTGAAACGGACATCGGCGGCGGTCGCCGGGCGCTCATCCCCCGCCAGGCGGATGAACAGGGCCAGGTCATTCTTGCGGGTGTGCTTGAGCATGAAGTCGGCAATCGCGCCCTTGGCCCGGTCGAAGGCGACCGCCTGGGTTACCTCCTTTTTCAGATAGGGCTGGACCGCCGTATCGTTGATGCGATTGAAGGTCGGGGCCATGATGAACAGGCTCATGAACAGCGCGAGGCCAGCGAGCACCTGATTGGGCGGCAGGGTCTGAGTGCCGAGGGCCCGGCGCAGGAAACCGAGGACAATGATGATCCGGGTGAAACTGGTCATCATCATCAGGAACGCCGGGGCGACCGAGAGGACGGTGATGGTCAGCAGCAGCAGGACCGGGGTCGTCAACTCATCATTCGCACCGCCGCCGAGGCTGATGGTCAGGGCCGGGGCCCCGGGGGTGCCAGGCACCTGGAGGACCTGGCCCGGCAGGGCCTGTTCAGCGGCGGTGCCCCCGAGCACCGATGGTGCCGTGATCTGATCGGCGGTGGTCGTCCCGCCGGGAGTAACGACCGGCGGCGCCTCGACGGCGGCGGCTAGGCCCAGCATCAGCAATAAAACCAGGGATCGGATCACGGCTTCCGCCCCAGGGCCTGGTCCAACAGACCGGCAAAGCGGCCATCCACCGGCACGGGGGGTGCCGGTGGGGCTTCTGGCACCGGGGGCGGCGCAAGCCCGGGGGCGGGAAAAGTCCCGAGGGCGGTCAGTTCATGCTCGCCGCTGCCGACCAGCACCATCTGCCCGCCGACCCGGACCAGAAAGACCTGACGTTTGAAACCCAAGGGGAGGGATTCGAGGACTTCGAGATGCTCGCCCTTGCGGGGCATCAGGCGTTTGACGTTAACCTTTTTGACCACCCAGCCGAGGACCACGGCCAGACCGACCACCGCCGCCAGGGACAGGCCGATGGACATCAGGGCCGGCCCGGTGGCCGGGGCCGGGGAGGACGACACCGGGGCGGTTCCCGCCGTCGGCACCGCCTTGCCACCCTGGGCACGCTCCCATTCCTCGTTGGTAAACACGGGTTCGGCCCCCATCAGGGGCGTCACCAGGAGGCAGCACAGCAGGAGCAGGGGCATGTCGGATTCCTCGACGGCAGCGGCCGTCTCCACCGGGAATGGCGCAGGGCGTGCCAACACCTGCCGCCCCTTGTGGATGCAACAACTGCATCATCCTCCGCCCCTCACACATCCTGGGGGAGGCCACTTCTGGCCTGAGAAACGACACCGCTCGTGACCCCAATTACCTGATCCGGATCATACCGGCGTAGGGAAGGCCATATGTTCGATCCGTCCATCGGCGGCACCGCCGTCATCGTCACCTGTCTGGTGTTTGCCGCCGTCGGCGTCTGGCATGCCCGCCGGACCGCCGCCCAGCAGAGCCTCGACGACTACCTCACGGCCCGCAATTCCATCGGCACCGGCCTGTCCGTCGCCACCCTCGTCGCCACCCTGGCGGGGGGCTGGATCCTCTCCAGCCCGGCCCTGGTCGGCTATTTCTTCGGCCCGGCGGCGATCCTCGGCTATTGCCTGGGCCAGGCCGCCCCGATGTGGCTATTCCCCCTGGTGGGCAACCGGGTGCGGGCCCTCCATCCCCGGGCCACCACCCTGTCGGACGCCGTGGGCGCCCGTTATGGCCGGCCGGTGCGCCTGCTGGTCAGCCTCCTCGGCATCTTTTACATGGGCGTCTACCTGGCGGCGGAACTGACGGTCATCGCCCAAAGCCTCAACGCCGTGATCGGCTGGGCCCTGCTGCCGGCGGCGGCCCTGGTGGCCCTGGCGACCGTGGCCTATGCCGCCTGGGGTGGCGTACGAACGGCCATCGCCGTCGATCGCCTGCAGATCGGCCTGATCGTCGTCCTCCTGGGCCTGGTGACCTGGCTGCTGGTGGCTGGCCTGGGGGGCTCCCCCACGGCCAAGACCCCGGCCGAGAACCTCGCCTGGACCGCCCTTGGCTGGGAGAACGCCGCCTGCCTGGTGCTCGGCATTGCCGCCAGCAACCTTTTCGACAACAGTTTTTGGGCCCGCATCTTCGCCTGCCGGGATGCGGCCACGGTCCGCCGCTCCTTCACCCTCGCCGGGCTGTCCATCGGCCTGCTCCTGATCCCCGCGAGCCTGATCGGCCTGTGGGCCGCCGGCACCGTGCCCGCCGACGCCAACCCCGCCGCCCTGCCCGTGACCCTGTTGATGCTGGTTGCCCCGGCGTGGTCGGTCCTCGTGTTCCTGGTGTTGGCCCTGATCCTGGCCATGAGCACCGTCAGCGCCCTGTTCAACGGCCTGGTGGGCGTCCTGACCAGCGATGCCACCGCCTTTGGTGCCCCGACCAACGGCCGGACCCTGCGCCTGGCTCGTCTGGGGACGGTGGTGGTGGCCATCCCGGCGGTCGGCGTGGCGACCCTCGGCAAGGATGCGACCTACCTGTTCTTCGTTGCCAACCTGGTGTGTGCCGCCGCCGTCGTCCCCGTATTCCTCGGCCTGTGGGCCAGTCGCCTGACGGGCGCCTGGGTGCTGACGGCCTTCGCCGTGGCCGTAACCGCTGGGGCCGCGTGGTTCCCGGCTGACATCCTGGGCGCGACGTGGTTGGAGGTGCCCGGCGGCCAACGGTTCATCACCAGTTACCTGTTGGCCCTGGGACTGTCGTCGGCCATCGCGGTGGTGGGGGCGGTGGTGGGGGCGGTGGTCGGCCGACGGCGCTGACGGGCGTCAGGCCGCGAGGGCCATCAACTGGCGGGCGTTATCGACCTCGTCGTTGACGCGGGTCAGGAGTTCGACCAGGGCGTTTTTGTCGAGACCGAGGTGGCGCCACACCTCAGGGTCGAGAACCGGGTCATCGCATTCGCCGCTGACCCGAAGTTTCTTCAGACCACACAGGTATTCGGTGAATTGGCAGATGGCGACCACACCGGGCTGGCGGCCTTTGCCGAGGTCGTACTGGTCGCGGATCGTCTCGGTGATGATCGGCTCCAGTTCCCAGCGTTCTGCCAACCAGCCGCCGATTTCCGCGTCGTCGGTTTCCAGGACCTTCCGGGAGGCGCCATGGAAGGAGAGTTTGTACTCCCGGGCGACGGCGACGATGGCTTTGGTCTCTTCCGGGGCGTTCTCGACCAGGATCAATTTGCCGAGGTCCTTGATCAGGCCGATGGTGTAGGCCAGTTCCGGGTCGCAGACGCGGGATTTCTCAGCGATCATCCGGCACAAACAGGCGGATACGGCGCTGTGGGCCCAAAAGGCCTTCATGTTGAAGGTCGCGGTCTGCTGCTGGAAGGCGTTGAGGACACTGATCGAGAGGGCGATCGAACGGATGGTCTTAAATCCGAGAATGCGAACGGCGCCTTCCATGTCGTGAACCGGCTCTTTGAGGCCGTAATAGACGCTGTTGACCATCCGCAGCATCTTCGAGGCCATGGCCCCGTCCTTGACCATGATGGCGGTCACATCCCCGCTGTTGGCCATCGGGTCGTTGACCAGGCGGCTGACCTGGGTCACCACCTCGGGCAGGGAGGGAATGGTGTGGACCCGTTCGATGATCTCTTCCAGCGTGGCGCGGTTCTTGGTCACAGGGATTCTCCGGACAGGGGCTCGGAGGAGTCTACCACGGATTCCATCACCCCGCCACGAGCAGCCAACCGCACCTATTTTTTCGGCAGCAGCTCTAGCAAACCACCAACATCGCCGACCGGCTCAGCCGCCGTACGGTTTTCGGCCTGAATGGCCAAAAACAGTTCTTCCCGGTAGATGTGGTGGTGCTTCGGTGCCGAAATGCCGAGGCGGACGCTGCCGTTCTTGGAGACTTCCAGCACTTTGACCTGGATGTCGCCATCAATGATGATGCTCTCGCCAGGATTGCGGGCCAGGATCAGCATAGGGCACCCAGGAAGGGTAGACGCGTCAGTGCGTCCGACCTTTGAGGAGATCCTTGAGGTGGAAACGGATCGGCAACCGCTGGTCGGCCAGGACGGTCTGCTTGGCCAGGCTGGCGCGGCGATTGATCAGAATCGGGGCCCGCAGGTTGGTGCGGATTTTGGACGGGTCCTTTTCCAGGACCAGCACGGTCATGACCGTGATCTCCTCGGGCATAACGGCCCCGATGTCGGCCGCATCCTCACCGCTGATTTCCATGTCGGGATTGAGGCCCGCGCGGAAGGGCTCCAGGAGGCAGAAGGCGACTTCCTTGCGCTCAACGGACTGCAGCCACCACAGGGGACCATCCTGGGTCTGGAAGAGGGCGAAGTGTTCCAAGTTTTCAAAACCCAGCACGGGGGTCGTGAAACGGAGGATGTCGCTGAGGGGGATGTCCCGCAGGCCGACGATGCTGGTCTCGACCGGCACCGTGCCGCCAAGCGAAGCCGCATCGGAGGCGGAAGGGGCAGCAGGGGATTCACTGGACATGGCAAGCATGGTCATGCTCCTTGGACAGGCCCCACGCAAGCGTGAAACCGGGGTGCTGCACCCAGCATCGGCTGCCAAGGCGCAGACTGTAGCACCGGATCTGGACCGTTGGCAATTGGCAAGGGATGTGCGTTACCTCCCGCGAGGAAGGATCGCTTATGGAAACGTATCTCCTTGCGATCCAGGCACGTATCCTCATGTACGTCGGCCTGGTCTGGCTCGCGGCCGGAATCATCTGGTGGAATCAGGACCCCTTCACCGTGGCCTGGCGGGCCTCCCTTGGGGCCCTGGTCGCCATGTGGGTGGGGGGCAAGTTGCTGGGGATGGTCGGACGGATCATCGAGGAACGCTTGGCGGCCGATGAAGCCGAACGGCGGATGGCGGAGGAGAAGGCCGAGGCCGAACGGCTGGAGGCAGAACGCAAATCCAAGGAGGCCGAGGAGGCCCCCACCCCTAAATCCAAGTCGGCCGGACGGGCCGCTAGCGCGCGCCGATGACCTATGCTACGCTCATCCATCGCATGCCCACCGTGAGCCTGCCATCCGACCGACTGAAGGCCTACCGTGAGGCCGAAGGCACCCGTTCCGTTTCCGAGCGGGAAGCCGAGATTCTCCGTCATCTGCCCCTGGTGCAGACGGTGGTTGATCGCGTGGCGGCCAACCTGCCGCCGAGTGTCGACCGCGACGATTTATTCCATGCCGGCGTGATCGGCCTGATGGACGCCCTCAACCGCTTCGACGCCACCCGCGACAATACCTTCAGTACCTACGCGGTGCTGCGGATCCGTGGGGCGGTGATCGACGAATTGCGGGCCCGGGACTGGGTGCCCCGCAGCGCGCGGGAACGGGCTCGGGATTATCACCGGGCCATCGGCGACCTGTCGGCCTCCCTCGGTCGGCTGCCCGATGATACCGAAGTGGCCGCCGCCTTGGGAGTGGCCGTCGATGACCTGTCGGAGATGGAACGCGGCGCCCACCTGGCGACCCAGGTGTCCCTCGATGCCCCGGTAGGCGAAGAGGATGCTCTGTCGTCCCTGCTGGCGGCCCCGGATGGCGACATTGCCAACCCGGCCCGCCACCTCGAACGGGACGACCTCAAACGGATGCTGGTCAAGGCCCTGAGCACCCTCACGCCCCAGGAACGCCTGGTCATCAAACTGTATTATTTTGAAGATCTGCTGTTGAAGGAAATCGCCGCCGTCATCGGCGTGACCGAGAGCCGGGTCTGTCAGATCCATGGCCGGGTGATGGGCGTGCTGCGGCAACGCCTGCGGGACCTCTGAGGCCGTGACCGCCGACGGCATCGGCCAGGGTTTGATCCCGGCGGGTGCCGATCGTCAAACCATTCTGCGCATCGCCGGCCAACAGGCCCTGGCCGCCCTCGGAAATCTTCCGCCGGGCTCGGTCTTCAGCGGGCGCGTGATCGCCCCCACGGGGGACGGCACCTGGCAGGTGGCGGTGCGCGGTGGGACCATCACCGTCGCCAGCCCCGTTCCCCTGACGGCCGATGCCGTCCTGCGCCTGATGCTGGTCGGCGGCGGGACGGACGGCCCCCTCCAGGTGCGACTGGCGGATATGCTGGCCCCGGGCACGCCGGGATTGCCAGCCTCCCTCACGGCCCGCCTGACGGCCCTGGGCCTGCCGACCACGCCGGAAGCCCAGGCGGTTCTTGCGGCATTTGAGGAGGTCGGTGCGCCCCTGAATCCTCCGCGCCTGCGCCATGCCGTAGCGGTGCTGGAACAGGCGGCCCGGGAGCCCCAGCCGGACACCGAACCCCTCGAAGAGGAGCCCCCGGATTCCGCTCCCCAACGGCCCCTAGCCCTGCGGCCCGAAGCCCGCGCCACCGCGACCCCGCCGGGCATCGCTCCGCCCCTGGCGCCGCCGACGACGAACGCCACCACGGCAACGGCCGGCTCCCTCCCACGGTCACCGGCTGCGGAGCTACCTCGGGCCGAGGTGCCGCCTCCCAGAACTCCCACCACGGCGCCGATTCCGCCCACGGTTGACCAACCGCAGCCCGCCGGGCCGAAGCCGTCACCGATCACGGCCCCCGGGACGGCACCGACGTTGCCCGGAACACCCGTCCAGACCGCGCCCTCCCAGACCACCACCCCGCCAACCCTCGGCGCTGATCCTCGCCTGCCGATGGTGTTCGCCCTGCTGGCCAAGGCCGATCTGCCCGTCACCCCGGCGACCCTGGCCGTAGCCCTGCGGGCCGCCACCGTCCGCCTGCCGGATCCGGTGACGGCGGTCCTGGCCTGGAAACCGGGCACCGCCCTGCCGGACATCGCCGACGACAATCCGGCCACCGCCCTCAAAGGGGTGCTGACGGCCCTGGCCCTCGCGGGCGTCCGGGCCCTGCCGACCACCACCCCCACGGTGCTCCCGGCGGAACCTGGCGCACCCCACCCCCAGGAGACGAGCGCCCCCACCAGCGAAGCACCGGCACCTCGGCCCCTCCCGGTGGATGAGGATGCCCCACCGCCCCTCCTCACCACCGTCGCCCAGACCCTCGCCAAGGAGCCGCCCTCGGCCCTGGGCAGCGCCGCGATGCGGGAATTGGCGGCGGATCCCCTCCTCCCGCCGCGCCACCTGGATGATTACGACCGGGTCTACGCCCTGCCGCTGCTGGCCCAGGGCCAGGCAACCCCGGCCCGGGTGGCGGTGGCCAGCCGGACCACGCCCACGGGGGTCAAGGCCACCTGGGTCCGGGTGGATTGCGAGTTATCGCTGCTCGGGCCCGTCAGCGTGCGGCTTTCGGGTTCGGAAGGTGGCCCCATCGCCATCACCCTGGTGGCCCGGCCCGCCGGGGCCCGGGCGATTGCCGAGGAATTGCCGAACCTGATCGCCGACCTCCAGAGCCGGGGCCTGCCAGCCGCGGTGCGGGTGATCGAGGAGGAACCGTGGTGACGCCGCCACGCCTGCCGGGGGATGCCCGCAAACGGGCGGTGGCCATGCGCTACCGCTCGGAGTCCGACCACGCCCCGAAGATCACCGCCAAAGGCCTGGGCCCGGTGGCCGATCGCATCATCGCCCTGGCCCAGGAACACGGAGTTCCCCTCCACGAAGATCGGGACTTGGCCCACCTCCTGGGCGCCTTGGAAATCGACCAGGAGATTCCCCCGGGCATGTACCAGGCCCTGGCCGAGGTCCTGGCCCACCTTTACCGCCTTAACGGCCGGAAAATCGCAGGATAAGCAGGGATTCGTGCTGCTCCGGGTCCCGGGTCGGAACAACCCGAACCTGCCAGCGGTTGCCGCCCAACCGAGTTGCTTCGCGGATCGTGCCGAGGGACATGCCCGTGGGCAGGCGACCATCCGCCCCAGCCGTGACCACCGGCAGTTCGGGGACTAATTCCAGTCCCGGCGCGGGATCGGCAAACTCCAGGGTCAATTCATCCCGGCGACCCTGACCGGCGATCACACCCTCGCACAGGATCCGGGCCGGCGCGTCCTTGGTCGGCTGGGACAGCACCGCCGCCGCCACCCGGAACTCGCTATCCGTCATCACCTGAACCAGGCACCGGCCGTCGTCGGTCCCGGCCACCAGGCCGACGAGGCCCCAACCGGCCGCCACCGGCATGCCCTTGACCACTCCGTCGATGCGGCCGACATCCAGTTCGAGGTAGCGGCGCCCGGCCCGGCTGCTGCGGGAGATGATCCGGCCCCGGGCGACCACCACCCGGTCGGGCGGCACCTGGCCCTCACCGATGATGCCGGCGTAGTCCGCCAAGCGGGTCCGCAGCACGATGTTTTCCGACCCCAGGTGGGCGACCTGTTCCCGGAGGACCGCCACTTCCTCCTCCGCCGGGGTGAGGCCCTCGCCCGCTACGGCCCGCTGAAACGGGGTCATCAGCGGCCCGACGTAGCCCCGCAGGCCGCCGATGAGGCCGCTCGCCCCGAGGGCCAGGGCCCCGCCAATGATCCACCAGGTCCGGGGTTGCACGGGGGCAGCCTGCCGGACGGACGCGCCCAACCAAGGGCGGTCCTTGCAGCCTACCTTGTGATAGGTAGCGTCCGCGCCGCCTATGATTGCCCCCTCCACCACCCGCGAAGCCCTGCTTGAGGCTGCCGCCGATCACCTCCAGCGGGTTGGCTGGGCCTCCTTCAGTTTCCGCGACCTGGCCACCGTGGTCGGCATCCGGGCCCCCAGCATTCACCACCATTTCCCGACCAAGGGCGACTTGGGCGTGGCCCTGGTGGCGTGGATGCGCCAGCGTCGGGCTACCCACGAAGCCAACCTGATGGAGTCCTTCCCGGACCCCCGGGATCGCCTGTTAGCCTTGGGCGACCTGATCGCGGACCACATCTGTGCCCAGCACCAGTCCTGCCCGATCTACGCCCTCCAGGCGGAATTCCCGGTGCTGCCCGAAGCGGTGCAGCAGGAAGTTTCGGCGTGGATTGAAGACGCCATCAGCGGCCTGACCCGCTGGCTGACGGAGGGCCGCGCCCGAGGAAGCCTGCGTTTCCCCGGCGAACCCGCTGACCACGCCCTGGTGGTGTGGTCGGTCCTCCAGCAGGGCACCCAGTTGACCCGCACCCGTCCGGGCACCGATTTCCGCGTCCTCGTCCGCCAGCTCGTGGCCGGCATGACCCCCTGAAAACCATTCTATGCGCTACCTCACGCTCCTTCCTTTCCTCGCCCTGGCCGGCTGCGGCCAACAGCCCCCCGCCGCCGGCGGAGGATTCCCGCCGCCGCCGGCAGTCGGCGTTGCCGCGCCCCTGGCCCAGGAACTGCCGGTCGAGCGCATCCTGACGGGTCGCCTGGAATCGACCGCCGTGGTCGAGCTACGGCCCCGGGCCGGCGGCACGGTCATCAAGGTCCTGGTCGCCGATGGCGCCCTGGTGACCGCCGGCCAACCGATCCTGGAGATCGATCCCATTCCATTGCAGGCGACCCTGGCCCGCACCGAGGCCGACGTTGCCCGGGCCCAGGCCCAACTCGACCAATCCCGGCAAGCCTGGACCCGCGCTCAGGACCTGAAGGGCCGCGACGCCGTATCCCAGTCTTCCTACGATGACGCCAAGAGCGGCGTGGCGATCGCCGAGGCGACCCTCGCCGCCGCCGTGGCGGCCCGCACCAGCGCGGCCACGGACCTGTCCCATGCGTCGGTCACCGCCCCCATCGCCGGGCGGATCGGCAAGATTCTGACCACCGTCGGCAATGTCGTCCAGGCCAGCGGCATGGCCCCCGGCACGGTCCTCGGGACCATCGTCGCTACCGATCCTTTAGATGCGGTCTTCGACCTCGATGAGACGACGTGGAACCGCCTGGCCCCACGCCTGCGGGCCAGCCCGGTGCCAATCCGTTTCGGCCTCGCCGGTGAAACGGACCTGAGCCGGACCGCCGCTGTGACGTTCGCCGACAACCAGGTGGATACCGCCACGGGCTCGATCCGCCTGCGGGCCCGGGTCGCCAACGCCGACGGCGTCCTGACCCCCGGGGCCTTCGTCCGCGTTGCCCTCCAGGTCGAAGCGCCCCGTCCGGTGCTCCTCGTCCACGAGAAAGCCATCCTTTCCCAGTTGGCCCTGCGCTACGTCCTGACCGTGGATGATAAGGGCATCACGGCCTTCCACCCGGTTCAGGTGGGATCCGCCCACGGCCCCCTGCGGGAAGTCGTTGGCCTGGCCGCGACGGACCGGGTAGCCGTCACCAACCTGGCCCGGATCTTCTTCCCCGGCATGCCCGTGGCCCCGGTGCCCGGCGACATGGCGACGGCCACGGCCGTCACTCCTGCGGCCGGCGGCCCTGAAAACGGGAAGGTCACCAAGTGAAACTTCCCCAGTACTTCATCGACCGGCCGATCTTCGCGACGGTCCTCTCGGTCCTGATCACCCTGGTCGGCCTGCTGGCCATGCGCGACCTGCCGATCAGCGAATACCCGGAGGTGGTGCCGCCCTCCATCGGCATCAATGCCACCTATCCCGGCGCCAGCCCGGAAACCATCGCCGCCACGGTCGCCGGTCCGCTGGAACAGCAGATGACCGGCCTGGACGGCATGCTCTACCAATTCAGCCAGAGCATGCCCGACGGCACCATGCAGCTGACCCTGACCTTCAAGATCGGCACCGATCTAGATAAAGTACTGATCGAGGTCCAGAACCGCATCCAACGGGCCACCCCGCGCCTGCCCGAGGAGGTCCGCCGCCTGGGCGTGACCAGCCAGAAGGCGACCCGCAACCTGCTGATGGTGGTCCACCTCCAGTCCACGGACGGTAAGACCGACCTCCTGACCCTCGGCAACATCGCCCGCCTGCGGGTCCGTGACGAATTGCTGCGCATCCCCGGCATCAGCGACGCCCCGGTCTTCGGCTCCGGTGAGTACGCCATGCGGGTGTGGCTCGACCCCGAGCGCATGGCTGGGTCGAACCTGACGCCCGCCGATGTCATCGCGGCGATTCGTGAACAGAATCTGCAAGTCGCCAGCGGTACCCTCGGCCAGCAACCGGCTCCAGATGCCGCCTTTGAGGTCAGTCTGGCCAGTCAGACCCGCCTGACGGATCCCGAGCAATTCCGCCAGATCATCGTCAAGCGCGGTGACCAGGGGCAGTTGGTCCGCCTGGGCCAAGTGGCCCGCATCGAACTGGGGGCCAACACCAGCAGCCTGCGCTCGCTGCTCGCCCTGCGGAATCCCGACGGCACCCCTGGCGCCGTCCTGCCTGCCGCCGCCATGCCGATCATCCAGGCCCCGGGCAGCAATGCCCTGGAGGTCAGCGACCGGGTCCGCGACACCATGAAGCGGCTAGAGCGGGACCTGCCCGCCGGCGTCGTGTGGAAAGTGGTCTACGACCCTACCGAGTTCATCCGGGCCTCGATCAAGGCGGTGGTCACCACGCTCCTCGAAGCCATCGCCCTGGTAGTGCTGGTGGTCATCCTGTTCCTGCAGACCTGGCGGGCCTCGATCATCCCCCTGATCGCCGTCCCGGTGTCGGTGATCGGCACCTTTGCGGTCATGCATTTCCTGGGTTTCAGCATCAACGCCCTGTCCCTGTTCGGCCTCGTGCTGGCCATCGGCATTGTGGTTGATGACGCCATCGTGGTGGTCGAAAACGTTGAACGAAATCTGGCCCTCGGGAAATCGCCACGCGAGGCAACCCGCACCGCCATGCGCGAGGTCAGCGGGCCGATCATCGCCACCGCCCTGGTGCTGGCGGCGGTGTTCATCCCCACGGCCTTCATCAGCGGCCTAACGGGGCGGTTCTTCCAGCAGTTCGCCCTCACGATCGCCATTTCGACCCTGATCTCGGCCTTCAACAGCCTGACCCTGTCGCCGGCCCTGTGCGCCCTGCTCCTGAAACCCCATAAGCCCGGCCATACCGTCGGCGGATTCTTTGGCCTGTTCAACCGGGCCTTCGGGGCCGCCGCCAACGGCTATGTCGCCGTGACGCGGCACATGATCCGCCTGTCGGTTCTGGCCCTGGCCCTGTATGTCGGTCTCGTGCTGCTGGGTGGACGCCTGTGGCAGACCACGCCCACAGACTTCATCCCCGGACAGGACAAGGGCTACCTGATCGCCGTCGCCAAACTGCCGGATGGCGCCAGCCTCGACCGCACCGAGAAGGTCATCCGCCGGATGGCCGACGAAGCCCTCCAGCATCCCGCCGTCGAGGGTGCCGTGGCTTTCCCGGGCCTGTCCTTCAACGGCTTCACCCCGGTCTCCAACACCGGGATCGTGTTCGTCCGCCTGAAAGACTACCCCGAGCGCAAGGGCCCTGGCCTGTCGGCCAAGGAGACCGTTGGCGCCCTCTATGGCCGGTATGGCGCCATCGACGACGCCCTGGTGTTTGTCCTCCAGCCGCCCCCCGTGATGGGGCTCGGCAATGGCGGCGGCTTCAAATTGTACCTGCAGGATAAGGGCGGGGTCGGCAGCCAGACCCTCTTTAACACCGCCCTGGCGGTCATGGGTGCGGCCTCGAAGGATCCCAGCCTGGCCCAGGTCCTGACGTTTTCGACCCTCGGCCTGCCACGCCTCAAGGTCGACATCGACACGGAGAAGGCCATCGCCCAGGGAGTCCCCCTGAGCAGCATTCACGATGGCCTTCAGGGCTATTTTGGGCAACTCTACGCCAACGATTTCAACGCTTTCGGCCGGACCTTCCAAGTGTTGGTCAGCGCTGATGCCCCGTTTAGGGACAGCGACAATGACCTCCAGGCCGTGAAAGTGCGAAATCGCAATGGCGCCCTGGTACCCCTGGCGGCCTTCGTGACCGTCACGCCCACCGCCGGCCCGGATCGGGCCATGCAGTACAATACGTACCCCTCGATCGACATTATTGGCAATGCCCGCCCGGGGGTCAGCGGTGATCAGGCACAGTTGGCGATGGCGGCGATCATCGCCCAGGTCGCCCCACCCGGCGTGTCCTTCGAATGGACGGACCTCGCCTACCAGCAGCAGTTGGCGGGTAACACCGCCCTCTACATCTACCCGTTGTGCCTCCTGCTGGTGTTCCTGGTGCTGGCGGCGTTCTACGAGTCCCTGACCCTGCCCCTGGCGATCATTTTGATCGTGCCCCTGTGTCTGCTGTCAGCGATGGTCGGCATCAACATCGCCGGAGGTGACAACAACATCATGACCCAGATTGGGTTGGTGGTGCTGGTGGGCTTGGCGTGTAAGAACGCGATTTTGATCGTCGAGTTCGCTCGAGATGCCGAGGTCATGCAGGGCCTCACACCCCTGGAAGCCGCTCTCCAGGCCTGCCGTTTACGCCTGCGGCCAGTCGTCATGACCAGCATGGCCTTCATTCTCGGTGTGGTGCCCCTGGTGATAGCCACCGGAGCTGGAGCCGAATTGCGGCAGGCCACCGGCATTGCCGTGTTCAGTGGCATGATCGGCGTGACGTTCTTCGGCCTCCAGCTGACGCCGGTGTTCTTCGTGGTTCTGCGCCGCCTGTTCCCGGGCAAACTCCACCACGCGGGCTATGAACATCGGGCTGACCAGGACCACGACTGGTCGGATGCCAATCGGCCACCCGTCCTCCCCGAGGCCTTGTCCACCTCGGACCGGCAGACCTGAGATGCGCGCCAACACGAAGCCCCCGGTGGAAT
>CAIUVD010000134.1 GCA_903902515.1 uncultured Planctomycetota bacterium | reverse complement strand
ACGGTGACCGCCGAGTGGTTGTGGACGTTGGTGTTGACCTCGTTGGGGTAGTGGCCCTCGTTGACGTCAATCTCCCACCGCACGCCACCAGGGGGCAACTCGCCGACCGGCATCAACCAGAAGGAGTTGTTGGTGCCTTCGGCGGCGGCGTAGCGGTAGCGGCACTCGTAGTAGCCATAAAGGAACTGCTGCTTGGTCCAGATGCTACCGGAGGTCCACGACTGGCCACCGCGCTCCTCCTTGCGGTTGACCAGTTTGAGGGTGCCGTCACCGATGACGACGTTCTCACGCCAGCGGCTGGAGAGGATGTGGCTGCTGGGACCGTTCTGGGACACCCAGGCAGCATCCACCGCGGCATCGTTGCCGTTGAATTCATCGCTCCAGAACAGGTCCCAGGCCTCGGCTCCGCCAGGAAGCATGGAGGGCACGTGAGCTATTGGCGACGGAACCGGGGCCGGAGTCGCCTCGGCAACCCCCGGTGCCCCCTCGGGGGTTGCATTGCAGCCCACCACGAGGGTCAAGGCAGGGACGATGAACCAGCAGGAGGAGCGGGAGGTCATGGGGATCATCCGGGGATGAGTGGGAAGGTCAGCGAGAGGTTCAGTGGGCGCGGAGGGCGAACACGGCGGCAAGGGCCCGTCCGTGGTTGGCGCCACAACGCAGGCGTAGGCCGGTGGTGGTGATGGGGGTGGTCAAGGTCACGGTCGCCCGGGCCTGGTGCTGGTCCCGTCCTTCAGCCAGGAGTGTACCCTGGGCGTCGACCAACTGCCAGGAGGCCACCATGAAGGGCATCGCACGTTCGGGATGGCCCATCAGCACCGATTCGAGCGGATGGTCGAAATCCGGGTCGAACCACAGGTCGATGGTGCGGAGGGTGCGCGGGGTGTCCCAATCGACCCGCAGGGTCGGGGTCGGATCGGCAGGATCGGCGACCCAGGCGTGGACCGTGTCGGTGGGGCGGTCGACACCGTCCGCGATGTTGGCGGGCGCGAAGGCCGCCAGGGGCGGGGTGATGGTCAGGGCCAGGTTGTGGCCGGCCGGTCGGCGAGTCGGGGTCCAGAACTCGAAGGATTCCACTCCGGAGCCGGCCGGTGCCACTTGGGCCCCGGTGGAGGACACGGCCTTCTCGCCCTTGCGGGCCACGGCCACCAGGCCGGTGACGCGCAGGGTGCTGGTCGCCACCGCCATGCCCGCCTGGCCATGGAGGGCGAGCAGGGCGTAGCGGCGCTCGGGCAGGCTGAGGCCGAAGTCGACCTCCACCGCCTGGTCCAAGCCCGTGGGCAGGATCCGCTCGACGCGGGCCAGGACCTCGCTGGGGGTGAAGTCGTCGGCGGTGCGGCCGCCGCGCAGTTCGAACTGCACCGGGCCGCCCTGGGGCGCATCGACGCGCAGGGTGAAGCGCGGCACCGGGCCGGCGGCAAGCGGCAGCCACTGGCCGCGCGGGGTCTCCAGGGGCTCGCGTCCGCCATCGGCCGGCAGGCTGTCCAGCACGAAGGTCGACGAGGCCGTGATGCGGGCGCTGGCGACGGCATCGGCGGGATCGCGGAGGACCTGCTGGGGCAGGTGCTGCCCGGTGCGCAGGAGGTCGTCTTGCAGGGCACGGAGGCGAGCCGGGGCCAGGAGATCCGCCGGACGCAGGCCGAGGCGGGCGCAGTGGGCCGCCGCCATGCCGGCGGCCTGGCCGACGTGGGCGCAGGTGGCCATCACCCGGGTCGAACTGAACGCCACGTGGCTAACGCTGATGATGCGGCCCGCGAGCAGCAGATTCGGCACATTGCGGCTGAACAGGCAGCGCAGGGGGATGCCGTAGGGCCGCCGGGGGTGGTACTGGTTGCAGCCCGGGCGCTCGGAATAGACGCCATCGGCGGGATGGAGATCGAGGGACCAGCCTCCGAAGGCGACCGTGTCCTCCCACCGGGTGGCCTCGACCACGTGGCGCTGGGTCAGGATCACCGGACCCTCGAAACGGCGGCTTTCGCGTTTGCCGGGGATGGTGCCGACCCACTCCAGGGTCAGGTTGGCGGCCTCCGGGAAGCGACCGCTGTTCTTGATGTGGTCCCACACCCCGTAAACGACCTTCCACAGCTCCCACTTGATGGCCTCGGTGTCGTGGACGGTGTCGTGACGGCCACCGTATTCGAACCACCAGAAGCGGCAGCCCATGTCGCCGGCCTTGATATTCCGCCAGCGCGGGATGGCCGTGATGTCCTGGAGGGCGAAGGCCGGCGGGAGGTAGGTGATCGGCCGGCCGGCGTCCTTGGAGTAGAAGTAGATGGTATGGCCGAGGAGCTCGCCGTAGGCCGCATCCGGGGCCAGGCCTTCGTGGAACTCCTCGCGGGCCTCGGCGCCCATGCGGAAGGCGGCCCCGGCCAGGAAGCCGACCACGCCATCGCCCGAGGCGTCGCAGACGAGCGGCGCGCGGACTTCGTAGACCGTGGAATCCTGGGGATTGAAGCCGCGCACGGCGGCGATGGCGTCGCCGTCCTTCACCACTTCGTTGATCGCCGTGTTGAGGAGCAGGGTCAGGTTCGGCTCGGCACGGACCTTTTCGAGCAGCAGCACATCGAACAGCAGCGGGTTGCCCTCGGGGTTGCGCCACAGGTTCTCGACCAGGAGCTCATCGATGACACCGCCCTCACGGGACCAGCGGTTGTTGTTGCCGAGGTGCGACGTGGCCCCGAGGACCCACAGCCGCACCTCGCTGGAGGCGTTGCCGCCCAGCACCGGACGGTCCTGGACCAGCACGACCCGGGACCCGGCCCGGGCAGCGGTGATGGCGGCGCAGACCCCGGCCAGGCCCCCGCCGACGACGGTCAGATCGGCGTTCAGCACCTGGTGGCGCAGGCTGCGGGACGGGGCGGGAGGGGCGATGTGCATGGTGGCGTTCAGGGGAGCTGGGGCCACGGCGGCGGGCCGCGGCGCGATGGGTCCAGCCTACGCATGCCGCCGGTGTCTGACCATCGGTGCCAAAGGGATTCGATTCGCACTGGAACGGTGATGACCCCCCCAAGACAGAGTGATACACATGCAGACCTCCGCACCGGCCCTTCTGCGTCATATCCTCCAAGAATCCATCGAGTTATCCGTGTCCTTGGTGGGCTTCCCCAGTCCTCTGCGCCAGTCGTGGCCCTGGGACACGGAATGGCGCCGTCTGGAGGACCACCTCGTCTACCTGGTGCTGGGGGATGCCTGCCTGCTGCACCTCGCCGAAGACACCCAGCGCCTGGAACCCGGCACTTGGCTGTGCTGCCCCCCGGGGGTCGGCTTCCGCCTGACCCTGGCGGACGAGGGCGGAACGGCCCTGATCGAACGCTTCCGGCTGCGCCTGCGCCGCGACGGGGCGACCCTGTCCCTCGGACCGACCCCCCTGGTCATCCCCCAGGCCTGGGCGTTGGGAGCCGCCATGACCGCCGTGGTCCAGGAGGCCGAATCCACCGCCCCCGATGCCCCCCTCCGGCTGCGGGCCCACATGCTGTTGCTGTTGAGCGAGGCCCTCCGCCTAGCGGCCCAGGGACCCGGCAGCGGGACCGTCCTGAGCCCCGGCCAGAAGGCCCACCTGCGCCTGTTCGTGCGCCGCCGCCTGCCGCACTGGCCGGCCCCCGGGGACCTGGCCCGGGAACTGGGCCTGAGCCAGGACTACTTCGCCCGGATCTTCCGCCGCAGCATGGGCCTGTCGCCCCGGGCCTGGCTGGTCGATGAACGCATCCGCTGCGCCGCCGCCAGTCTGTTGGAGAGCGACGCCCCCATCGGCACCGTCGCCGCCGACCACGGCTACGCCGATTTAACCCTTTTCGGTCGGCAATTCCGGGCCGTCATGGGAGCCGCACCCCGGCAATGGCGGGAGCAGCACCGGACCTACGACGCGCGGGAAGTGGGCTGACCGGGAATCGCCTAAGGTACGGGCCATACGGTAGGAATCCGCTCTCTTCGGTTCATGACGAGGTCAATCCTCAAGAATGGTGAGGGCTCGCTCCACCCGGCCACCGTTTCAGTCCGACTCGGCGCACCTTCAGGCGGATGACATGATCACCTCGGCCAAGCATCATGGGTGACAGCTGAAATGGTCGCTTGGCCCGACAATGACATCTTTCGGCCTTCCGCGGCCCTCCGGTAACAGATGCCGGAGACCAAGCCAACCCACCATGAAGGTGATGCACTCGGTGCTCACCACCAGATCCACCGATGGAGACCGATCATGCCTCGCCTGCTGACCCTTGCCGCCACCCTGCTTGCCGTGTTCACCCTTGAAGCCGCCGAACCCTCCGCCGCCCGGTTCAATGCCGGCGATACGATCTGCTTCGTCGGCGACAGCATCACCCACAATGGCCGCTGGCACCGCTACGTGCGGACCTTCTACGCCACCCGCTTCCCGACGGCCCGCTTCACCACCTATAATTGCGGCATCTCCGGCGACACGGCCAGCGGGGCCCTCCGTCGTTTCGCCGAGGACATCGCCATCCACAAGCCGAACGTAGCGGTGGTGATGTTCGGCATGAACGATGTCGGGCGAAATAACTACGGCCCGGAAAAGACCACGCCCGCAGACCGGGCCAAGCAGGACAGGGCCCTGACCAACTACACCGCCAACCAGGAGAAGTTGGCCACCCGGCTGAAGGAACTCGGAGCCCGGCTGATCCTCGTCACCCCGTCGCCCTACGACCAGACCGGCCGTCAAGCCGACAAGAGCTTGGTCGGAGTCAACGAGGCCCTCGGCCGGTGCGGTGGGATCGTACGTGATCTGGCTGGACGCTTCCAGGCCGGGCTGGTGGACTTCCATGAGCCAATGACCCGCCTCAATCTGGCCGGCCAGGACAAGGACCCTGCCTTCACTCTGATCGGCAAGGACCGAATCCACCCGGGCGATATGGGCCACATGGTCATGGCCTACCAGTTCCTGACCTCCCAGGGGGTAGGTGCTACCATTTCGACCATGGTCGTCGATGCCTCGACCGCCACCGTGCGGGAGGCTGCCAACTGCACCATCGGCATCATCACCGTCACCGGCCGGTCCCTCAGTTTCGAGGTCCAAGGCAACGCCCTGCCCTTCCCGATCATCGGCGAAGCCCGCAAGGCCCTGGACCTGGTGCCACTCGAAAAGGACCTCAACCAGCAGGTCCTGCGGGTCGCCGGTCTGCCACCCGGCTCCTATGAAGTGGTGATCGATGGGACGGTGGTGACCTCCACCGACGCCAGCACCTTGGCCAACGGCTTGAACCTAGCCATGCAAACCACCACTCCGGACTACCGTCAGGCCCTGGAAGTCGCTGCCGCCTGTGAACGCGGGGCCACCAAGGAAGCCGAACTACGTACGGTCATGGCCGTTCGGCATTTCCGGCTAAGCAAGGACCCCGGCCTCAATTTGAACGATGCCGCGGCTGTAGAGCGGGTCTTGGCAGGCGCTGAAGCCGATCTGCGCAAGAACAACAATTCCTACGGGCTTTGGCAGATCGACCAGTACCGCAAGAACCATGGCCGTCTGGACGTCATGCGAAAGGAAGCAGACCAGGAATACGCCGCCATGTGGGCGGCGGCGGTTCCCAAGCCCCGCCACTACCTGGTGCGGCCGACGACCACCCCTGGCCAGCGGCCCTGATCGGCCGGACCAGTCCCCCTAGGCCCGCCTAGCATTGCTTTCGGCCTAGGGGCGCGCGGAAGCAAAGGGTGACAACTAGCTGTCACCCTTTGTGGCTCTTCCGGAATCACAGTGGGAATGATCACCCATGGCGATGTCTTGGTGTCATGTCCAATCCACCCAGGAAGAACAACGCTGCCATCCTGAATGTCTCGTGATGCCGATAGCCCCGACCGGCACGGATGACGGACATGAGCTTGGAGTTCATCCCTTCCTGGGGTCCGTTCGTGATAGGGTGCGTGAAGTAACTGACGATGTCATCCAGGCGGTCAGCGATCATGCTGCCCACCTTCTGAAAGGGCCGCAGACCACTGCGCTTGGCCCAGCGGATCCAGGACAGGAAGTGCTTCCTGGCGGTGCGTTCCAGCCGGTGATCCCAGCAGCGACGCAGGTTCTCCTTCAGGGCATATCCCTTGGCCGTCCGCAGGTCGCTGGCCTTGAGGGCACTGATGCTGGCCTCGTGTCGCTCGGGGAGGTTCTCTTCCCCAAAGAGCAGGGCTTGGCGCAGTCCCTTCAGATCCTGACGTCCCTCCTGGGCCAGCGACCGCACCTCATCCTTACGGACGTCATTGAGCGCCTTGTTGGCGTGGGCGACGATGTGAAACCGATCATGAACCACTGCCGGGACTGGCGCGGGGAAGGCTTCGTCGATGGCCTGGCGGTAGGGCTCCCACATGTCCATGGAAACGGCCGAAACTCCGGCGATTTGCGCCTGATTCATGGTCTTCAGAGCAATGACCAGACTGGCTTCCGTCCTGTCCGGCGTGACCTCCAAGATGCGACGGCCCTCCAGGTCGGTCAGGATCGTGACGTATCGATGCCCCTTCCGGATAGCCTTCTCATCAACGCCCAGGTAAGCCACGATGTCGGCCTCTCGCCGACCAAGGCCACGGACGACCGCCCGCTCCATGATGCCACGAGCCTCATCCCACGAGATCCGCAGAAGGTCGCTGGCACCCTGCACGGTCTGGCAGGCCAGGATCGTGGCGATGGTACGCTCCTCAAAGGCCATCGAGAACCGACTGCCGGGCTCCGCGAACGGCAGGGCCACGCGTAGCACCCCATGTTCAGGGCAGCGCGTTCGAGGCATGGCGACATGCAGGAAGGTCTTGGCTTGCCACATGTCCAGGTGACGGATCACCCGCTCATCGCTGTGGTCCTCGACCAGGCAGGCTTTGCCGCAGGTGGCGCAAGGCAGTTTGCCGGGGTGGTGATCGATGGTGACGTGGGCCTCCTCGCTGGTGACATCAACGTCGATCCGCGAGATGTACCATGGGGCACGCAGTCGAAGCAGGGCGGTCAAGAGTTCTTTGTCAGCCATGGGTGGAGTTTGTGTGCGCGGTGATCATTCCCACTGTGATTCCGGAAGAGCCAATAAACCAAATGAAATGACGTGTCGGCTTGATGAGTTTATGAGGTGAGTGATACAAATGATGCGTAAATTCTTCGGAAACCCAAAAGGAAACATTTAACAATCGCCATAAGAACCACAGAGGCAGTGGTTCCTTTCACCCCGAACGCGAGATCTCTTATGCGATTTATTTTCCTCTTACTCGCTCTCCTCGTCCACCTTCCTGCGGCGACATCCGATGTCACCCTCACGCTGACGGGGGTGACAAATGTCGGCACCATCTCCTATGCGTGGAGTGTCATTGCCCGTCCGGAAGGGTCGGTCCTCCCCACGTTTACCTTCGCCACCACCACAACGGGTTCCAACAAGGCCATCTTTGATCATAACGCCATCCCTGGGACCTATCTTATCCAGGCCAGGCTCACGGCTGGGGATGCTCCACCATTGCAAGTCCAAACTCCGGTCCAGGTGACGGCCCGCCAGACCACCACCTTCCCCACCGGCGGTGCGACGATCACCTATACCCCGGGTGCTTCATCGGACTTTAATCCCGGGGCCACGACCACCGCGCCCGGTCTTGGGGTGGTCTACACCATTGTTAGCGGCCCAGCGACCGTGGTTGGCGGGATGATCCGCCCCACCGGTACGGGGACGGTGGTGGTCAAAGCGGATGTTGAACCCCATTCTCCCGTGCGTTACCGGTCCAGTGCCACCGCCGTGACGAAGTCCTTTACCATTGTGAGCCCGGCCCTGACTCCCCAGACCATCACGGCTGGGACTACTACTCTCAATTTGGTCAAAGGCACCACGCCCCGCACCGAATCCATTTCTGCTACGACGACCAGCGGCCTGCCCCTGTCCTACACGACCTCGAATCCGTCAGTGGCGACGGTCTCGTCGACGGGCCTCGTCACGGCGATCGCCCCCGGAATGGCAATCATCACCGTGAGTCAGGCCGGAGATTCGACGTTCGCCCCGGCAACTCCGGTGATCGTCCAGGTCAATGTCATCGCCGCCTTGATCACGATCACCGTTCCCTTGGTCGCTTCGCCAGCCACCCTCGATCTACCATGAGGTTGCCATGCCGTGCGCTCAAACCTGGCTCCGACTTGGGGTGGTCGTGCTTTGGGGTTCTGCCCTCGCCGCCCTGGAACTCACGACGACGCTCTCCATCCAGGCCACGGCGAACCTCGAAGGCCCTGTTGAGGCATCCTGGCAGGTTATGGAGCGCCCAGCCGGATCGGGGGTACCGGTGATGACCCCGAGGCTTGGGGAAGCAGGCCGCTATGAGGCCTTCGTCCAATTGCCGGAACCGCGGGTTGGACGGTATGTATTCCAAGTCCGGCTCATCCATGGAGAGGTCCCGGAAGCGGTCAGGACGGTGGACGTCCAGGTCGTGGCGCGACCCAATGCGGGTGCAAATCCCTCGGTATCACCTGGGAGCGGCGGCGGCGGGGGGGGCTGCGGTAGCGGTGGAGGATCGGGATTGGCCATCGTGCTGTTGCTCCTGGCGCTCCATCGGGGGGTTAAGCCATCATGATACGATCATGGCTCTTGGGCATGGTGTTGTCATTCCTGGGAATGGCCGTTTGGGCATTAGAGGTTCCACCAACGAGTACCTTCACCCCAGCACCGCGGCTGATCATGGGCGATCAGCACTTGCTGGACATTCAATCGAGATTGGTGACGACGCCGGACACCCTGTGCGATGATTTTAAGGAATCTCTGTACAATTTGGCCAATTTTTCCACGCAAGTCGACATTCTGAATTACGACCAGATCACCACGAAATTCATCAGCGTCTTTCCGCCTCCGCGTACGCCGGACCACTACGGTGATCAGGCCATCCGCACCGCCCGGCGGGTTCAAGGGCTCATCCTGACCTGGGCTATGGCATCGAGGATCGCCGAGGTGGTGGATAGGGACATGATCGCTAGTGAGAAATAGGGTCGTCTTGCCATTCGTCAGATGGCTACCGTGGCCCATGATGACTTCCACTGGGATAGGGCTCGTGCGCAAGGTTTTAACGGGACACTTTTTAAGTGTGGCGGAAATGTCCCTTGGGGTTGCCATTGGATTTGATTGGTTGGCATCGCACCCTTCCTGGTGGATCATTGATGGCATCAATAAGCGACCGGCGGTGGCAAAGGCCTTGTACGAGAAAGCCCTGTTCCTGGGCCGTGATGCCTATGGTGCAATTCCGTCAAGTTACACCACCTCGTGGGTGAAAGGGGCTTATAACTGGACACAAGTCTGTAACGCGGGGCTCATTGCTGCTGCCCTGGCTTTGGCGGGTGAGCATCACGCAGTTGGTGTCACCTCGGCAGTTCTCGAGGCCGATATCGCATTGACCATTCGGGGTGCCTGCGATTCCTTGGAACGAGCCCAATCCCTTTATCAGCCCGCCGGTGTTTACTCCGAGGGTGTGGGCTACTGGGGATATGGGACGACCTATCAGGTCCTCGCGATCGCCATGCTGGAGCGGGCCCTGGCCGGATCACCGTCATTCCTCACCGCACACGTGCGACCCTTGTGGGACAATCTGGGATTTAGCAAAACGGGATTGTTCCGCATGAGCATGGTGGGCCCTACTGGGATCCCCTTCACCTATTCCGATACTGGGGTTGATGTGAGTGCATACACCCAGAGAGATAATCCTGGACTGGCATTGAGTTGGATCGGGCAAAAGCAGGGAAATGTCGAGATACTGGCCTACAACCGCCAGGCCCTCAAAAGCCGTTTTCCCCGCCCATTGCCGGGATTCAGCGATGCCTTTCAGAATGCACCGAGCAACATCGGAGACGGCTACTTCTCCAACTACTTGGCCTTTCCCCTCCATTATCTCTGGTTACCCAGTGCCGACGCTGCTAGCTCACCCTCGCCGATTGCCCCGACCCATCAGGATTACCTCTTTCGAGGAAATCCCCTTGGGAACCGCGGCTCAAACACGGCGGAACTGGCCGCCTTCCGGAATTCCCCGACGACCAACCACGACTGGTGGGTAGCCGTAAAAGCCGGTGCAAGCGGGATAGGTCATAGCCACCATGACCTCGGCTCATTTGTCCTAGAGCATCAGGGCGTGCGTTGGGCTGCGGATCTTGGTGCGGATACCGATGGAGAGGTCGAGGATGGGGTAAATCTCTACTTTGATGATGATCAGGGAGGAAAACGATGGGAGTACCTGCTGTGCGGAACCCATGGTCACAATGTCCTGACCCCCAATGGAATGCAGCAGCACATCGTGACTTTGGCGCCGATCACCTCTTTCAGTTCGACCTCGTCCCATGGCGCGGCGGTCGTTGACTTGACGGGTGTCTACCCTGGCATGGCGAACCGCATCGCCCGAGGGATCGAATTGGCCGATCAACGCAAACAAATCGTGATCCAAGATGACTTCGCCGGGCTCAGGGCGGGCGTCCCCTTGTTTTGGCGAATGATGACCAGGGCCAATATTGCCCTCGTTAGCGGGAATCCGCGTTCTATTGTGCTTACGCAAACCCCACCCGATGGTAGCCTGCGCACGCTTTACATGGATGTCCTCAGTCCTGCCAATGCAACGATCGCCGTCGAATCCGTGAATACGCTCATCCGACGTGTGCGGTCTTTCAATGGCTATTCCCGCATCACGGTAACCGTGCCGCCCAGGACGTCTCTTGGTAATACGCAGGTCGTGGTGCGATTCCGGTCCACCACCACCCCAAACTCCGTGGGTTCTTTTCCAAGAAACCCAGCATGGACCTGGACTCCTGCGAGCGGCACCCCGCCCCAACCCCCAGCCATCACGGCGAGAACGTTTATACCGGTCGTTCCCGGGAGGGGATTTTCAACCACCCTGACTGGCACCGGCGCACCCTGGACGGGAGGGTGGTCAGCCATCTCCCTCCCCTCGTGGCTTCAGCTCGATGCGACAACCGGAGTGCTCTCCGGGATGGTTCCAGGGACATTCAGTGGTACCGTGAGCTTCGATGTGACCGTTACGAATGCAGTCGGCAGCGTCCAAACGCCGCTCACCCTGGCGTCTGCGGCGGTGAAACTTCCTGTCATACCAACCCAAACGTTTACCGGCACGCTGAACACCAATGGTATTTGGCAGGTCTTTCCTTCGCAAGCCGATCGCCCCTCGTCAATTCGATACCTAGGCCTGCCAAAAGGACTGCGGGGCAATGATTTTTTCAGGGTATCTGGAACGCCCACCGAGGCTGGAAACTACCGCGTCCAGATCGAAGCTCAAAACGCCTTCGGTTCTTACGGGGGCACGATCGTGATGCGGATTAATCCCGTTGGTAGCTCAGTCCTTCCGGTGCTCTCCGGAACCCCGGATCCTTTGAATCTCCCCTAATCTTGCACCTTTCCGTCGTGGAGTTAGTCATGCGCTTTCAGCTTATTACTTGCTTACTGGGGCTTTGCCCCTTTCTCTCGGCCGCAGAAAGTCCCATTCTCCATCGCTGGGATTTTGAAGGGAGCGATCCCTTCCATACCCTCAAGATTGAAGGCGAACCGCCCGTGGTGATCAGCGATCCACGGAATCCTGCCAACCGGGTCATGCATGCCGTGCTCAAGCCGAAGGCAGAGCGGCCTGAACGTTCTGAAGTCCGATTTGACCGGATCGAAGAGGGACAGGAACGGTGGGTGGGATGCCGGATCTTTCGTCCCGACCCAGAGCAATTCCATCGGGTATGCATCTTCCAGCTCGGTCCCATCTCCGGTGCCCCTGGCCGAGGTGGCCGAGGGCTCTATCAAATCCTCGCCAGAAAGGTCGATGACCAGTTGGTTTGGACTTTGAGGGGATACACGTCACGGGTGAACGACCGTGATTTTGAGGATCAGGCGGGCCCACTGGTGATTGGTACCTGGGATGACTGGGTGATGCACATCAAGCTCCGCCATGATGACCAAGGACGCATCGTATTGTGGCGCAATGGACGGCAGATCGTTGACCGTTCGGGTCAAAATGCATGGCCCGGAGATCGCCTTGCGGTCAAATGGGGTGCTTACATCGGATCCGGGAATACGACGGAACAGGAAACCAACGTCTACTTTGACGATATCGTCATTGGCAACGAAATGGCCCGTTACGAAGATGTTTCCCCAGGAAAAAAATCACCGATCCCATAATTCTGGTCGTTTCCTGGGGATAACCAAGGGCATTCGTGCCGATAATTCATGCATGAGGGAATGCTCACGCGACCTTCAGGCAATCGATCGGTGTCAAGTCCTGGCTCGGAGACCCGGTTTCTACCCCCAGCGCCCTTTCACGCGATGCTGAAGTAAATCCAAGGAATGCCGCCGCCGTGGCAAAGTACCGCCGCGCATCGATGCCTGGACGAATATCTCCACGTCCATCCAGATCCTCCTCCCGAAGGCTTGGTGCCTGACCATAGAACCCTCCCTTAATGGCACCTCCGGCCATGAAGTGCACGGCAGCTAAACCGTGATCAGTTCCGCGGGAACCATTTTCATGAAGGCGACGGCCAAACTCTGAATAGGTCATAATCAGGGTGTTATCCCAAGCTCCGGCATCACGGAGGGAGAGCCGAAGCGCAGCAATGCCGTCGGCCAAATCGCGCAGGAGATTACCATGAATGGTGACCTGTCCCTTGTGCGTATCAAATCCAGAGAGTGAGAGTTTATAGAACGGGCATGCGAGGCCGCCCGCAATGAGTCGTGCGGTCGAACGGCACTGATTCCCAAAGGAGGATTCAGGATAGGATCCTCCCATAGTGGGGGCATTTTGAGCTGCGTCGACAATTCCAGCTTTCACCGCATGGGCATTCTGCATTTCACTCAGAACCGCGCGCAGGGCAGCTGGATTCGTGATCAGGGCCTCGCTCGAAGGTCTATAAAGAGGATAAGGATGATCCGTCATGTCCTCAGGGGAGTTCAATCCCAATGATCGAAGTCCTTCGCAGGGACCATAAACCGGAGTCACGGCTACCCGCCCAAGGTGCACCGCATGGATGTCACTCTCTGTCGAAGGGCCCTGAGCCCGCCACAGCCGAGTCAGCCATCCCGTGGTAAGGTCAGCCCGATTGTCCATGGATGACGTGATGGGCATGCCGCGATTCCAGTCAGAAATACCCTTGAAATGACTTCGATTTTGCGAGGTGAACCCTAACCCCTGAATCATCGCCAGCTCACCCTGCCGCCAACAAGCGGACAAACTATCCAGATGGGCATGCACCCCAAATCCCGCCGGTTTAAAATGATTGGATTGAGCGGCCGCGCTCCATTCCGAAAAAGGAATAACGCGCCGGTAGGAGGAGGTATGATTCTGGATCAGCTGGAGAGATTTCTTTCGAGCTTCAATATAGTAAGGGTCTGTGTACGGAACGAGAGTGTTTAATCCATCATTTCCCCCATTCAGTTCAATCAGGATCACTCGTCGAGATCCATTGAGCACTTCTTGCTGAATAGCTAACGTGTCTAAGGGAATGTCCCCGGCCAAGGCGATGGTCGAGAAAAACTTCACAAAATCGCGGCGTGTCATTGCCGTCATAAAAACCTCACTGGGCTAAAGGGATCGTCAACGTACCTGGAAAGCCGGATCCATGATCCAGGTTCGGGCCTGGCGTGATGCATCGAGAAATGAACCCGGCTGAGTAAGTGAAGGAACGGTGAGCAGAAGATACTTGAGGAGTGGTTTTAAATCCTCTCTCACGCGCCCATTGCCCCCTGATATATTAGATAGAAATTGGTTTCGCATAAGAACGGATTTAGTTGAAATCCACGTGGAGCCTCCTGGCCAACCTGCCACGTCAGGCGGTTCCAAGAGGGATTGCTCCAGTTTTGCTAAAAATTTGTGAATATCCTGCAAGAGAGCGAAGTCGGCATCGATCTGGCAAGGCCGAATGTATCCAATGAAGAGATCTAGATGAGACCGGAAGCGTGCGCCAAGCCTCCGCGCATCTCCAGCCCGGGAACTGGCGGCGACAGCCTGGTAGAACTTCTTGAGATCCCAGGCATATGGGCCGCTCCACAGAGCGGCAATGTGGTCGATCTCCGCTTCATCTTCGGGTAAAACATCGCCATAGCATTCTTGCCAAAGGCGTTTCGTTAGGTAAACACCGACGGCACTCTTTCCATTCACCTTGCGATCGAGGATCAGATTGATGGCGAGATCACCGTCGCCCCCGACATCGAGGGAATTTCCAGCGGCCAAAGTTTTTCCAAAAAGAACCTTTTCACCCACATCATGGAGGTCTGGTCGGAAAATATAATCATAATTAGGCGTCAGGGAATACCCAGTGAAACAACGAGAAAGCTCAATGATGTCCTGTTCTGTGTAAGCCTGTGAAGTTGATGACTCGCCAAAGGTGAAAAGTTCCATCAACTCCCTAGCAAAGTTCTCATTAGGGGCTCCCTTTACATTCTCGTCGCTGTCTAAATAGGAGACCATTCCTGGATCACGGGACATGGACTTTAAGAATTCTGGTAGGGCCCCCACGCACAGGCGACGGTAGAGTTGATGCTGGCGAAGCATGACCTCTGGCGGAGTAGATGAGATGGAGGTTGTGAAAATATTGTGCCAGAACAGCACGAGACGCTCGCTGACGTAATGGGTCCCATTCGTGAGCTGATCCAATAGCCAGTAGGACACCTGGCTACGGCGGTTCTCGACCTGCAATTCGCGAGCCTTCCTCTCGGCTCCAGACATCGCGCGGAGTTCATCATTGGATGGAACGGCTTGGGTTATCCATGATGGATAAGGAGCGTCGGGCTCTGGCGACATCCGTTGGTTAACCATCAGAGTTGCCGCCTCTGAGCGTGACATACCCACAAATTCATAGAGGTCATCTGTCGCCACAGGTAATCCAATGTCCCAGATCATCCGTTTAGCGGCAAGGGTTTCCTCGGGATGTGTCTCGAAGAGGTTCAGTGGAGTAGGGTGGAATGTTGCGACCACCGATCCGATCCTGGCCCCAGAAAAATCGTAGCTCCGCTCCTCGCGTGTGCTGATCGGTGGCACGGGCAGGCTTGTCGCTGCTGTACCTCCGTCGAAGTTGAACACGACCCGTGTGGTGCCCGTAACCTGATTAACCTCAATCACGCCTCCTGCATCATTTTCAAAGGATATTGATGTTATCGTGTTCGGAAATGAGGGTCGAGGTCCGTCATCCCTGCGAGGAATAACCTCCATTCCGCCAGAGTCCTGATGTTGCTGTGGGGCTTCGCTGCTGCCACCCTGGGCACCACATCCAGTCACCGTCGTGACGGCCGCCAAGGCAAGCGCACCATTAGTAAGTGTCCCTTTAGATTGTCCATCTAGTTCGAACAAGAGTTTCATGGCCATGGTTATGCTCTCTGTGACTCGGTGCGGTGAATGAGCATCAAACGTTTCTCGATGATGACCTCATCAGATCCCCGAAAATCCAGATTGATTAAGATACTGTCGGCATTCAGCGGTTGAGAAATTGAGTACCTCCCGTTCACAATGGGAACAATTGCCCCATTCCATCGCACCACCTCGACCGCCGGTGACACGGTTCCCGTGATCTTTATGGAAACTGACATGATCTCTTATCTCTCCAGGGTTGTTATTGAAAAAAATACATAATCGAGGCTAGGACAAATGTGGATAATTTTAAAGGTTATATCCATGCAAAAAATCGCCTTATAATCTTTACGCTATAATT
>CAIUVD010000133.1 GCA_903902515.1 uncultured Planctomycetota bacterium | reverse complement strand
GCTGGTGCCGTGGGCGTTGAGGTAGCCGACCTGGGCGGGGGTGATGCCGGCATCGGCCAGGGCCATCCGCATGCAGGCCACGCCGCCGGCACCCGTGGGGTCTGGGGCGGTTTCGTGGAAGGCGTCGCCCGTGGCGCCGTAGCCGACGATTTCACCGAGGATCACGGCACCACGGGCCTTGGCGTGCTCCAGCTCTTCCAGGATCAGGACGCCGGCGCCTTCGGCGATCACGAAGCCGTCCCGGTCCTTGTCGAAGGGGCGGCTGGCGGTGCCGGGGCTGTCATTGCGGGTGGACAGGGCACCGATGGCATTGAAGCCCGCCAGGCCCAGGTGGGTGATGGGGGCCTCGGTGCCGCCGGTGATGGCGACATCGCACTGGCCGTGGCGGATGTGGTGGAAGGCCGCGCCGATGCAGTGGCTGCCGGTGGCGCAGGCCGTGGTGATCGAGTAGTTGGGGCCCTTGGCGCCGTAGGCGATGGAAATGTCGCCGGCGGCCGAGTCGACGATCATGCGCGGGACCAGGAACGGGCTGACGCGGTGGGGACCGCGTTCCGCCAGGGTCTTGCACTCGTCTTCAATGGTCTGGAGGCCGCCGATGCCGCTGCCAACGATGGTGGCGACGCGGAAGGGGTCCTTCCAGTTCTTGAAGTCGAGGCCGGACTGCTTCATGGCTTCCGCGGCGGCCACCAGGGACAGCAGCACGAAACGGTCCTTGCGGCGGGCGGCCTTGGGGTCGCCGATGGCGTTGGCGAGGTCGATGGTGCTCAGGGCCACCTGACCGCCGAAGTTCGTCTTGTGCTTGGACACATCGACGTGGGTAATCGGGCCGATGCCATGGCGACCAGCTTTGATGCTGTCCCAGAAGGCGGCGGTGTTCAGGCCATTGCAGGCCAGGGTACCCATGCCGGTGACGACGACGCGACGAACTGCCATAACTTCCTCAGCGGGTTATGAAGATGACACGGCCGCCGAACCCACCCAGGTGGGCAGGTCGCGGCGGCCGTGGGGGCGCGAAGCCCTTACTTCTTCTTGGCTTCGATGACCTTGATGACGTCACCGATGGTTTTGACTTCCTGGTCGTCTTCGAGCTTTACGCCGAAGGCATCCTCCAGGTCCATCATGATCTCGGCGATATCCAGGCTGTCGGCGCCCAGATCAGCAACGATGTTGCTGGCTTCGGTGATGGTGGCCTTGTCGCGGGACAGGCGATCAGCGATAATATCGATGACCTTGTTCTTGATCTCGTCGCTCACAGGTACTCCTGAGTCGTATGGAAGGTGGAAGTGTCTGGAAATCGGTCAGGGGTCAAGGCTGCGCTGGGCACTCATGCGCCAGACGGCGTGGCCGGAGCTTCGGCCCGGCGGGCTTCCTCTTCCAGTTCCTTGGCCAACTGGTCGAGATCTTGGAGGTCTTCTTCATCCCAGTAGTCGTCCTCGCGGACCCACAGGTAGGTCAGCAGGCCACCCGCCAGGAAGAGGTTGAGGGCGAAGCCGATGATCAGGGCCCCGACCACGGTCTTCTGCACCGCCACCAGCAGGCCGGGCAACCAGCGGATCCAGGCGGGCTGCTCCTCGGCATCCATGCGGTCCATGACATGCCGGGCCGAGGAAACTTCGGGCCGAGCCCCGGGAGCCAGGATGGTGTTGGCCAAGGCCGTGGGGTACTGAAGCCATTCGGCGGCCCACACCTGGGCGACCTGTTCGGTTTGCTTCAGGTGGTTGCTGCTGGCCGCCCCGGGGAGGGCATCGCTGCGGGCCATCTGGCCAAGCAGGCTTACGGCCCCACCGGCGATCCCGGTGGCGACCAGGGCCATGATCCAAGTCAGCAGCAGGCTGGCGACCAGGAGGTGGGGCTTGGTGCCGACGGCTTCGATGGTGTCGACCACGTTATCAAACCAGCCATGGCGGCGGACGGCGATGATGCCCGGGAACAGGCTGATGGAGAGGATCGCGGCGATGGCGACCAGGATGCCGAACAGGGCCCCGACGAAGCCCAGGGCCCACAGCAGGGCGTACAGCACGGGGCCGACGAAGGGGATGGAGCCGACCAGGGAGCCGGCGTAGAGGGCCAGCCAGATCAGGGTCGGAAAGGCGAGCATGAACAGGGGTACGAGGACCGCCGGCAGGAGGCGGGGCTTCCACAGGGCGAAGGCCTCCTTGAAGCTGAGGAACTCGTCATCGAGGAGATCGGCCTTGAGGAAGGTGGCCACGAAGGTTGCGCCGAGGCCGAAGATCACCGCCCCGACCGCCGTCCAGCACCAGGCCACGATGTAGAAAATGACCGGCGTCTCGAAGCCAAAGCGGAGGTTGTCCATCAAGGACTTCCCGCCGCCCAGGGGCTGGGTGAACAGCATGACCCACAGGGACAGCAGAACCACAGTCACGGCGGAAACCGCCATGCACTTGGGCTTGAAGGCCAGCATCGGGGCCGTGAACAGATCTTTCCATGACCATTGCCGGGGCTCGGGTTTCCACTCGGGCGGTGCCTCGCTGGGCACGGTGTGGGCGGCGGCAGAAGTCGGGGCAGGGTCAGTCATGGCGTGGGGAGGATAGTTCGGATGGGGGAGGGGGAAGGGGTTGTGCGAGGAGAGGGGAGAGGGGAGAGGGGAGAGGAGGGAAGCCTGGGGCGGTCTGACGCCACCGGGTCCATCGGTGCCCCTGGTTCCCGTCAGACACCGGTGATGCTCCCCTCCGGGACAGCCACCTCCTCTCCCCTCTCCCCTCTCCCCTCTCCCTGCCGAAAAATCCCATGCGCCTCGCCATCGTCTGTTACCCCACCTTCGGCGGCAGCGGCGTGGTCGCCACGGAGTTGGCGATCCACCTGGCCGAGCGTGGCCACGAGATCCATGTGGTGTCCTATGAGCAGCCGGTGCGCCTGGACCGGCCCCGGCCGAACTTGCTCTTCCACAGTGTCACGGTCGGCGAATACCCCCTGTTCCGCCACCCGCCCTACACCCTCAATCTTTGCAATAAGTTGATTGAGGTGGTCGAGGAGCACGGCGTTGAGGTCATTCACAGCCACTACGCTATTCCCCATGCTGCCGCCGCTTGGCAGGCGCGGGAGGTCCTGCGCTCCTGCGACCGGCCCAAGGGCAAGGGCCGTTACGATGTGAAACTGGCCTGCACCCTCCACGGCACCGACATCACCCTGGTCGGCCGCGAGCCGGGTTATTACGAGATCACCCGCTTCGCCATCGACCGCCAGGACCTCATCACCACCCCGTCGGAATGGCTGGCCCGGGAGACCGAGGAGCACTTCCACGTCGCCCCCGGTCGCATCCAGGCGATCCCCAACTTCGTCGAGCTGGACCGCTTCATGCCCGACGCCCACCCCTCCTGGCGGCCGACCTTGGCCCCGGAGGGCACCTTCGTCATCACCCACGTCTCGAATTTCCGTCCGGTGAAGCGGGTCGAGGAGGTGGTGCGCGCCTTCAGCGTGATCCGCAAACGTCTTAAGGCGGTCCTGGTTTTGGTGGGCGATGGCCCGGATCTGCCCAAGGCCGAATCCATGGCCCGGGAACTGGGCATCCGCGATGATCTGCGTCTGCTCGGGAATCAGCGACCGGAACCGGTCCTGCAAGCCAGTGACCTATTCTTGCTCCCGAGCCGTGCGGAATCTTTCGGTTTGGCGGCCCTAGAGGCCATGGCCTGCGGTGTTCCGGTCCTCGGTTACCACGCCGGTGGCCTCCCGGAAGTCGTGGAGGACGGCGTCACCGGCATCCTCTGCCCCGAGGGCAGCGATATCTGCCTCGGCACCCTGGCCGCCGATTTGCTCGAAGATGCCCCACGCCTGGCCCGCATGCGCCTGGCGGCCCGGGCCCGGGCCGAGCATTTCGCCCCGTCGCCGATCGTCGATGCCTATGAGGAAGCGCTGACCGGACTTCTGCGCTGAGGCCTCAGGCCTGGGGGGCACTCCCGGTTCGGACCCGGACATTGGCGGCGTCCAGGTCTCGGGCGAGGGCGGCCAGGACCTTGGCGGCCTGTTGAACCTCGGCCGCCACCTGCTGGGACGCTTCCGCTCCCGTGGCCAGTTGTTGGATGCTGCCACTGATGCGGCGCGCCCCATCGGCCACCGTGGCCACCGTGCCGACGATCTCGCTGGTCGTGGCGCTTTGCTCTTCCACCGCTCCCGCCACCGAGGACTGCATCTCATGGATGCGTTGCACGACGCTGCTGATGGCCCGGATGCTGGTGACGGCCGCCAGGGTGCATTGCTGGATGGTGGCCACCTGGGTGGTGATGGTCTCGGTGGCGGTCGAGGTCTGCCGGGCCAGATTTTTGACCTCACCGGCGACCACCGCGAAGCCCCGTCCCGCCTCGCCGGCGCTGGCGGCCTCGATGCTGGCATTGAGGGCCAAGAGGTTGGTCTGCTCGGCAATGCCGGCAATAATCTGTACCACCTGACTGATCTCGCTGCCAGAGGCTTCGAGGTGGCGGATCGTCTCCTCAGCTTGGGAGGCCTGGGAGGCGGCATTGGTAGCGACCAGGGCGGCCTTTTGCGTATTGGCGCTGATCTCATTAATGGCCAAGGACATCTGCCCGCTTGAATCGGCCACGCGGGCAATGCTGGTGGCAATCACCTCGCTCCCATCCGCCACCGTGCGAGCCTGGTCGGCGGTCCCCACGGCGACCTCGCCCAGGCGACGACTGGCCCGCTCAAGACCAGAGGCGGCCGAGTTCACTCCGGTGACACCGGAAGCCACGGTCGCCAACACCGCATCAATAGCCCCGATGGTGGTGCGTACGGACCGGGCAAGGGCGGCGACTTCATCGGAGCCCTCCACCGGTATGACGGCCCCGGATCCGGGTCGGACGGCTTCGACCGCCGCGCTCAGGCGGCGGATGCGGCTGACCACGCCCCGGTCGATCAGCACCACCATGGCCAGGCCTGCCGCGGCGATGGCGATGGCGGCGGCAATCATGAGATCGCGAATGGCCAGACGACCGAAGGCGCTGATGGCCCGGGGATAGGTCACTTGCACCGACAACGCCGGCCGTTCGTCAATGCCGGCGACGGCGAAGGTCAGTTGGAATGCCGAATCCCCCTGCTCCTTCACCCGCAGGTTGGCGACCCCCGGGTCGGGGCCTTCCTTATGCCACGCATCAATCTGGGGTGCCAGTTTGAGTTGTTGGTGCAGCCGATTGATCACCGGGGAATCCATCCACCGGAGGCTGACCACATAGCCCACGGTTTCGGGGGCTGACGCCAGGGCGGCGGGATAGGCGGCGAGAATCGCCGGACGACCATCCAGCACCGCCACCCCATGGACGGCGGTCGTGCGAGCGGCGGCAGCCCGCTGCAACAAAGGGCTGGCAGGGTCGATGAACGCCGCGAGGGGGGCGGTGGCTTCCTGGGGCTTTCCGGCGGCGTGATCGTACCCGGCCGACGCCAGCAGAACGCCCTTATTGGTCAAGAAGTAGAGGCTGTTGGCCCCCAGGGTACGGACGTTGTCGGGGGTGACCCAGGTCTTGGCGAAATCAGGGTTCGTGCCGACCAGGTAGTGGGAGAGCTCGTCCCACCCCCCACTCCAATTCTCCAGTCGTTCTGCGAGCCGCTCGCTCTCGGCGGCGATGAGTTCGTCGAGCCGTGCCGCCTGCAGTCGGGCATCCTGACGCTCCAGGATTTCGAATCGCCCCTGCACCAGGCTGACCCCAATAAGTCCTAGGACCAACAGGAGGACGGCGGCGGTGCCAGCGATGAGAAGAATGATGCGAGATCGGATTGACATAGTTGGGAAGGATACCCTGCGTTTCCCTAGGAGGTCAAGGGCGATCCGCCCTTTCCCAGGGCGAGGCCGGGCCATCATGCTTCCCCCATGTACGCCTCCATCATCCTGCCGACCTACAATGAGCGGGAGAATCTCGCCAACTGCGTCGAGGCCGTACGTCAGGCCATGGGGCCCCGGACCGACTGGGAGATCATCGTGGTCGATGACAATTCCCCCGACGGCACCTGGGAACTGGCAGAGCAGTTGGGCCAACAGGATCCCCGGGTTCGTCTGTATCGCCGCATCGACCGCAAAGGGCTGTCGTCGGCCATCGTGGATGGCTTGGCGATGGCGGCCGGGCAGCGGTTGTTGGTCACGGATGCCGACATGCAGCACGACATCCGCAAGATACCCGACTTGCTGGCGGCCCTCGACACGGCGGAGGTCAGTGTCGGCAGTCGGTATGTCGGGGGTGGGGGCATCAGCGACTGGCCGGCCCACCGCCGTTTCGCCTCCACCATGGCCACCCGGGTCTGTCATCTGTTGCTGCGGGTGCGGGTCACGGACCCGATGTCAGGCTTCTTCGCGATTCGTCGGGGCATCTTCGAACGGATCGCACCCCAGCTGAATCCGCGTGGCTACAAGATCCTGATGGAGATCCTCCACTGGCACGGCAAGCCCGAGCGGGTGGCTGAGATCGCCTACGTCTTCAATCCCCGTCGGGCGGGGGAGAGCAAACTGTCCTCCGGCGTGATCTGGGATTATGGGCTGTCCCTGTTGGAGCTGGCCTCCCGGCGTTTCATCTCGGCGCGCTTCCTCAAATACGGCTTGGTCGGGGTCAGTGGTGTGGGCGTGCAGTTCCTGGCCTTCAATCTGCTGTGGAAGCATCCCTTGAGTGAAAGCTTGGCCCTGGCGGCAGCCATCGCCACGGCGGCCCTCTCGAACTACCTCATCAACAACATCTGGACCTTCCACGACCGTCGCCATCGGGGTTTTGGAGCCATGCTGAAGGGTCTGGCGTGGTTTCTGGCCATCAGCGGCAGTGGGGCCATCATCAACCACGCGGTGTCCCTGGATGCCAAAACCTGGGTTCTGCAGGTGTCCTCCCTGACGAGTGAAGCGGCCCTCAATGTCGGAATGGTGGTGGGCATCATGTTCGCCACGGCTTGGAATTACCTGCTGAACCGTTCCTTTACCTGGTCTTTTCAGGACAAACCGGAATGACCCGCCATCCCCTGACGGTGGTGCTGCTGTGGGCGGCAGCGCTCATCTTGCCGTTCCTGGCCCTGCGTTCCTGGTGGTTTCCCGACGAGCCGGATGTCGCCCTGCCGGTGATTGAGATGCACGAGCGGGGCGACTGGGTGGTGCCGACCCACAACGGCACCCCGTGGCTCGACTACCAGCCCCTGGTCTATTGGGGTGGCTTGGTGGTGGCTCGGATGACGGGTTCCGTCGAGGAGTGGGGCACCCGCCTGCCGGGGGCCCTGGCGGCCCTGCTGTTGATCGCCGCCGCCTGTGCCCTGGCCCGTCGTCAGGATCCCAGCCACGATCGAACCTTGGCCACGGGGGCGATCCTGCTATCGATGCCCCTCGTGCTGTGGCAGGCCGTCAACGTTCACCCGGACATGCCCTATGCCGCCGCCGTCACCCTGGGCTTGGCGACCTACGCCTGGGCCGAGGGCCTGACGGGTGCCGGGGCCTGGGCCGCCCGGGCTGGGGCCTTTGCCGCTTTTGGCCTGGCGTGGCTCGGCAAGGGGCCATTGGGACTGCTCCTGCCCGGCCTCGTCCTGACCCTGTGGCATGCCTGGAATCGCCAATGGTGGCGGATTTTGGCCCTGGGGCCCCTGACCTTGGCCGCCCTGGCGGTGGTCGCGGTGTGGTATGTCCCCCTGACCAACCGCCTGGGCTGGTCCTACGTGTGGGGCGAGTTCCAGGCCCAGAATTTCGACCGCTTTTCCGCCGGAACCAACCGCGGTCATGGCGGCAAGGGGTGGCATTATTACTTCTCGCGCCTGTGGTCCGAAGGTGGTCTGTGGGCGGCCGTGGCCATTCCCGCCCTCATCGGCGGCTGGCGTCGTCGGCGCCAGGATCCCCGGTGGCGGTTGGTGGCTATTTGGTTTGTCGCCTATTTTGCGTTCCTGACTTTGGCCGCGACCAAACGGGGCGTCTACCTGCTGCCCGCCATGCCGGCCCTGGCCCTGCTCATCGCCGATTGGCTGACGCACCTGGATGAGGCCGCTCCCTGGGAGCGTCGCTGGTGGTTGATCTTGGCCTGGCTGGTGGCGGTGATCCTGGCGGTGGGCGGGACGACCCTCCTCATGGCAGGTCTCGCGTGGGATCGGGTCGTTACCCTGCCTTTGATTGCGCGGCCGCTGGTCGAGGCCGACGCCAGTGCCGTGGTTCTGACCCTGGCCCCGGGGGTGGCTCTGGTGGGTGCCGTCCTGGCCCTCGGTGGTGGGGTGGCGGTGCGGTGGCTGCGGCACGGGGCCCCGGCCCTGGCCCTGACGCTGGTCCTCAGCCTCTCCCTCGGTCTCGGCTGGATGGCGACCCAGGCCCTGATCCTCTCGCGGCTGGATGGGGTGCGTACCTACCGTCCGGCCTGTGTCTGGTTGGATGCCCGTCTGCCGGAAAAGGCCGTCCTTGGCTACCACGATCCGGGGCGCGAAAACCTCAAGCGGGCAGGATTTCTGTCCTATCTGCGGGGGCATCCCCTCCAGTATCTGCCCACCACGGAGGCCGTTCAGGCCTTCCTGGCCGCCGATCCGCGGGCGGTGGTGGTGGTCGAGGAGCGGGCGGACCATCCGAGCCTGCTGCAGGCCCGCATCGCCACCTGGAACATGGGCATGGCGACGTGGCATGCCCTGGGAGGGGCGGAGCAGCGGACGGCGGGTCCCGTTACGTCCCCGTCTCGCGCCGGACCATAACGACAGCGGTGAAGCCGAGCGCCATCGCTACCCCGGCGCAGGCGTAGAGGCTCCCGAGGCCAAGGGCGGCATACAGGACGGCTCCGGCCCCCCCACCGACCACAAAGCCGCTCACCAGCGCGAGATGAATCTTGATCTGCCGCAGGTCCTGGCGGTGGCCCCGCAGGGCCTGGCCCAGCCAGATGCCGATGTCGGTAAAAACCCCGGTGACGTGGGTGGTGCGGACGATCGACCCGCTGTAGGTGGTGGCCATCGCATTCTGGGCCCCACAGGCGAAGGAGGCCAGATGGTGGCCAATGGTACTCCCGTCCTGAAGCAAGACGGCGGCGACGAAAAAGGCGGCTCCCTCCAGGAACAGGACGGCGTAATACCGCCGACTGATTTTGAGGGTCCCGCCGTTGACGATCACCGCGCTGACCACCGCCCCGAAGGTGAAAGACCCCAGCACCGCTAGGAGATGCAGGGTCAGGCCAAAGTGGCCCTCGGCCAGGGCGACGCCCACCATGGTGGTGGTGCCGGTCAGGTGGCTCATGGCTTGGTGCTGGAAGCCGAGCAGGCCGATGGCGTTGGCGATGCCGGCATTGAACGCCAAGACGAATCCCCCGCCTTCAATCCACCACGGCAGCCGAGAGGTCATGGCACCACCGGGGGCGCATGCAGGCACCGAGAGCGGGAAGACGGCGACATCGGTCCCGACATCCTCCGGTGAACCCCGCCGGACACCATCCCGCGCTGGCGGAAGGTCTCCCGACGTGGTACGCATGGTGACCCATGGCCCGCAAGTCCGATCCGAAGACCGCCCTCAAGGAACTCTACCAATCCTATGATCGCGGTGATTTGGCCACCCATGGCCGAACTTACCTCAAGCAAGATCTTCGGATTTCCGCACCTCGTGTGGTGCGTTGGAGCTGGTTGCTGACCTGGGGATTTCTGGCGTTGCTGGCGTGGGGGGCCGCCGTGGCGGTGATCACCCTTTTGGAAACCACCCGGACGACCGCCGATCATGTTGAGCAGGATCGAACCTCGCAGTTGAAAGCCCAGGAAGTTCCCAGCGAATAACGGCCTTTGGGGGCTGCTGGAGGTGCTGGTGCCCGCGCCATCTCTCAAAATGCAACGGCCCCCTGGTTCGAAAACCAGGGGGCCGTTTGATCAACCGGGAAACCCGGTGGGATCAGTAGCGGTCACGACCGCCACGGTCGCCGCCGCCGAAGCCGCCGCG